>CAVARE010000040.1:0-55350 GCA_963591145.1 Anaerotignum sp. | reverse complement strand
ACCAGATACAGTTATAGGGTAGAAGATATAGCTCTTCATCCACTCATTTAACGAGATGTGCCATCTGCGCCAGTATTCCGCGATATTCTTAGAGAAATATGGTCTTATAAAGTTCTCAGGCATTGTGATTCCAAGTGTCTCGCCGACACCGATGGCAATATCAATTCCTCCTGTGAAGTCACCATAGATCTGTACCGCATATAATGTGGTAAGCAGGAAGAAACCAACGCCTGTATACTCATCGCCCTTTAGTGTGCCGATGGCTACCGCTATTCTGTCGGCTATTACCAGCTTCTTAAAGAAGCCCCATAATACTCTCTGAAGGCCGAACGCAACCTGCCTCGTGTCAAATTCATGCGGTGTAAATAATGAAGACTTAAGCTGCTCCCATTTGCTGATAGGACCCTGCACTAACTGCGGGAAAAACGACACAAACAGCGCAACCTTGAAGAAGTTGCGCTCTGCTTCTGCCTTACCGCGATATACATCTATAACATATCCCATTGATTGGAACATATAGAAGGATATACCAAACGGAAGACCCACTGATAGGAATGAGATCAAGGATGAATCCGTCATGCCGCTCAATGGTTCCACAAGGCATGCCTTACAGAAAAACAGAATGCCGAAGTTGGCTACTATAGTAATGATAAACCACAGTCTGTCCTTCGACTTGATAACCTTCTTGAAGGCCTTCTTCTCATCCTTCGACATATCAGCCTTATGCTCCTTCAGATAGGCAGCCTGCAGCTGATGATTGTTATCCATATATACCGTTACAAGGTATGTTGTAATTGTGGTAAACAAAATAAAGGCCAGATATTTGATACCTGCAAGCAGGTAAAATGTATAACTGGCCACTAAAAGCACTATCCATTGTATTTTTTTAGGCAATGCATAGTAAAGGATAATTAATATCCCGAAAAATGCTAAAAAATCAATTGATGTAAATGACATTATTTAATAAATTACTCTTCGTCGAGTTTCTGAATAAGATCCCAGATTGCTTCTGCTGAATTAAAATTATCAGGAATAAGTTCTTCTGCCGGGATAGCAATATCGAACTCTTCATTAATTTCTGCAACAAGAGTTACAATATCGAATGAATCAAAGATCTTACCGTCAATAAGATCATCACAGGTTTCAAAATCTACTTCAGGATGCAGTCCTTCGAGAATCTCAATTAATCTTTCCATTTATTTTCCCTCATTATATTTATTTTTCAAAAATACTCTGTCGATCTTGCCATTCGGCGTATAAGGCATATTCTCAAGCTGTGTTATAACATTTGGGAACATATATCGCGGCAGCTTTTCCTTGGTAAATGCCGCCACTTCCGCCTTGGTCGCATCGCCGACATAGTATAGCACAATCTTCTTTTTATTGTCATCAAATATACAGCAATTTGTTTTTATGCCTTTATGCATATTTACAACAACCTCTATCTCGCCCAGCTCAATCCTATGTCCCATGTGCTTGATCTGATAATCCTTACGGGATACGTAGCATAACTCACCTCTGTCATTGTATCTGCCCAAGTCGCCCGTCTTATAAAGTGTCTCAGGATACATGTCATTCAGCGGGTTCTGGATATAGGCCTCTCTTGTCTTCTCAGGATTGTTGTAATATCCAAGTGTAAGACAGGTTCCCTTTACACAGATCTCTCCCACCTCGCCTGGCTTCGTCTCTGTATTATCATCATTTAATAAAATGATTGATGTATTATGGAATGGCCTTCCTACAGGAAGTGTCTCATCAAGATTAAATTCTCTGTCTACCTTATAATAGCAGCATACTCCTGTTGTCTCTGTAGGACCGTAGAGATTAACATACATCGCATTAGGAAGTGCTTCCTGCCACATCTTAAGCTGCTTGATAGGGAATACTTCACCGACAAATACAACTCTCTTCACATATTCAGGCTTAATCTTATCAAATGTCTTAAATGATGAGATCATGGTCATAGCCGACGCTGCCCAGCAAATGGTATTGATCTTATGTTCATTCAGAAACTCAACGAGCTTGATTGGGAACATAAATAATGCCTTAGGAATAATATATGTTGTGGCACCGAATTTCATTGTAGGAATAATCTCCTTCAATGCCGCATCAAAATAAAATGGCGCCTGATTACCATATACTGTCTCTCTGTCAAATTCCAATACGGCAGACAGATTCTCGATATAGTCTATAACTGACCTGTGGCATGCCAGAACTCCCTTAGGAACTCCTGTAGAACCAGATGTAAACACAGCATAGATCGGATCTATGTCAGTCTGCTTGTCTCTGATTGATGCAAGAATACTGTCGTCAGCACCTGCAGCCGAAATTTCTGAATAGCTGTATACCTGACCTTCGTATCCGTATTCCTTAATCATGTCAGCTGTTGCCGCATCACAGATCACTGCCCCGGCATTTACTGTGCCTATGATCAGTTCAATTCTATGCTTAGGCATTTCTTCATCAAGTGCCACATAAAAGCATCCCGCATAGATAACGCCCAGAAATGCCGCAATGGCTCTCGGCGTCTTCTGCATAAAGACCACAACTGGCTTCTTATAGAAGCCCTCCCTGGCAAGATATGTACCTACCGAACGGCTCTCGTCATACAGCTCTTTAAATGTAAGACTGTGATCATCACAGGCAAATGCCGTCTTGTCCGGCACCTCTGTTACCGTTTCTTCCAGATATTCCAAAATATTCGTATACTGCATATAAATATATCTCCGTATAAATATAACTTTATAAGTTTCGCTAAACTGTACATGTGCCCGTGCCGGGACGGCGCAGCCACTGCGAGAAAACAATCAGCGAAGGCGTTTTCGAACAGTGGCTGCTACGCCGAGGTTCACGGCACACGGGCGACTACATCTTTCATTTAGTTTAATTTAATGCCGTGAATGCAGGCGCAGCCATTTACTTACTGATTAGTTCCTCATACTCAGGTTTTAATGTGGAGCCGCATGAAATGAGTGACTTCTGTGCCAATACTTCCATGGCATCTATGAAACCTGCACCGATATTATTATCACGCTTAACAAGGGATAATTCCGTACAACCCAGGATGATAGCTTCTGCTCCATTTGCCTTAAGCTCATCACCGACACGCTTAAACCTCATCATATCAGCCGGCTGGTTGGCCTTTACATTATCATAGATGATATACATTACATCCTTCTGACGTTCTGGTGACGGAATGATGGCCTGCATACCATTTGCCTCCAGCTCTCTGTTAAACAGGCCTGTTCTGATGGTGCCGTCTGTAGCCATTATGCCGACCTTCGTAATTCCTCTTTCTTTGAGATAATTAACAGTGGCTCTTATAATATTTACAAATGGCTTATGCAGCGATTTTTCCAAGTCATCCTGGAAATAATGTGCCGTACAACACGGCATAGCCAGAAATTCAACGCCCTGCTCTTCTAACTTCTGAGCGATGTCTACTATAACAGGCAGGGGATTTTTCTTCTCATGATCTATAATATATGCTGTTCTGTCGGGAATTGATGGTATGTTATATATGATCATGTCAAGGTGTTCCTGATCGGTCTGGGCATCAGTCATCTTGATAACAAGCTCCATAAAATGGGAAGTTGCTATGGGACCCATGCCACCTATTACACCTAAAACCTTTTTTCCATTAACCATTCTACACAAAACCTTCCTTAATATTCTATAACTTCATATGTCGCATAAATATCATCAGGTATATACATGCTCTCTGCCGGAGTTGCCGGATACAGGCTGCTGTCAAATATATGTGTTCCTCCATGCTGGTTAGAGATTTCAGCCAATCTTGCATCTGATATCATGCACATGCTCGGCCTGTATGACCACTCTATCCAGTTGGTAGCATCCACATGATACCACGTCGTACCGCCATCCAGGCTGACGAGATTCCAGAAATGGGTGGTATAATTCTCATCTGTCTGTATAGGCTGATTGGTTATTCCTAACCTATCAAGCAGCAGTCTGACTGATGCATAGCTTCCATAGCAATCGCCGACGTAACCGCTTAACATCTTATATCCCTCACGGATATAGTTTCTCGTATAGTCAGTTAATACATATGGGATATTTCGTACATATTCATAAACTGCCCATACCTTATGAAGATCATCCATATCATCTGTAATGATTTCAGATATGATCTGGTCGCATAATTCATTTGCCTTCATCAGGTAATATTCATCTGAATCCGGTTCTATTACATGAAATGTTACGGTCTTGGATGATGAATTGCCGACGCTGTCTGTTGCAGTATATGTTACAGAATACGCACCTATAGTATTAAGATCTACCTCGCTGTTATCGACATCTATAGTCACATCATCGTCCTTATCGTCTACAGCCGTGACGAAGCTCTTATATGATACCGACTCACCCCAGAATACATATATATCATCATCTACATATATAACAGGGGCAGTCGTGTCATGATATACCTCGAGGCTCAGGCTTTTGTCTACATAATTGCCCGCCTCATCCGTAAAACGTATTATAATCTGCTGGGTTCCATCTGTATCATAATCCGGAGCATTAACATATTCCATTGATACCTCGGTTATGTCATCAATGCTGTCCACAAAATCCGTGATATCATAGGTCTTGCCATTGGCAGATACAGCATTATGCACCTTAACAACCGGAGCATTTCTGTCTCTAAGCACCACCAGTGAATGATCTGGTGAATTCTTAACGATATTTAAAACTCCAACTACTACTATGCACAGCGCAGCCAATATGAGCATCGACATCAGCATGATGCTCATTCGCTGTATATGGCGCTTCTTTTCTCTGAGTTTTTTGCGCTTATTTATTATATTATTTCTATTTGATGTATTTTCCAAAACCGATTAAAAGACTACAAGGCATCAAGAATAACCTGCCCTGTATTTATTTCTCCACTTTTATATTTTTCCTTATCACAATAAATGGCATAACCTTATATTGTCTGCAGCAACATTTGCGACAAGCTTACTCATATACCTCAGCAGCCGGCTCCATATATGCTTCTGTGTCGCCGCCAACATTGCCTGGTTCCTCAGTCTGAGGCGGAACTGTTGTCTCAACATAATCTGTCTCAGGCTCGGTATATGTCTCCGGACTATACCATTGTGTATCGGATGTGGTTGTCTCTTCGTAATAATCATAATAATCAGTGTAATCATTATAATCATAAGCTGTCCCGGCTGTTCCATCCAGATAAGCATCCCAGCCGCTATTCTCCCAGACTTCATCATCAGGATCATGCTGCGGGTCTAATGAAATCTCGCCATCCTCGTATATAACCGCGCGATCTTCATCAGTCCAGAAGTCTTCCTCAGGAGTCGCAGGATAACTTGTCTTATCCCATGCATGAATAAGTCTTCCATCACTTGTCAGATGTCGTCTGGTAAATGTCGAGAGATAATTATCGCTTACCAGACACAATACGCCATCTTCTCCCCAACTCCAGCAGCAGGCATCAAAATGCCACCATGTGCTGCCGCCATCTATGCTCACAAGGCACCAATAATGAACATAATTATTGTTATTGCGTACCTCCATTACATCATATCCTAATCTGGTTAAAAGGAGCCGCGCTGCCGAATAGTATCCGAAGCAGTCTCCCTCACGCTTCTGCAGCATGCCATATGCATTCTGCATCCAGTCCTCTGAGTGTACAATATCAATGTAATTGATCGCATGGAGATATTTATATACTGCCAGACACTTCTGGGCATCTGTCATATCATCTGTAATGATTGACTCCAGGATTGAATCCGCAAGGGCATAGATCACATCCTCGCTTACTGTTTCTGTGCCTTCCATTACAGTAAGTGTTGTTGATTCTCTTGTGACATTGCCATCCTTGTCCGTTGCAACATAGGTTACTGTATATGTTCCAGGAGTAGTCAGATCTACCTCGTCATTTTCAATTTCAAGCGTCGGATTGTCATCAGTATCATCCACAACATAGACGCCGTCTTTATATGCTACTGAAGCACCTGCGTATATAGCGATTGGAATCACACCATATATTTCAGGTGCTGCAGACAGATTTGCATTTGAAGATGCCACCGTTGCCTCTGCTTCCTCCGTAACTGTCTCTGCAAGATTCAGCTTCGGCTCCTCCGGTCTGAGAAATGAAAGCCCCACAAAAACACCTGCAATGATCACAACGATCACGGTTGCTGCAATCGCTGCTGCAGTTGCTTTGTTCTTCGAAGCCTTCTTCTTCTTTTCGCTATCTATATGATCAAAATAATCATCGAATCCATCGCGCGCATTATAAGCATCATTTTCGGAGTCATCTCCGATCTCGTCCGAATAGATTCTTGTTATTTTTCTGGCCATCTTTTTGGAATACAGTCTGGATGTTATGCTGCCAATTTCTCTATTAAAGTTATAGTTTCTTTTCTCTTCTCGCATAGGTTTCTCTTGAGTTCTCTGTACTATACCTTTCTACTATACTTCCACCCACAATTCACGAATGTATATTATAGCCTATTTATCTGATCAGTTCAATCGCTTATATTTGGGTCTATTCCATAACATGCAATGACTTGATCATAGCCTGTCTGGTTTTTATTCCTCTGAACTCATTAATCTGCGGGTAGTATAAAATTGATATGTGTCTATCCTGTGAAACCATTTTCTTGAGTTCTGTTACATATGATTCCTCACCAAATAGCAGTCCCTCTACTCTGGTTCCTTCTCTATCCTCAAGTTCCAGTTTTAATGTATTGTTGTTTTTTCCTATGACTGCAGCAGAATACACTTTTATTTCATTTTCGGCAAATATTGGTTTTTCATTCTGCAGTCCAAATGGTTCCAGCCTTTCCAATTCTCTTACAAATTCCTCAGTTATATATTTAAAAGGAAGTCTCATATCAATCCATACTGTTTTCTCCAGATCCTCATCCTTAAGGGTGCATGCATCATTAATTCTCTGCGAAAATCTCTCAACAGTTTCTTCCCTGGTTCCATCCAACTTAAGTGTAAATCCGCATGCCTTAGCATGTCCTCCATATTTTATGAACAGATCACTGCAGCTGTTCATTCCTTCCATCATATTATATGAGTCAACAGACCTTCCGGATCCCTTCAATCCATCCTCAGAATTAGTCACTATGATTGACGGTCTGTTAAATTCTTCTTTTATTCTTCCTGCGACAATTCCTGCAACGCTTTCGTGCGCATCCGGAAGATATACTACCAATATTTTATTTAATTTTTTACCAGAAGCAATGATGCTATTAATCATTTCATCCGCAACAGCGCATTGATCAGCGGTTAATTTTTTTCTTTTATCATTAAGCTCTGATAATTCATTTGCTATTCTCCCTGCTTCATGTTCATTTTTTTCTTCAAGAAGATCAAGGGCAATCGTTGCATTTTTTAATCTTCCCGCTGAATTAATACAAGGGCCCAGCACGAATCCGATTATGCCCGAATTAATACGAGATTTTATTACACTTCGTTTCTCTATGAGAGAGTTTAGGCCTACATTTGCTGTATTTCTTAAACGTTTTATTCCCTCAGATGCAAATATTCTATTTTCATCAATCAGCGGAACTATATCTGCTACAGTTGCCATGCCTGCATATTGCAATAATTCATCCAGAAGCTTGTCCGCATGAAAGCCGCAATATATGTTAAGTGCCTGCACGAATTTATAAGCTACACCTGCGCCGCAGATTTCTCTAAACGGATAAGTATCCCCTGCCTGCTTAGGATCAATAATGACATTTGCATCAGGAAGAACGGCCGGAGGCTCATGATGATCACTGATTATGACATTGATTCCGAGGCTTCTCGCCATCTCGACAGCAGCCGTAGATGATATTCCATTATCGCATGTGATGATCAGCGAAATATTATCGCGAGCCGCCTCTTCAGCCATAACAGTATTCATTCCATAGCCCTCGCGCATTCTGTCAGGAAGCCTTATATCGGCTGTACCACCCACATGTTCAATAAATGACTTTAGAATATAGCTGGAGCATACCCCATCTACGTCATAATCTCCCATGATTCTGATTCTGCCGCCGCGGTTTATGGTATCAGCCGTTATCTTCACTCCCTCATGCATACCTTTAAGCAGAAACGGGTCATACATGGAATCAATATCAGCATTCAGATACCTGCTGATCTGTTCATCCGTAACAATATCTCTGTTTCTTATGATGCGTGCCAACATAGGCGAAATATTATATTTTCTCGATATTCCGGCGAAGTCCGCCTTCTTAGAATATATAAGCCACTTTTCCATATCAATTCACTTCTATAAATACACATACTGGGGTTCACAATGCGCAATCTCAAAATCACAATGTGCTGTGAACCTCGGCGTGCAGCCACTACTCGAAAACGCCTACGCTGATTGTTTTCTCGTAGTGGGCTGCGCCGTCCCAGCACATTGTAATTTTAATTTTTCATGCCTGGACAACGCAATTCATTGTGATAAGCAAGGCCAGGATTGGAAAATCCTGGCCTTTGTAGTTACATAAAGTAATGGGCTGAATCAGCGATTACTGTCTGCGTTTTTTCTTTTTATGATTAGGATTAGCTGTTATCTTAGCCTTTGGTGCAGCATCCTCTGCCTTTACTGCAGGTGCGGGCTCAGCTGAATTGTCTTCAATTGCAGCAGCCTTAACTGCACCGCCTGCGATAGCTGCTCTTTCTGACTTATTATGGAAAGTATAGAACAGTGAACCTGCGATCAGCACTGATGAATATGCACCTGCAATAATACCGATTCCCAGAGGAAGGGCAAATGCTCTCATGGACTCAACGCCTAAGATATACAGGAATAATACTGTTACAAATGTTGTTGCTGATGTCAGAACGCTTCGTGACATTGACTGTGAAATACTCTTGTTAATAACGTATTTCAGTTCATGAACCTCAGTCGGATCAGCAAGATTCTCTCTGATTCTGTCGAAGATAACGATTGTGGCATTGATGGAGTAACCAACGATCGTAAGAATACATGCAATAAATGAGTTGCCGACTGACAGTCTGAATATTGCATAGAATGCGATAACGATCAGCACGTCGTGAATCAGACATAATACTGAAGAGAGTGCGAATTTGAACTTTCTGAATCTGATCCAGATATACAGAAGCATAAGCACTGCAGCAATTGCCAGAGACAGATATGCATCACTCATAAGCTCATTGCTTATTGTTGAGCTGATAAATGTTGTCTCGAAGCTGTCATGATCAGCACCATACTGTTCCTCGAGAAGTGTCTGCATCTCATCACGTACATCTACATCAAGAGCCGGTGTCTTGATAACATACTGGTTAGTACCTGTAACCTTCTGACCCTCGATATCATTTGAACCGATAACCTCTGCTATAGCAGGCTTGATCTCGTCATTGAATTTGTCAATTGAGTAATCCTCAGGGAATTCAACTGTTGTGCTGACACCACCTGCAAATTCAATGCTCTCATTAAGAGCGCCATGACCTGATGCACCATTGGCGATCATTGCTACAACTCCTGCCAGGATACATACTGCAGCTATTACGAAGAAGATGGCTCTCTTGCCTACAAAATCAAATTGCTGCTTCTTCTCCTTGAGTTTCGATGCATAATGTGAAGGCTTGCCGCTTCCCATCCAGAGCATACTGAAAAGTACAACTCTTGTAACGATAAGTGATGTGATAACACTGAGTACAATACCAATCGCCAGTGTCATACCAAATCCCTGAACAGTTCCTGATCCGAAGATCATAAGAACGATAGCAACAATGAGTGTTGTGATATTACCATCAAGAATGGCTGATGTTGACTTCTTGAAACCATTCTTAATTGACTGCTCGATAGTATTGCCCATGGCAATCTCTTCTCTGATACGGGCGTTGATGATAACGTTGCCATCGACAGCCATACCTATTGTAAGAATAATACCCGCGATACCCGAGATCGTAAGCGTCAGGTTAAATGCATTCAGCAGAAGAAGTATTGCCGCTGTGAAGAATACCATAGAAAATGCGGCTGCAACGCCTGGGATTCTATAATAAACAATCATGAATATAATGATCAGAAGAAGTGCAATTATACCTGCGATAAGAGATGTGGAAATTGCATTATCACCCAGCTTAGCGGAAACTACCTTAGATGAAACCTCTTCAAGCTCAAGGCTCAGAGAACCGATACGGATTGTTGAAGCAAGATTTGTTGCTGCTTCATAAGATTCCATTCCTTCAATTACGCACTGACCATCAGAGATTACAGACTGAACAACAGGGCTGCTTACTACCTCACCATCATATACGATAGAGATAGACTTATTAATGTTAGCTTCTGTTGCCTCAGCAAACTTTTCAGCGCCCTCACTTGTAAGTGTCAGCTGAACGACAAATTCAGATGAACCTGTTGTAGAATCTGTCTGGCTTGCGGCCTGTGCACTGGCAATATCCGTACCTGAAACCCATACAGTCGGATTGTCATAATCTACAGAGCCATCCTCTGTTGTATTATCATATGTTACGAACTGTAATGAACCAGGCTTACCTAATTCATCAATTACAGTCTGTGTATCATATACACCAGGGATTTCAACTGTGATCTTATTAGATCCTTCCTGATATACAGATGCATCTGTGCTGTACTGCTGTACACGCATCTGCAGTTTGTAGATTGTATCTGCCATATCTGTTGCTGAAGGATTCTCTTCAGTAGCCTGATATGTAACACTAACACCGCCTCTTAAATCAAGACCCAGTGTGATGTTCTTGGCTGCACCAAGATGTCCGCCGCCAATACCGAATCCGGTAACAAGGCAGCATGCAACGATGACAATCATTGCAATAATAAAGATAATAATGTGTTTTGTCTTTTTCATTTCCATCCTCTTTTCAGATAGCTATTTTAACCGATTAATTCTAACACAATCGGCAAATTGTTGTCCATGAACTTTTAGAGATACATCAGCTTCTGAGCTGTGCCCCTATCTCCTCCAGTTTACTAATAATTTTCTCCATTACAGGCGCTACGTCACCATCTTCAAGAGTACGATCCTTAGCTCGGAATCTGATATTATAAGCTAATGACTTATTGCCTTCTCCTACTTGTTCACCCTCGTAAATATCAAACAGTTCGAAATGTTCAACCAGCTTGCCGCCATATTTTTCGATCAATTCTTCAATATGACCTGCAGGAATATCCTTCTTCATCACAAGGCTGATGTCTCTGCTGGTTGCAGGGAATTTCGGAATGCCTTCATATTTCTTGTCAAACTCAGCCAGTCCATATATTGCCTTAACATCAATCTGTGCGATATATGTCTTAGCAGCCAATGAATAATTCTTAACAACTGCAGGATGAACCTCTCCTAAGAATCCAATTTCCTGTGAATTGTATGTAAGGATTGCCTGGCGTCCCGGATGCAGGAAATTGAGATTACCCTTATTCTCATATTTTCTCTGTCCGTTCATGCCCATGGCATCAAGAAGCTCTTCAACTGCTCCCTTAAGGTCGAAGAAATCGCCGTCTCCATAGAAGCCGAAGCACAGCGTCATTCTCTCATCCGGAAGCTTCGTAAGCGGAAGTTCCTCTGGAATGTAGATATTGGACAATTCAAACAGGGCAGCTTCCTTATTTCTTCTGTTGTAGTTAGTAGAAAGTGATGTAAACATACCATTAAGCAGAGATGTACGCATAATGCTGTAGTCCTCTCCTAACGGATTGCTGATCACTATGACTTTTCTTAATTTGTCATTTTCATCAATAAGGCATTTGTCAAACACCTTAGGGCTCTCAAATGAATATGTCATAGCCTCTGAATAACCATAAGACTGCATAAATGTTCTTATCTTATCATTAACTACGAATTCATATGATAATTTGCCGCTTGCTTCCTTAGATGCCGGAAGAGATGTAGGGATCTTGTCATATCCGTAAAATCTTGCAACCTCCTCAGCAATATCAGCACCTCTTAACAGATCCTGTCTGAATGTAGGAATCGTAAGCATCTGATCCTTCTCGTTATATTTAATGCCCAGTATTGGGAAATATGACAGCTGCTGCTCAGCAGGAATATCAGTTCCCAGATATGCATTTATTCTGTCAGGGTCAAACTTAATCTTCTTCTCTTCTACAGGTTCCGGATAGATATCAATCATTCCATCAACAACATCGCCTGCGTCAAGTTCCTCGATCAGCTGGCATGCGCGAATAATTGCCGGAACGGTATTATTTGGATCCAGGCCTTTCTCATATTTGCCTGATGCATCAGTACGAAGACCCAGTCTCTTAGAAGAAAGACGGTTATTAGTACCATCGAAGCAGGCGCTCTCAAATACGAGTGTCTTAACATCATCTGTGATCTTAGACTCTTCACCGCCCATGATGCCGGCGATACCGATCTGTCTCTCAGCATCACAGATCATAAGGATGTCCTTATCAAGAGCACGTTCCTGACCATCGAGTGTCATGAATTTATCGCCATCCTGAGCACGCTTTACAACAATCTTGTGTCCCTTGATCGTGTCATAGTCAAATGCATGCATTGGCTGACCATATTCTTCCATAACATAGTTCGTTATATCAACCACGTTGTTGATCGGTCTGATTCCATTGCTTGCAAGGCGCTGTCTCAGCCATCTAGGTGATGGAGCGAGCCTTATATTCTTAACAACCTTAGCCGTATATCTGCGGCACAGATCCTTATCCTGCACTTCAACATCAAGATAATCCTTAATGTTGTCATCTGATTTGCCCTTAATAACAGGCTCTTCGTTAACGAATTCTTTTCTGAAGGTTGCTGCCGCCTCTCTTGCAATGCCCATTACGCTGTAGCAGTCAACTCGGTTTGATGTGATTTCGAACTCGTAATTAGCATCATGAAGACCCAGATATTCTGCAGCATTTGCACCAACAGGCGCATCCTCAGGCAGAATATATAAGCCATCCTCAGGTGCATCAGGATACATGTCCCTGGTTGAACCCAGCTCTTCAATAGAGCACATCATGCCGTAGGATTCCACGCCTCTGAGCTTACCCTTCTTAATCTTAATGCCGCCCTCTGTAAGGCTTCCGTCATGTCCTCCTGCTACTCTTCCGCCGTCTAAAACGACCGGTACCTTAGCTCCCTCGAATACATTAGATGCACCTGTTACGATCTGAACCGTCTCTGTTCCTACATTAACCTGGCAAACAACCAGCTTAGTAGCATCCGGGTGCTTCTCTACCTTGAGAACCTGACCTATAACAATCTTATCAAGATCCTTGTCTAAGACCTTGAATTCTTCAACCTTAGTGCCGGAGAGAGTCATTGCATCTCTGAATTCCTGATATGAACATTCCAGATCCGGTACAAATGATTTAATCCATGATAATGATGCGTTCATTCTTCTCTCCTTTCCTAAAACTGCTTCAAGAATCTCATATCATTCTCGTATAATAATCTCATGTCATCTATTTCGCATTTAAGAAGTGTCAGCCTCTCCAGGCCTAATCCAAATGCAAATCCTGAATATTCATTCGGGTCGATTCCGACCATTTCCAGTACATGCGGATGAACCATTCCACAGCCGAGGATCTCAATCCAGCCCTCGCCCTTGCAGAATCGGCAGCCCTTGCCACCGCATTTGAAGCAGCTTACATCCACCTCTGCTGAAGGCTCTGTAAATGGAAAATGATGTGGTCGTAATTTGGTTTTAGTATCTGGGCCAAAAAATCTCTTGGCAAATTCTTCTAATGTGCCCTTTAAATCGGCAAATGTAATGCCCTTATCTATTACAAGGCCTTCTATCTGATGGAACGATGGTGAATGTGTTGCATCCACTTCATCGGCTCTGAATACTCTTCCAGGTGCGATCATTCTGATAGGGAGAACGCCTCTCTCCATCTCGTGGATCTGAACTGAAGAGGTCTGTGTTCTCAGCAGAATATCCTTGTTGATATAGAATGTATCCTGTTCATCCTTGGCCGGATGATTGGCCGGAATATTAAGTGCCTCGAAATTATAATAATCATATTCAACTTCAGGACCTGAAACGACTTCATATCCCATACCCACAAATATATCCTCAACCTCCTTGAGAATCATATTGTTAGGATGAATATGGCCTAATTTTTTCTTTTTTCCAGGAAGTGTAACGTCGATAACCTCAGACTTTAACTTAGCCTCAAGCCTCTTGTTTTCAAATTTCTGTCTCATCTGGTCGATACGGCCCTCTATCTCGCTTCTGGTCTCATTAACCATCTGTCCGATCTTAGGTCTTTCTTCAGCGGAAACATCCTTCATGCTCTTAAGTATTTCTGTAAGCTGACCCTTCTTACCCAGGTAGGTAACCTTAAGGTCATTGAGTGCTTCAACAGAAGACGCATTTGCAATGCTTTCCAATGCTTCCTGCTTTATTTTCGCAAGTTTTTCCTTCATGTTTTTATCCCCTTTATACTAAAACCATTGCGCACAAATACCAGCGTACCGCCAGTACGCACACAGACTAAATTCTAATACAGTTAAAATACCGTGTCAACAACTACAAAAATGCAAAAAGAAAGGGATGCGATTATCCTTCGCATCCCTGAAGATTTCTTTTAACCCCAAAACCTTATGGCTGAATTTTGATCCCTAGCAGTATGCTAGGTGGGTTTGCCGCACATTAACTTCTGAAGTCCACGTTAAAGAGGCATGTCATAGGCTAATAAATATAGGAATCCCTTATTATCAGTGTAGGTTCAAAATATCAGCCCAGTTTTGGGCAACTCCATATTATCATCATTGTTTCAGAATATCAACATGAATATTTCTTATATATCAGCAATATTGATTCTGGGCAAATGTCCATTAAAAAACAAGCATTTGCCGCATTACCTACACTTCTTACAGCTGTGGTCCTGCTGAAACCAGCGCCTTACCAGCTTCATTAGATGTATATTTAACGAAGTTTTTCTGGAATCTTGACGCAAGATCCTGAGCCTTGCTCTCCCACTCTGAAGCATCCTTATATGTATCGCGAGGATCCAAGATTCCTGAATCTACTCCCGGAAGCTCAGTCGGAACTTCGAAATTGAAGATAGGAATAGTCTTAGTCGGCGCAGTCTTAATGTCGCCATTTAAGATCGCATCAATAATTCCACGTGTATCCTTTATAGTGATTCTCTTGCCTGTTCCATTCCATCCTGTATTAACAAGATAAGCCTTGGCACCAGACTGGTTCATCTTCTTAACCAGCTCTTCACCATATTTTGTAGGATGAAGCTCTAAGAAGGCCTGTCCGAAGCATGCTGAGAATGTAGGTGTCGGCTCTGTAATGCCTCGCTCTGTTCCTGCCAGCTTAGCTGTAAATCCTGACAGGAAATAGTACTGCGTCTGCTCTGGTGTTAAGATTGATACAGGAGGCAGAACGCCAAATGCATCGGCTGACAGGAAGATAACGTTATCAGCTGCAGGTCCTGCAGATACTTTATTAACATTAGAAGCAATCTTCTCAATATGAGAAATCGGATAAGAAACACGCGTATTCTCAGTTACTGACTTATCATTAAAATCAATCTTGCCATCTGCTGATACAGTTACATTTTCAAGAAGAGCGTCTCTCTTGATAGCATTATAGATATCAGGCTCTGATTCCTTATCAAGACCTATAACCTTAGCATAGCAGCCGCCCTCGAAGTTAAATACTCCATTATCGTCCCAGCCATGCTCATCATCGCCGATAAGAAGTCTCTTAGGATCTGTTGAAAGTGTGGTCTTGCCTGTTCCTGAGAGTCCGAAGAAAATAGCAGTATGCTTGCCTTCCATATCGCAATTAGCTGAGCAGTGCATAGATGCGATACCCTTAAGAGGCAGATAGTAGTTCATCATTGAGAACATACCCTTCTTCATCTCGCCGCCATACCATGTATTTATAATGACCTGCTCACGGCTCGTAATATTAAATGCCACACATGTCTCTGAGTTAAGACCTAATTCCTTGTAATTGTCAACCTTAGCCTTTGAAGCATTATATACAACAAAGTCCGGTTCAAATGTCTCAAGTTCCTCATCTGTAGGAATGATGAACATGTTCTTAACAAAATGAGCCTGCCATGCAACCTCCATGATGAAACGAACTGCCATCCTTGTATCAGCATTTGCACCGCAATATGCATCCACAACGAAGAGTCTCTTATTGCTCAGTTCCTTTTTAGCGATTTCCTTAACCTGTGCCCATACATCCTCGCTCATCGGATGATTGTCATTCTTATATCCTTCGGTTGTCCACCAAACAGTATCCTTAGAATTCTCATCCATTACGATATATTTGTCTTTTGGTGAACGGCCTGTATAAATACCTGTCATTACGTTGACGGTATCAAGCGCTGTAACCTGTCCAACCTCGTAGCCTTCCAGACCCGGTTTTGTCTCCTCTTCATACAGCATCTCGTATGACGGATTATATACTATCTCTGTTGTTCCTGTGATATTGTACTTGGTTAGATCGACCTTTGCCATTTAACTCTTGCCTCCATTTCATTTTCCACTGTTCAGAGACAAGTGCAAATGCGCAGCCTCGTCCGGGCAATTTGGCTCTGAATAGTTAATATTTTACATCAGTTATTATTACACATCGCCCTATTTCTTGGCAACAATATCTCCCTTGTCCTTGTAAATACTATTTTCAGGAACGCAGCCTCTTACTGATGAAAGTGGGTAAATGTTGCTGCCTCTTCCTACTATTGTACCAGGATTGATTATGCTTCCGCATCCCACTTCCACATTATCGCCAATCAAGCCTCCGATCTTCTTGCGGCCGGTCTCATGTTCCTCGCCATTATTATGAATGACCACATTTTTCTTGTCACTCTTAACATTAGATGTAATAGAGCCTGCTCCCATATGTGCCTTATATCCCAGGATAGAATCCCCGACATAATTGTAATGAGGTACCTGAACGTTATCGAATAATATTACATTCTTAAGTTCTGTGGAATTGCCTACAACGCAATCATCTCCTACCAGAACTGAGCCTCTTATAAATGCTCCCGGTCTTATCTCTGTTCTATGTCCTATAACGCATGGGCCCTTGAAATAATTGGACATCTTGTTATAGATGACCGCATCCTTAGCAATCCATACATTTTCTGCGATCATATCATATTCATCCTGAGGCAGGCTCTTGCCATAAGCCTCAACAAATTCTGATATTCCTGCCAGAGCCTGCCACGGATATTCAAATTGCTGCAGATATTCAGATGCCTTCGTATGTGTCAGGTCGTATAAATCTTTAGTCTTTATGTTCATATAACTAGTCCCTCGTATAACTTTTATTCAGGTACTTGCGTGCTGGGAACCTCGGCGTGCAGCCCCTGCTCGAAATTGCCTTCGCTGATTGATTTCTCGCAGGGAGCTGCGCCGTCCCAGCACGCAAACGCCAGAATTTCATTCATTGTGTCTGGATATGAATCCCTACCTTCTGATCTGGATCAGATGTCCGGCCTGAGCCATTGCGCCGATGATATAATCTACATTTTCCTCGGCTTCTTTATCAGTCTCGGCCTCTGCCATGACTCTTAAGACTGGCTCTGTTCCGCTGGCACGAAGAAGCACTCGGCCTCTGTCTCCTAACTGGTCTGTACAGTGTCCTACTGCTGCCTGAACCTTTGGATCATTTAATGTGGCTTCTTTATCATCTACTTCAACGTTCTTAAGAACCTGCGGCATCATCTTGCAGCTTTTAGCTAATATGCTTAATGGAAGCTGAGTCTTAATCATAACATTCATCAGCATGATAGCTGTAAGAATTCCGTCGCCTGTATGTGCATGAGAGGAGAAAATAATATGACCAGACTGTTCGCCGCCCAGTGCATCTCCTGTCTCTTTCATTTTCTCATATACATATTTGTCGCCGACATTTGTCTTTTCATATTCAATGCCCTCTCTGTCAAGTGCCTTAAGCAGTCCCAGGTTGGACATAATGGTTACAACAACCTTATTATTAGGAAGAGTATTATGCTCTTTGAAATATTTTGCACAGATATATATGATCTGGTCGCCGTTTACGACATCTCCGTTCTCATCAACTGCCAGACATCTATCAGCGTCGCCGTCAAATGCGAATCCAACATCTAACATATTCTCCCTGACATATTTCTGCAGTCCCTCTATATGAGTTGAGCCACAGCCCATATTAATATTCGTGCCGTCCGGTGTATTATTTATTACATGTGATTTGGCACCTAATGCATCAAATACAGCTCTTGCGATCATCCATGCAGAACCATTTGAACAGTCAAGTGCTACCCTGCAGTTCTCAAAAGACTTAACTGCCAGATTCGATAAATATCCGATATATCTGTTTCTGCCGAAATAAAAGTCCTCTGTCTTACCAATGGCATCTTCTGTTGCATAAGGAATTGTATCTTCTGTGCTGTCAAGATACTCCTCAATCTGCTTAATGACCTCGTCCGGCATCTTCTCGCCGTCTGCATTAAGAAGCTTTATTCCATTATCATAATATGGGTTATGGCTTGCTGAAACCATGATACCGCAGTCAAATCCTGCATCCCTCGTAATAAAGCTTACTGACGGAGTCGTAGTTACATGAAGCAGATATGCATCTGCGCCGGATGCTGTAATTCCTCCGGCCAGGGCATTCTCCAGTGAATAGGATGAACGTCTGGTATCCTTACCTATTACAATCTTAGCTCTATTTTCCTTAGTATGCTTCTGTCCATAATACCAGCCGATGAATCTTCCAATCTTATATGCATGATCACTTCTTAATACCTCACCGGCCTTGCCTCTGAAACCATCGGTACCAAAATATTTTCCCATCTAAAAACCTCATTTCTTTTTTACATTGATGTCCCTAAGTTGACGGACGTATTATACTCTCATAAACATTCGCAGGCAATGCCACTTTTAATAGCACGTCGCTTCTCACCTGCTGCATTCCCTTAGTGCGCAGCCCCTGCACAAGTCATCTGCACATCCCTTCAGTGTAATTTCGCAATATGCTTATTTTGATGTCTGCTCATCAAGTGTCAGATAATATCCCGGCATAAAATGCTCCATATAGAAATCCACCTCGGGCATCTGTAAGCTTCTGATTGTCGCTGCCGTAGATTCCTTCGCACGCTCGAAATCTTTATTGCCCATTCGCTCTTCTTCAATGCATTTTATCAATGCTGATATCTTATCTGCTGCCTTCACATATTTCATAAGTACCAGATCAGACTCCTGATCTTCCTTCATCAATCCTTCATAATGTTCCCGCATTTCCTCAGGAAGTGACTCAAGCATTTTCCGGATAGCCGCCTCTTCTACTTTTGAATATGCATTTTTAATTTCCGCATCATAATACTTCACCGGGGTCGGCATATCCCCCGTTATTATCTCTGGTGCATCATGGAATGCTGCCAGCAATGCCGCCCTGCTTTCATCTAAATTCTTGTTAAAATATATGTTGCCAATGACCACCAGAGCATGGGCTATTACCACTACATCCATGGTATGATCAGACAGTGACTCCGGGATGGTATTTCTCATAAGACCCCATCTGTTAACATATTTCATTCTGGCCATCATGGCAAAAAAGTTACTGTTTTCCATCAGCAAATGCCTCATTTCGCAACATATGCCCGGTGCTAATTACCCTCGTAAACTAGCCCGGGCATTTTAAAATTTTATAATTATCTAATTTAACCAAACAGCGAAACAATCCAAGGTATCGCATAAGTAACGAAGCTCATTATTGCAGCTGCCAGACAGATTCCGAGGCCTATTGCCGGTGCTGATTTCTTAACAGGCATTCTAAGAAGTGACGCCAGCAGTGCACCTGTCCAGCCACCGGTTCCCGGAAGCGGAATGCCTACGAAGAGAACCAGTCCCCAGAAGCCCCACTTGTCTATCTGATCTCTCTTCTTCATCGTCTTAGTCTCAAGAAATGTTACAAAACGGCCTGTTGTCTTAAATCTCTTGAGAAATTTAAATATCTTCTCTATCAGCAGCAATATGAAAGGAATCGGTATAATATTTCCCAGCACACAGATAAAAATGGCTGGAATATAAGGCACCTGAAGCAGTGCTGCTGCGATCAATCCGCCTCGTAATTCAAGAATCGGAAATAATGATATTATAAAAATTACCAGTTCATGATTCCATGATCCGAAGGTTTGTGCGATCCAGTCAACTATTCCATTCATTTAGATACCTAAAAATCCTTTCACCTCTGTTTCCATCTTATCAATATCACATACTGTATTATGTCTGATATCTGCATCCATTATCTCTTTGATAGCATTCGGAATCTCTACACCTGATACCTTGTTGAGTTCTCTTATAAGGTCAAAATCCTCCAGCTTGTCATATGCAGGATCAATTGCTGTCATAACGGCTCTTGCAAATTTATATGGGCTAGCTGTTGAAACAATCACGGTCGGCGTCTCATCCTTAGTATCTGAAACATACTGTCTATATACAGCTGACGCAACACCTGTATGAGTATCTATAACATATCCGGTTTCATCATAAACCTGCTTGATCTCATCAGCATTTGCCTTTTCATCGGCATATCCCGGAACAAAATCCTCCAGTCTGGCAATCTGGTTAATATTAAGTGTATATACTCCCTTGCTTGCCAGATCCTTCATGTAAGCACTGTTCAGCTCTGATGAATTGCCGCATACCTTGTAGATAAGACGCTCCAGATTGCTTGAGATCAGGATGTCCATAGATGGTGAAGTCGTGAGAATGAACTCTCTGTTCTTATTATATATACCAGTCTTAAAGAAATCATATAAAACCTTGTTGTCATTAGATGCGCAGATTAATTTGTTTACAGGAAGGCCCATGAGCTTGGCATAATATCCTGCCAGGATATTGCCGAAGTTACCTGTAGGAACTACGAAATTAATCTTCTCTCCGGCCTTAACAGCGCCATCCTTAACGAGCCTTGAATAAGCCCATACATAATAAGCGACCTGCGGCACGAGACGTCCGATATTAATCGAATTGGCCGATGAGAACTGATATCCATGGGCTGCCAGCTGCTCCTTAAGCGCTGCATCGTTAAACATTCTCTTAACTGCACTCTGAGCATCATCAAAGTTACCATGAACACCGATAACGCATGTATTATCGCCCTTCTGTGTGAGCATCTGAAGCTCCTGAATGCGGCTTACGCCTCCCTTAGGATAAAATACAACTATTCTGGTGCCTGGTACATCTGCAAATCCTGCCATGGCAGCCTTACCTGTATCTCCTGAGGTTGCTGTAAGAATAACGATCTCATTTGATACATTATTCTTGCGTGCAGCCTTGGTAAGAAGATGCGGCAGGATTGAAAGAGCCATATCCTTAAATGCAATTGTGGCGCCATGGAACAGTTCCATGTAATATGCCTGACCTTTTTTTACGACAGGTGCGATCTGTGCCGTATCGAACTTCGAATCATATGCATGTTCTATGCAGTCCTTAAGTTCCTCTTCTGTATAATCTGATAAGAATTTGCTCATTACAAGATAAGCAATCTCTTTATAATCCATTCTGGCAAGCTCTGATACGTCTACTCCCAGCTCCGGTATCGCATCCGGTACATACAGTCCTCCGTCCGGGGCAAGACCCTGCAGCACAGCCTGACTTGCTGTTATCAGCGTTCCATCTCCTCTGGTGCTTTTATACATCACATTCATTTCTCATTCCTCTTTCCATCTCAAGCTAATGCAGCTTCTGAGCAGACTCAAATGCTGCGAAGCCGGCAGATTCACATATTATCTTAATCCCGTGGTTTCAAACTTAGCCATCGAATCCAGACATTTCATAAAGTCATAATATCTGTCATCAAGACTGCCTGAGGACACTGTTATATCAAGTGTCACGGCAAAATCGTCTATCATCTTATCCGTAAGCCATTCCTTGGCATATAGTTTACGAAGTATCTCTCTTTTCTCCCTGACATACCTGGAATCAAGAAATTCTTCATATAACTTATCAGCCTGATTCTGATTACGTTCCTGGTCTATCTCCATACAGCCACCTGTTTTATCTGCAGATATCACATCATTTAGTCATGCCATTGTAATATCAACGGCTCATGCTGGATGCGTTCTGCACTCTACTGATACCGGCAGGCATGCAGCCCGCCGGCAACTACTCTTAGAGACACCTGTAAGCCGGGTTCTGTCATCTAAAATGGTCATCTATCTTGTTTAGCTGTCACCAGCTAACTCTGCGCGACCTACCCGATAGCTAGACGGGCCGCCATTAGCACTATCTGTTTGGTCTTGCTTCGGATGGAGTTTACATTGCATCTGCCGTTACCGGCAGACCGGTAGTCTCTTAAGCTGCCATTTCACCCTTACCCTTGCGGGCGGTATACTTTCTGTTGCACTTGTCCTAGGATTACTCCCGCCAGACGTTATCTGGCATCCTGCCCTATGAAGCCCGGACTTTCCTCACCGCTCATAATAAGCGGCGCGACCATTCAGCGTCCCTTGAGCGAGTATATGATACAATCAAATCAATTATAATTCAATGCTGAGTTTTCGCCCTTTTATTATTCGATAGAGCTTCTTTTTATCCTCTATCATCTCATCAGAGACTATCTCAAAGTCATTTTTCTGCAAAAATTCTACTATGAGCTCCGGGTTTCTGTGAGGCGACAATATAAGCTCTCTGGCACTAAGCGCCGTCTCCTTGCCATCTTCCAATATGCGTCTCATGAGAATTCCGCCCATGCCGCATATAATGATTGATTCCACTTCTCCCGGCTTAACGCATGACAATCCGTCTCCTAGCCGGCAGTCCATCTTGTCCTCAAGTCCCGCCCTGGCTGCATTCTCCATGGCCTTTTGAAGCGAGCCCTTACTTATATCTACCGCTATCGCATAAGGTACTATCCTTTCACGCAGCAGCATGACCGGAACGTATCCATGATCCGTCCCGATGTCCGCAATCCTATATCCATTAGTTACCTTAGAGGCAACCTGTTTTAATCTGTATGATATTGACATTAATTATTTGACCTCGTAATTAGTTTTGACATGCCGGAGTAACACAAAATTGTCAATTGCACGCGTGCCGGGACGGGTTGTTCATTCCGATATGTGTTTATCTGCCAACTTAAATTATGTTAAGCTGCTTCAGCTTCTCCTGCTGTTTCTTTAACGACAGTGCCTTCAAAATATCTGTTTCTTCAGATATCTGCCTTTCGATAGAATTGGTCTTAATGTTGATTATGCATTGATTTATATTTTTCTTAAGTATGTCAGCATCTTCTGTTTTTTCTGTCGGACTTAAGATTTCAGCTGCCTTTTCCTGTTCTGACTCATCAGGAAATGCTCCTATGATGGTAGCAATATTTGCTCTCCCCGACTCTAATTGCGCAAAAAGGAGAGAGGCTATGGCAGAATATGGCTCTGCATCAAAATCCGCGGCATCTATTATGCCTTTTATCTTATTATAGCTGGAAGGAACCTCTGCCAGATATGACAGAACCGCTTTCATACTCTCAGAAATTGCAGTCTTGCCTTTTTCTTTTTCCTTCGGTTTAAAGGATGGATTTTCCGGCTGTCTGACAGGCTTATTATCCGCACTCAGGGCAAATCTTATGGTTCGGTCTCTTAACATCTTATAGTCAATATCAAATTCCCTGCTTACTGTCTGAATATAGCTGTCCCTTTCGATCTCATCTGTGAACTCGCTTAATCTGCGGGCTGTCTGAGTCTGAAATTTTGTTCTTCCGTCAGGATCATTCAGATCAAATGACTCCTTAAGCACATCTATTTCAAATAAGAAGCTGTTTCTGGCAGTTCTTAATCTTTCCTTATATGTATCAGCGCCTTCTGCCTTGATAAGCTCATCCGGATCCTTGTATGGTTTCAGATTGATTACTTTCGTATTAATGCCCTGAGACCGCAGCATCGGAATCGCTCTTAACGCGGCATTTCTTCCTGCGCCATCCGCATCATATGATATGACCACATTTTCTGTATATCTCTTAAGTATATTTACATGTCCTGTTGTAAGCGAGGTTCCCAGGGATGCGACAGCATTTGTAAATCCTGCCTGATGCAATGAGATTACGTCCATATAGCCCTCGCACAGTATCAGCTCATTGCCTTTATGCTTTTTAGCCACATTAAGGCCGAACAGAGTTTTGCTCTTTTCAAATGCAATGGTCTCAGGTGAGTTAAGATATTTGGGTTCTCCATCTCCCATAACTCTGCCGCCGAAGGCAATTACTCTGTTTCTCACATCCATGATAGGAAACATTACCCTGTTCCAGAAGTAATCATGGATATCATTTTCCTTGATAGAAAATAATCCTGTTGCCTTCAATACTTCATCAGAATATCCCTTGGACTTGATATATCTATACAGATCGTCGCGATATTTGTCAGAATATCCCAGTCCATAATTCAGGATAGTTTCATCCGACAGTTGCCTCTTCTTAAGATAGTCATAGGCCTGCCTGCCATGCTCAGTTTTAAGCAAATGATAATAATAAACCGCTGCCTCTTTATATACCTCCAGAACCTGTTCCTTCAGCTGATATTTGGCAGAATCCTCTTTGGAATATTGCGGTTTCGGAAGTGTTATGCCTGCTCTCTCGGCCAGCACATTAAGTGCTTCGCTATATGTATAATTCTCATATTTCATGAGAAATGTCATAACATTGCCGCCGCTATGACAGCCAAAGCAGTAAAACATTTTTCTGTCACCGTTATCCGTAACAGAAAAAGACGGTGTCTTTTCATTATGGAAAGGACACAGTCCAAAATAAGTTGATCCCCTTTTGGTCAGCCTGACGTATTGTGATATTACATCTACTATATTATTGGCTTCAAGAACCTGTTCTATTACTTCCTGCGGATAGAACATTATTTCCTCCAGAATTCAGGTATAAATAATTCCTTAAACGTTGCCACTGAATAATAATCGGTCATACATGAAACATAATCGCATACCGTCCGTTCCAGGCTCTGTCCGTACTTATCCATCAGTCCCAGATATTCGACGGGCATTTTATCCGGATGCTCACAATAATAGTCATACAGTGATACTATCATCGTATTGGCCTTGCCTTCCTGAGTCTTGCACTCAGAATCAAAATACAGATTATCAAACATGAATTTTCTGAGTCTCATCATGGCGTCAAAAGATGTTTCAGACATTACTATATCATCCTTGTTAAGTGAATTCATGATAATATCCTTAACCAGAAAATCCAGTCTGTCCTTTCTCGACCAGCCCAATACCTCGCAAATATCATCAGGTACGTCTTCTTCATGAAGTATACCTGCTCTTATCGCATCATCCATGTCATGATTAATATAAGCGATCTTATCAGAAAGCCTTACTACTCTGCCTTCCAGCGTCGAGGCTATGGTTCCCATACTGTGATTCAGGATACCGTCCCTTACTTCCCAGGTGAGATTAAGGCCTTCTCCATCATTTTCAATCTTCTCAACTATTCTGTGGCTTTGAATATTATGCTTAAATGGATGTTTTGAATTAAGAGCTCTCTCCCCTTCATGTCCAAACGGGGTATGTCCCAGATCGTGTCCTAATGCTATAGCCTCTGTCAGATCTTCATTGAGCCACAATGCCCGGGCTATAGTTCTCGATATCTGAGAAACCTCTAATGTATGGGTGAGTCTCGTCCTGTAATGATCCCCTGTAGGCGCAAGGAATACCTGTGTTTTGTGCTTAAGCCTTCTGAAGGATTTGCTGTGAAGTATCCTGTCCCGATCCCTCTGATAGCAGGTTCTGATAGGGCAAGGCTCGATATCCCGCTCCCTTCCCTTAGTTTTCGTTGATAAGGATGCATATTTACTTAAAGTATGCTCTTCAAATTCTTCCCGCTCTTCTCTTATGGTCATATTCTTGATCTTCCTTTAGCTGAAAAACACTTAGTGACATTTGCCAAATGCCTCTGTCAGGCAATCATATGGCTCACGAGCCTTGCTGTTAAAGACAAAGAACCGGCTAAAAGCCGGTTCAATTAAGATTATTTCAATCAGTCTGTTCCAAATAATCTGTCACCGGCATCGCCAAGACCCGGCACAATATATCCTCTTTCATTAAGGTGGTCATCCATTGCTGCCAGCGTAATATCTACGTCCGGATGCTCTCTCTGAATTCTCGCAACACCCTCAGGTACACCTACCAGGCAAACAAGGAGAATCTTCTTAGCTCCTCTTTTCTTGATATTAGTTATGGCTGCAGAAGCGCTGCCGCCTGTTGCAAGCATCGGGTCAGTAACTATAACAAGTGACTCTGACATGCACTTAGGAAATCTCGCATAATATTCAATCGGTTCGAGAGTCTCCTCATCTCTGTACATTCCTATATGACCGATCTTGGCTATAGGAATGATATCACGGAAGCCGTCTACCAGTCCGATTCCTGCTCTCAATATAGGAACAAGAACTACAGGCTGGGCTATCTCATAGCCTATCGTATCGCATATAGGGGTTTGTATCGGTTTCTCTTTGATTGGGACATTCCTTGTTACTTCGTATGCCATGAGCTTGGCGATTTCATCAAGGTTCTGCTTAAAGATATAAGTAGAAGTGTCCTTATTACGCATAATGCTTATTTTGTGTTTAATTAATGGATGATCTATAACTGTCAGCATGAATTTTTTGCCTCCTTCTTTATCGACTGAAAGTGTAGCACCTGGTTATTTTCATTTCAAGTCTCATCCTACAGGTGAAGCAACATATGTAAGCTGGCCGTTATCTGTAAGCTGCAGATCTTCTGATAAAACTTCCCCGTCAAATAGCTGATTTAATAACTTCTGTGCATTTTCTATAGCTTCTACATAAGGCATATCTACCGACAGCATCTGGTAGTTTGCACTCTGGCACGGCTGATACATAACATCGCCTAACAGCTGATAGCTTACAATATGCCATTCTGGGGTATTATTAAACTGGTATCTTATAAGAGATTTTATATCGTCTGACTGCATATTTGTGACTGCGAAATTAGATATCGCGTCGGCAAGTGCGTTATAATTTGCCAATGTATTGGCTGATATCAATTTATCCATCATGGCCTGAATAACCTGGATCTGATGTCTGCCTCTTGCAAAATCTCCGTCCTCAAATGCATATCGTTCACGGACATAGTGCAATGTATATTCACCATCCAGATTGATCGTGCCTGCAGGATAATAATATCCTCCATGCGAAGTGAATTCCTGCTCATTTTCTATTGTCACGCCACCCATGGCATCAACTATTTCTATCAATGAAGAAAAATTAAGTCTTACATAGTAATTAACATTACGGCCAAGTAAATTTTCTACTGTCGACAATAGCTCATCCATTCCA
The DNA here is from genome assembly GCA_963591145.1 of Anaerotignum sp. GTDB lineage: Bacteria > Bacillota > Clostridia > Lachnospirales > Lachnospiraceae > RGIG5612. The sequence continues at coordinate 28,079 of CAVARE010000040.1, read as the reverse complement.
TAAATGCCCGCATGCGTCAACTTATCCCTGGTTCCCTCAGATGTTACGCCAGGTATTTCCACGTAATAGTCTCTAGGTATCGTAATCATCAGGATTTGATTAGTTACTGTATTAACACCAACCACAATATCAACATCACTTCTTCCCGTCAATGACACAGTCCCTTCCGAATCAGTTCCACTAATAAATACAAGAAAAGCTCCGCCAAGTACGTCTACATCAATATTTTCAATATTAGACTCAGTTTTAATAGTATAATTTCCAATTATTCTCACTTGACTTTCATAATCAGAATACTGTTCCACTATCGTTGATGTAAAGGCATCATTATATATTACTGCCTGTACTTCACCATTAAGAAGTGCACTGGCCAATTCCGTTGCAGATGACATTTCAATAATTTCAACCGCCTTTCCTGTGTCCTTTTGTATATCCGAGACAACAGACGAGCGATTGCCTTCGCTTATAGTTGAATCAATTGCAAATGTGTAATCTGCGGCATCAACTATATTCTGCGCACTATTGCTATTTAATACCACTACATCATACGTTCTGATATCATATGAACGGGATGACACCGTATCCAATACCTGATTAGTTTTTATAAGGTAAGCTGATCCAACCGCCATCGCAACACTTAAAGCCATTGAAATAATCATGCCTATAGCCTGAGCAATATTGCGTCGCTTTCTCTGCGTAAAAAAAATAGCAAGCCATAATATCGCCAATACCCCTGCGAAGATCGCAAGATATTTACCTGATAAAATATTCAAGTTGATTAAAAGTACCATCAGCAGGATTGATAGTGCAGCTTGAAGATATAACATTATCTTGCCAATCACCCGTCTCGCAGTAGACGGTTTTCTATCATGACCATTGTAATACCTATCTTCATAATGTACTCGTTCACGTTTTCTATATCTTCTGACATCGTCTGACATATCATCATATATCAAAAAATCTTCCGCTGAAAATCCTCTGTCATCGTCGAAATCTTCATACTCGCACTTTTGTTGATTTGCTTTACAATATTCATTATTTTTAGTTGCAGATTCTTTAAAATCGTTTAAAATACGTTCAAATTCTTCATCAGATATCTGGCTATTATCAGCATTTTTCTCGTTATAATTTTCAAAACTTATATAGGAATTAGCATCACCCATATTTTTAGGTTTTCTATAACTCATATTATAATCTCGCTTTTATTTTTTATATGCATTTTCACCAAAAGGCTCAAATATTTGCCACAAGAGTTTAGCAATTTAACGAGTCTATGTCAAGAAAAGCATTGTTTCACCCCCATCAATGTTCTCACCCCTGGAATTTTTGCAATTACCTCACAGGAAACACAGGAAAACAGCAATACCATTATGCTAACTATTATTACCATCCATATCTCTTTATTCATAAATTTAGATAATATTGATATTAAAACAATTCTATAGAAACTATCAAATAGCATAATTTGAAGTGAATATCTGGCGGGTAATGTGAGTAATTTATCTATGGCATTGCTTCTAATGGATACAGCCAGGTTATACAAAATATACATTATAGAAAGACCCATTACAAAATTAACGAGATAATTATCTATGTCTAACAAAAATTTCATACAAATCGTGACTATAGCAACTATCAGTGAGCCTGCCAGTAATAGAAGTTTTGTCGCAATTAATTGTGACTTAAATTTACACTGCGACAGCAACATGCCTGTCAAAAAAAATGGAAGCTGATATATTGCATTTCTAATTTGTAGCACATACGTTAGTTCAACATTTGCTATACCCAAAACAAAATTTGCAGTTAAAGTAATAATTAACATCAGCCATATGCGAATTTTGTCATTCCAAAACAGTGGTGCAACCATATATATTATGAGTATCGCATAACAAAACCAATATAGTTTTCCACAAGCAAACGCATCAAACAGCTGGTATGTTATATCACTACCATGAATATGCGTTGAGGAAATCAAATTATTAAAAAGCACTTTTAGACATGACATAAACACGAATGGAATTAAAATTCGCTGTACTTTTTTCCTATAGAAGCTTATTACATTTTGTTTGTGACACAAATATCCTGCTATCAGAAAAAAAAGAGGTACATGTACATTTTCCATCACCGCTTTGACTTCCGCTGCAACCAAATCGTTTGCATTCGGAGTACATAAAATGTCGCAAATAGCATGATAAAATACAACCATTATTATAGCTACTGCCTTAAGGTAATTAATATTCTGTTTTTCAGCTGAAGACTTTGTCATAATCGCAGTTACGCTGATGATAAAAACAAGGGATTGCGGCGCACATATATGCTTCTGCAATCCCACTTATATTCACAATTCGTGCTCTTGTTTTACTTATTCATGGCCTCTGCTACCGCAACTGCTACTGCAACCGTAGCGCCAACCATAGGGTTATTGCCCATGCCGATGAGTCCCATCATCTCAACGTGAGCCGGGACTGAGGATGAGCCGGCAAACTGAGCATCAGAATGCATACGTCCCATTGTATCTGTCATGCCATAAGAAGCAGGGCCTGCTGCCATATTATCAGGATGAAGTGTACGTCCTGTTCCGCCTCCTGATGCTACAGAGAAATATTTCTTGCCCTGTTCGATGCATTCTTTCTTATAAGTTCCTGCAACCGGATGCTGGAAACGGGTCGGATTAGTTGAATTGCCTGTAATAGAGACATCAACACCCTCTTTATGCATGATTGCAACGCCCTCCTGGACGTCATTTGCACCATAGCAGTTAACCTGACCTCTTACTCCGTCAGAATACTTGATTCTCTGAACTTCCTTGAGCTCGCCTGTATAATAATCATATTCAGTCTGAACATATGTAAATCCATTGATTCTTGAAATGATCTTAGCAGCATCCTTACCGAGTCCGTTAAGGATAACTCTCAGCGGTTTGGTTCTTACACGATTAGCCTTCTCGGCTATACCTATAGCTCCCTCTGCAGCTGCAAATGATTCATGACCTGCCAAGAAAGCAAAACATTCAGTTTCCTCTTCGAGCAGCATCTTGCCCAGATTGCCATGTCCGAGGCCAACCTTTCTCTGGTCTGCAACCGAGCCTGGAATGCAGAAGGACTGAAGTCCCTCGCCCAGCGTTGCCGCAATATCGGCTGCCCTGGTCTGACCCTTCTTTATCGCAAGTGCCGCACCTACTGTATAAGCCCAGCATGCATTTTCGAAGCAAATAGGCTGAATAGCCTTAACCTGCGCATAAATATCAAGGCCCTTATCCTTAGTAATCTTCTCAGCTTCTTCAAGTGAGGAGATCCCATACTCTGCAAGCTTCTTGTTGATCTGATCTATACGTCTCTCATATGATTCAAATAATGCCATAATGTGTCTCCTCCTTTCTTATTCACATCTAGGATCTACGATCTTAACAGCATCAGCAACACGTCCATACTGACCCTTAGCCTTTTCCCAGGCTGTATTAGGATCATCACCTTTTTTGATGAAGTCTGTCATCTTGCCCAGACTTACGAACTGATATCCGATAATCTCGTCATTAGCATCAAGGGCGATACCTGTAACATAGCCCTCTGTCATTTCAAGATAGCGAGGTCCCTTAGCCTTAGTTCCGTACATAGTACCGACCTGGCTTCTTAAGCCCTTACCCAGATCCTCAAGTCCTGCGCCAATCGGAAGACCACCTTCAGAAAATGCCGTCTGAGTACGTCCGTAAACAATCTGAAGGAACAGCTCTCTCATGGCTGTATTAATCGCATCACATACAAGGTCGGTATTAAGAGCCTCGAGAATAGTCTTGCCCGGAAGGATTTCAGCTGCCATTGCTGCCGAATGGGTCATTCCTGAGCATCCAATCGTTTCTACCAGAGCTTCTTCAATAACTCCATCCTTAACATTTAAAGTGAGCTTACATGCTCCCTGCTGAGGTGCGCACCAGCCGATGCCGTGGGTGAGTCCTTTTACTTCTTTTATTTCCTTTACTTTGTTCCATTCACCTTCCTGAGGAATAGGAGCTGGTCCATGGTTAGCTCCTGAGGCGATAGGACACATCAATTCAACTTCTTTTGAATAGATCATTTGAACCTCCCTTAAGAATTATCGTTGTATAGTTATCGTGTGAAATACCTGAATAATTATCACTGAACCAATGAATTTTCTGATACTTAATCGACTGCATTGTACCAAAATACTCCATTGCCTTCAACTTTAGCTCTGTATTATTTTAATCCCGTGCTTCCAAATCCGCTGGCACCTCTGTCTGTTTCTCCCAGTTCATCCACTACATTCCAATCAGCCATCAGGAACGGAGTGATCACCATCTGTGCCACTCTCTCACCAGGTTCAATGGTCTGAACCTGTTTAGAATGATTAAACATTGGCACCATGATCTCACCTCTATAGTCAGCATCTATGACTCCCACCTTGTTAGAAGGTGCCAGGCCTCTCTTAGAAGCCATGCCGCTGCGGGCAAATACTAATCCCACATAGCCCTCCGGTATCTCCACGGCAATTCCAATATGCACCATATAGGCCTCTCCCGGGTTAATTGACACAGGCTCCTTAAGGCATGCATAAAGATCAGCTCCTGCAGAATACGCCGTTCCGTAGGTGGGAATCACCGCATCTTCATTTAATTTCTTTATCGCTACTGTATGGATATTATTCACATCTGTCTCCCTATTATCTGAAGCCGTCCTTCAGTGCCACACTTCTGTTAAATACCAGATGTCCAGGTGCCGCATCCTTATTATCGAGGCAGAAATATCCCTGTCTCATAAACTGGAAGCCCTCGCAGTCCTTTCCTTTTTCCGGCATCTTAACATCTGCAAGGCTGGCCTCAACCTTAGAGCCCTTAAACACTGTCAGACTGTCAGGATTTAATGCATCAAGGAAATTCTTGTCAGGACCGTCCGGGTCAGGATCAGCAAATAAATATGAATACTGTCTTACCTCAGCATCCACTGCCGTATTCTGGTCAACCCAATGTATCGTAGCACCCTTTACCTTATGTCCGTCAGCAGGGTCTCCGCCCTTGCTGTCAGGCTGATACTCTGCTAAGACTTCAATGACATTGCCATCTTCATCCTTAACGCAGCCTGTACAATTAATAACATAGGCTCCCTTTAAGCGGACCTCATTGCCAGGGAACAATCTCTTGTATTTCTTAGGCGGTTCCTCCGCAAAATCCTCTCTTTCGATCCACAGATTACCCGAGAATGTAATATCTCTGGTTCCCGCATTTTCATCCAGCGGATTATTCTCTATCGTAAGAGTCTCACTCTGTCCTTCAGGATAATTCGTAATCGTAAGCTTAATCGGGTCAATGACAGCCATTACGCGCTTCGCATTTGCATTCAGATCGTCTCTTAAGCAGCTCTCAAGAAATGCCCAGTCGACTGTGGAATCTACCTTAGAAACACCGATCTTCTCGCAGAAATCCCTGATGCTCTTAGAAGTATAGCCTCTTCTTCTAAGTCCGCACAGGGTAGGCATTCTAGGATCATCCCAGCCTGATACATATTCATTTTCCACCAGCTGGCGCAGCTTTCGTTTGCTCATTACGGTATAATTGATACCCAATCTGGCAAATTCTATCTGGCGCGGCTTGATTCCCGGAATAGATACATTAGAAACTACCCAATCATACAGCGGTCTGTGGGCTTCATATTCCAATGAACACAGCGAATGAGTGATGCCTTCCAGAGCATCCTGAATAGGATGAGCAAAATCATACATTGGGAAAATGCACCATTTTGTTCCCTGTCTGTGATGTTCAATATACCTGATACGATAGATAACAGGATCTCTCATGTTGAAGTTGCCGCTGGCCAGGTCAATCTTGGCACGAAGCGTATATTTGCCTTCAGGAAACTCTCCATTTTTCATTCTCTCGAACAGATCCAGGCTTTCCTCTATCGGTCTGTCTCTGTATGGGCTTCTGGCTGGCTGTCCGATATCTCCTCTATACTCCCTGAATTCCTCTGCAGACAGCTCGCATACATAGGCAAGCCCCTTCTTGATAAGCTCTACCGCATACTCGTATGTCTGCTCGAAATAATCAGAACCATAGAAAAATCTGTCGCCCCAGTCAAATCCCAGCCAGTGTATATCCTCCTGGATTGCATCTACGAATTCTGTATCTTCCTTGGCAGGGTTAGTATCATCCATTCTGAGGTTACATATTCCGCCAAATTTCTCAGCCATTCCGAAATCAATTGTCAGTGCCTTACAATGTCCTATATGAAGATATCCATTCGGTTCCGGCGGGAAACGTGTATGTATCTTCATTCCATAGCATCTGTTTCCTTCTGCCAGATCCTGCTCAATGAAATGCTCAATAAAATTTTTAGAGATTTCTTTCGTTTCTTCCATCACATATGTCCTTTCAGCAAAACTTCTTACTGCTTTAAAAGTGCTGTCAGCCTATCGGCATACCTAATACAACGGCCTGCTAATAACTATACCAAGTAACTTGCTTAAATCCCCATCTGCTTCATCAGAAAAAGATTGACACAGCCTGGTGCCAATATGGCTGCTGCTAAAAAGAAAGCGGGCGGTGTCACCCTCGACACGCAGCCCGCTTACTACATTTCATAGATTACTGTAATGCTTTCTTAGCTGTTTCTGCTAACTGTGCAAAAGCTGCTGCATCATTAACAGCGATATCTGCTAATACCTTTCTGTTAAGATCAGATCCTGCAAGCTTTAAGCCATACATGAATTTGCTGTATGAAAGGTCGTTCATTCTTGCTGCTGCATTGATACGTGCGATCCACAGCTGTCTGAACTGGCGTTTCTTCTGCTTTCTGCCTGCATATGATGTTGCTAATGCACGCATTACAGACTGTTTTGCAACTCTATACTGTTTTGATCTGGCTCCTCTGTATCCCTTAGCCAGCTTTAAAGTTCTGTTGTGTTTTTTCTTGGCATTTAAGCCACCTTTAATTCTTGCCATTCTTCATTCCTCCGTTCTGATCTCTTACAGGTATGGTAAGATCTTCTTCATGTTCTTAACATTAGTAGCATCAGTCATTGTTGCTTTACGAAGGTTACGTTTTCTCTTCGTTGTCTTCTTTGTAAGAATGTGGCTCTTGAATGCCTTATTTCTCTTTAAATTTCCATCTGCTGTCTTTTTAAAACGCTTAGCAGCTGCTCTTTTTGTTTTTACCTTTGGCATATCTATTCCTCCTAGTAGTTAATTATTATCGTTTACTTCTTCTGTGTCAGGAACATAACCATGTTCCTTCCCTCAACCTTCGGTGCCTTATCGACATTGGCAACATCAGCGAGCATCTCAGCAAAATCATCAAGATGATGCTTGCTCTCCTGCATATGTGCCATCTCTCTACCTCTGAACCTGAGTGCGACCTTAACCTTGTCGCCTTTTTCAATGAACTTTCTCGCGTTATTAGCCTTGGTTCTGATATCATTTATATCGATATTCGGTGAAAGTCTGATCTCCTTGACCTCTACGATCTTCTGCTTCTTTTTGGCTTCCTTCTCTCTGCGCAGCTGTTCATAACGATACTTGCCGTAATCTATGATTCTGCAAACAGGCGGCTCTGCCTTCGGTGCAATAAGAACCAGGTCAACTCCAACTTCCTCCGCCTGAGCAAGCGCTTCCTGTAAGCTGAAAATTCCTAGCTGCTGGCCTTCCTCTCCAAGTAATCTGACTTCCTTGGCTCTGATCTGTTCATTAATTAAGTTGTCGATAATTTCACCTCCCAAGTGACAAGCACTTTTTAATAATCGAACATCTCTATCCACTCGAGCAGACGATGCCACATTGACATATCAATTCTGCAATAAAAAATGGATACTTGCGTATCCACTCACATGTTCATAACAATCCCCTGATTGTCTGAAAATATCAACCATCGTGCGCGCCCCTGGCGACGTGGTGAGAGTGGAACTCTTCTTTGTTTTCAAACGACTGTGACAGTTTACCATTGCAAATGCCCTGTGTCAACACAATTATCGATAAACTGACTTGAAATTTTATCCGAATTTTTGCCTCTATTTCAGGCATTATCGCCGCTTCTTCAGGCTGAAAATCTGACAAGAAGAATCTCCACACCCACTTGATCCTGTACCTCTCCGGTTTTACATTTTCTGTCTGTGTCAGCTATTTCTTCCAGTATGTCCTCAATCCTTTTCCGTGGGAAATATTCTAAATATCTCTTCATGTTATTGATTGCAAATGGCGGCCTTCCTGTTGCCTTGGACATAGCCGCCGTTGACAATCCCTGATCTTTAAGCTCAGCAACCTGAAGCATAGTCCTAAACTGACTTCTCAGCATCGCCAGAATATACAGAGGATGTTCCTTATTAGTCAGCAGGTCGTGATATTTTGCCAGTACCCTGCCAATATTTTTCTCACTCATAGCCGTAAGCATGTCAAATATCTTAGATTCAACGTTTTCCGATGTTATGGCCAGTATATCCGAGTCATCTACCGTTTCCTTACCATATGTATAACTTATAACCTTTTCAAATTCAGTTCTTAGCCTGTCATAATCGAATCCGATACGGGCAATCATCAGATGAAGAGTTGAATCTTCAACATTCTTCTTTTCCGACATAAATCCCTTTTTGAGCCACTTTACAACATCTGCCTCTGTATCTGCATTGCATTCACAGACAACTCCCTTGGATGCAACAAGCTTATATACTTTTTTGTTCTTAGCTGCTCCCTCCTCGAAGAAGGCAAGGCATGTGGTCTCCGGCAGATCTGTAAGAAGCTTCTCCAGTATATCGGGTTCTTTGGTTTTTTGGGCAGTCGGGGCAGCATCAGCTTCTTCTGATTTTTTGGCTTTAAATTTATCAGAATTTTCCACAACTATAAGCCTCTTATTTGCAAAAAAAGGCATAGTCATGGCAGCATCATATATCTCCTGCCAGTCTATGTCCTTGCCTGAAAACTGCGCATAGTTCATCATATTGCCGCCTGTCACGGCCTCCTTCAGTTCATCCTTATAATGGCGCTTCTTGTAAGCCTCCTCGCCATAGAAGAGGTATACATTTGCGATATTTTCCTTTTTAATATCAAGCGTGATGGACTCTTTTTTCTGATTCATTAACTCCAAACCCTCATTTATTAGTCTGAGCAATCTTATACCATCTCAGAAATCCAGGCAAGTGATATATTGGAATATACACTGTTAATACTGCTATAAAAAAAGCAATTATGTTCCGATATCACGCAGGAGAAAATGTTCAAATCACAGCGAAATTTTTTTCTAAAACAAAAAGCAGATTGCAACGCACATGCAAATGCATCACAATCCGCCTTCAAGTTGTTTATGTCATTATAGTTGACACAGCTGTTTACTCAACAGTAATAAAGAACTGTGCAAATCTTGTTATCGGTCTTTCAACGCCCTGATCCTGTACTTCCAGATTCAGAACGATAATATCTCCTGACTGTGCATCCTCTGGCACTGTAAGCTGTGCTTCATATTCACCTGTAACATTAACCGCAATATCAGCAACCTTCTCATTTGTACCTGAAGCGCTGTCACCTGAAGAATCTCCATCCTCAGTTTCTTCAACACCATATGTGCAGGAAGCTGCAGGGATCCACCATGATGTTGTCAGCTCATTACCATCCGGATCTGATGCCGATGCACTTAATGTAACTGTTTCACCAGCCTTAGCTGTAATATCCAGACTGTCAGCTGTTATAACAGGTGCATGGTTACAATCTTCAGGATCCATAATAGCCCAATCTGCTCTTGCAGCAAGATCATCGAAAAGCGCCGTTACATAGCGGTCCTCAGAATGTGTAACACCCTGACGGATTCCGAGGTCTACATATGAATTGCATCCAAACTGGCAGCACATCCAATCATATCTGTCCATATCCATTCTGGTAAATGCAGATGCACCATCGCCCCAACCTAATTCTGCTCCTTCTGACCAGTCAATATAGGTTTTAAGACCATACTGGTAATGCATTGGTTCTCCATAGATTACCTGTCCGTCTCCCATCAGGTGGAACTCGCCCAACAGAGCGCCATGGCCAAATTTAAATGTCTCTGTAAGATACTCTGCCTGATAATATGGATTTAAGGTTTCATCTGTTCCGATAAATGGGAATGGTCCGTCGCCCACTTTAATGCTCTGGAAATAATTGCCGAGTCCTGCAAAGCTGTCTCTTTCAACATCCTGAAGTCCAGGGAACATTTCAGCAATCTTGCTGTCTTCATAGCAATTATCCTCACCATGTCCACTAAGTCTTACTTTATTAACAACCTTTTCCAATACAGCTTCCCACTCGTCTGTATCATGATAATCTTCATAGATGCTGTAAAGTGCACGGACAGTTGTATTTATACCGCCCCAATGCTGAATAATAAGCTCACGAGGATCATCATCCATTATACAATTATATATAAGCTCTGATCCTTCTGTCTCGTATCTGTAGTCGCCTTCGAATTCTACATTTCCCTCTGCAATAATGCTTAAAAGGTATTCAGGTGTCGGATAATTAGGATTATTCTTGCTCAGGTATTCATAATCTCTGGCATATTTGTCAGAAATAATTCTCTCCAGGAACTCTGGTTCTACCGGGCGGAATTCCTTAACCTGTCCGATATATTCAACAGTATGTCCGGCTGTGCCGCCCTCACATTTATAATTTGGTGTGATTTCCTCCAGAGTATGCTCACCATCACCGTTAAAATGGTACATACCTGCGGTCCATACTATGCCAGCCAGATCATAGTCAGTTGAATACATAAGGCTCAGAATAATACCATTCATATCATCAACTTCCAGGTCAGTTGTTATGATAATTCTCGGCAATGTACTCTTATCGACTACTTCAACACCTGACTGCGATTCCCCTGCAAATGCTGATCCTGACATTCCGAGGATCATGCTGGCTGACAATGCTATTCCAGCACATTTCTTCAATACATTTCGTTTCATTTAACTCTCCCTTCAATAAAACTTGTTTTGTTTATGACTAGAATTCTAGCATTTTAGGAATTTGTCATGTGAAACGATAATGACCTGTTTTCTACTCAATAATTACTCTTTGCAGCTTCTAACCAGCTATCCAGCTGCTGTTGATTTTCCTTAATAATCGCATCTATTCCTGCTTTCTTTAGCTCAGCAATAAACTCATCCAACAACTGATCTACATCATCAGCCATTCCTGTCTCCAGGATAGGACGATATTCATTTACAACATTTTGAACCTTTTGAATCTGCATTGCTACCGAATCAGTCTGAAATACATATCCAAACGTCTTACCTGCCTGGGACTGTTCCGAATACTCTTCTACATCCTCTATCGTAATATCAGAATCAGACTCATAATGATATTTTTGAACCGTATCGCCATAAATTGTGAATTTCGTATTATGCGACGTCGTTCCATCCTCATTTGTGACAGGTCTTATTTTCCCATCTCCCACAACTGTATAATCCTCTCCCTCTATACCATATTGAAGGAGATTGGCCAATTCCCCATTAGTATATATTAGATTCAGCAGCTCCATGGTCTTTTCAGGATATTTGCATCCGCTTGTTATGCCCCAGGCAAATTCCTGCACAAGCTTAGTCGTAAGTCTGTTCTCCGTGATAGGAATATATTCCTCTGAAAAGCTCAGATTTTTATTCGTATTCATTAGCTCCGTCCCGGGCGAAATGCTGCTAAACTGGAAAAATGTTTCTCCATTATTAAACATGTCCTGTTGGTTGCGTCCGCTAATAAACGAATCCGACGGCATGTAGCCATTATCCTTCCACTGTTTCAGTATATAGCAATAATAACGATACTCGCTGGTTTCATATACATTAACAATATTAGTATTATTTAGAGGATCCATAATCACGCCATAATCAAAATCGCCGCCAAATGTTTCCATGTCATAAAACGAATCAAATGCCGTGAGATTACCGGCACCTTGAGATGTCAGATATATACCGCTTCCTGAGTTATGAAGAATCTGCCCTACCTGTGTTAATATCTCGAGATTAACTTCATCTGGCATTGATATGCCATATTTTTCAGCAATATTAGCATTGTAGCCTATTCCCTCTGCTCTGCCGCAATGAAGATTCGCAGGGACTGCATATATGTGCTGATTAATCATTGCAGCCTGAAGCTGTTCAGCTTCCTTTTCCTCAAGCTCTGATCCATACTCATGCAGCAATCCTTCCAGAGGAATTATCGTGCCTGATGAAACCAGGTCTGATAATGAAGTGGTCAATCCAGTCTCGACTAAATCAATCTGTTCTATTCCTGCCTGTATTTTTTTCATCAGGTCCTCATGTTCACTAATATCACAGTCTATTATTTTTATTTTGCAGCCTATGGCAGGGACTGTGATTTCATTTGCCAGTGCCTCTATTCTCGCCAGATCAGTATTTTTATCGCCCAGGATAATGTTCTCGATTGATATTTCACATATTTCCTGAGATTTATCATCAGCCGGTGAATCTTTCTCTTCCATGTTATGGCAGCCAGTATTTAATGTCAGCACCAGGCAAGTCACTATTAAAGCAGCTATTGCTTTTATTTTTATCTTTTCTTTAGTTCTCATTTTTTAGATTCTTTCTGAAGCCTCGCGGAGTCATTCCATATTGTCGTTTAAACAGCTTTATAAAATAGTTAGAACTGGCATAACCGATCTTTTCCGAGATTATCTCATTGCTCCATTGAGTTTTAGCCAGCATTTCCTTGGCCATCTCCAATCGAAGCCTCGTTACATATTCCAGCACAGAATCCCCCATTTTTTTCTTAAAGATACGCATCATATACTGGGGATTTAATGCCGCAACATTTGCAATATCTTCTATCGTAAGCCTCTCGGCAAAATGCTCTTTTATGTATGGAACAACAATATTTTCGATAATGCCATATGCATTTTCGGGTTCCTTCAGATCCAACTCCAGCTGTTTCTCCTCTATATCCTGCAATTTTAATACTGCTTTTTGAATAACCCTTTCAACATCCGCAATATCAATAGGCTTTATCAGATAATCACTACAGCCTAACTGCATTGCCTTTCTCATATATGTATATTCCGGATAACATGTCAGTATGATGCATTCCATGAATTTTCCGTTCAGATCCGCCTCTTCGCGAATCCATTGTATAAAGTCCAAACCATTTTCTCCCGGCATTTCAATGTCGCATAATATGAGCTGAATCTTGTTTTCATTTATAATTTTTCTTGCTTCATACGGATTCAGCGCTTCATAAACACTCCCCACTCCTAGAAGCTTCCAGTTAACTTTCTCTGACAGATTTTTTATACTCTGTATTTCGTCATCAACTATCAATGCCTGTATCTTCATTATTTTGCTCTCTTATTCTGATTTCAACAACCGCGCCATGCGGATCCTTGTTAAATATTTTTATGTCACAATTGCCTTTATACATCAACTGCAGTCGTTCTATTGAATTACGAATTCCTACGCCCAATTCCTCCGAAACCTTGTGTTCTTCTATGAATTCCCTCGCTGCATCAAGGCTGTCATCTGAAAAGCCCTCGCCTGTATCTTCAATCCTTATCAGCAGCCATTCTTCATTCTCCATGGCAGTTGAAATCTCAATCTTGTTGATTTCATCAGGCATAATGCCATGTTTGAAAATATTTCCCACAAAGCTTTCTATTATAAAAGGTGGGATTAACGCTCCATTATATTCATCAGGACAGTTTATGTAATATTCAAAAAGTCCAGGATATCTCATGACCTGCAGGCGAAGATATTTCTGCAAATGTTCCAATTCATTTCCCAATCTCACATATTTCGAATCGACATTTACAACATATCGGTAATATTCCGAAATTAATTTAATCATCCTACGCGTAACAGCGATATCCTTTTCAGTAAAATTATACAGAGTATTTAACGTATTCAAGATGAAATGTGGCTGGATCTGCCTATTCAGATATTCAAGCCTGACTTCCTTCTGCTCCAGTTTCTGTTCATATATTGATATCTTCAGCTTCTCTATGCTGTCCATCAGAAAATTAAATTCATCTATAACACTGGCAAATTCCGCGCTCATATGCGGAACGTTCTGAATACGGTAATTTAGATCGCCCTGCTGAATTATGGTCATGCTTTGTTTCAGATGATTAACAGGATTCAAAATCCAGATCTTCATAAACACGATATATGTGATTAAAAGCAGCACCACTACACATATAGCTGCAATTACATACGAAACCGCACTTGTCATCTGCTGATTTATTTTTTCTTTGTAAAGCTGTTTTACCAGAGAAAACGGTGCATTATCACTTGAGGCTGAGACTAAATAGCATTCTGACTCATATTGTTTTCCGTTCAGAATCGTACCATCCGACAGGGTATATAAAAACGTTTCTTCATCATCCAGGCTTAGACCGTCATAGAAGCTGTCCACAAGTGCAAAAGCTCCTATGAAATAATCCTGGTTGCCCATAAGAACATATATATAATATTTTCCATTACATTCTGTTATATCCCAGCTCTCAGGTATTGAGTCCTCATCCTGGTTCTCAATCATCTGACGAATCTGTTCCGAAAAATCATGATCCAGCTCATAATTATAGAAAATATCCTGTTTCGGATAATATATGAATGTTGTAAATTTCAATGGATTTATTACTGTCAGATTCTTCATTTTCTGAACAATGGCATTGTTATCTATCCAAAATTCTGTATCTTGGATGTCAGCCGTTGCTATATCTCGTATTCGCACATCTTCAGTGGACAGATATGCCAATGAATTTTCCAGCATTTCCAACAGCAGATCCATCTGATAGACATGAGACTGTACATTTGCCTGTTCCTCTGACAACAATTTGTTCAGCTGTGTATGATTTGCGCGGATTCCCACATAACCTACAAACGCAAGGATGGGAATGACAACGCATGCCATAAGTATCAGCATCTGATTATTTAGTTTCTGTCGTTTATTATGAAATATCATGTTCATCAATCAATCCAGTTTATAAGTAAGCTCTGCTTCTCCGTTTTTATCTGCGGTGATATTTATCTGTCCGTTCCATGATGTACAATATACCAACGCCCCCACATCCGTCAATCGCTGCAGGGTTTGCTCATGCGGATGTCCGTACATATTATTAACTCCTGCTGAAATAATTGCAGCGCTCGGGCTTACTCTATCTATAAATTCAACTGAAGATGACGATTTCGAGCCATGGTGCGCCACATCAAGTAGTGTATAACTGTTCCTGGATAACCTGGTTGTTCCCAATGATACTATGTCCTTTTCGCCAGTTTCTTCAACATCACCGGTTATCACGGCCGAGAAGTCACCATATAATAATTCAAATACCAGCGAATATTCATTTGCGTCATCTGAGCTAAGGGACTCTGACGGATAAATGCATCTGAGTGTCATATCTGCATCGCTAAGTTTCATTCCTGCATGAATATTTATCACATTAACGCCGCGCTCTGCTGCCAGCTGCACCAGCTCCTGATAGTGTTCATTATCCGGCATATAATAAAGTATGAGGTTTTTGA
This sequence comes from Anaerotignum sp., assembly GCA_963591145.1. GTDB lineage: Bacteria > Bacillota > Clostridia > Lachnospirales > Lachnospiraceae > RGIG5612. The sequence goes on along the minus strand of CAVARE010000040.1, from coordinate 12,590 downwards.
TCGCCAGGTTGTAATATACCGTGTTGCTATTGGCAGCATTTGCGGCATTTTTCTCATCGGTATCATTATAATTCTGATCAGCTGCATCAGTGAAACCAGATTCAGTATCCACAGCTGATACGTTTTCCTTAGTATTACCAGCAATACAACTATGGTTTGTGATGTGATTATTTTCCTGATTTTCATCTTGCGCTGAAGGCATGGCTTCAAGGAGCTCCAGCACTGCACTCATGTGGTCTGTATCAGGATGTGTCACTATCATATAATCTATGCAGCCTATGCCTTCGTATTTTACGGCGCCAGCGATTCTATATTTTGTCAGATTACTAACAGATGTCGTGCCGGCATCTATCATATAATTCACTCCCGACGGACTCTCAATAAGAAGGCACTCCCCCTGACCTACATCCAGCATGGATATTTTAAGGTCTTCCATCTGCCTGTTGCTGCCCAGAAAGGCAGCGCACAAAAGCACTGGCACTAGCAATAAGCTCCTGAGAAGATTTACAATGATAGTCCCTCCTGACGGCTTCCGCCCGAGAGTAGTATATGTCTCTATTCCATTACAATCGCTGTCTGCAGCTTTAATTCTCACCCGGTGGCCAGTTCCACTGCTTCCAACGTACTTCGTACCTATATTTTCTCTTTTATTTCGTATCTTCACGCATATCGCCATAATGCTTACAATTAGTGTCAGCGCTGCATAATAGGCGATTATCTTCCACTCGGCCGGCGAGCCGGTTACGATATTGTGAAACGGAAGCCTCTGCGACAGGCTGCAGGACCATTTGATAAAATAAACAATATAAACCGCCAGCCCGCACAGGAACCTGCCCAGAATCACACTGACCATTCCCCAGACAGCGGAAAGGATCCCCATACCCAGCACAACGCTCATGACAGGGATCACCACGACATTAAGAAGGATCGAATATACGGGGATCTCATAATAATTGGTCATAATGATGGGCATGGTGACAAATGTTATCGCTGTGCTCATGCAGAAACCAGACGGTAGCTTTCGTTTCACTCGGAAGAATTCATTTACAGTCGGCGTCACAAACGCAGCTGCCGCAAGCGCAGCAAATGACAGCTGGAAACCGGAATTAGATATATACCATGGATTAGTTACAAGCAGCAGGATTGCGGCCAATGACAGTGAGCAGATCATGTCGTAGCTCTTGCCCAGCCATATGGCACCTATCTGCACGGCAAACATTATCGTCGCACGCACGGATGATGCCGAGGCACTGCTCATTATACAGAAGCACAGCATCATAAATCCCGAAGCCATAGCGCTGATGCCGAAGCGGAATCTCTTCCTTATCAATCTGAATATTGTCATGCCAATCAATGATATATGAAGTCCTGATACCGCCAGAATATGTGCTATGCCGCTGCTCTGATATAACGTCTTGGTATCCTCCGTCAGTCCAGACCTGTCGCCTGTACATATGGCAATGAGAATTCCTGCAGTTTCTTCATCCGGCACGGACTCATAAATTGATCTTACAAGTCCCTGCCTTAGTTCATTTAAGAACTGCGCCAGATGGTTATAAGAAGCATTGGTTATTGCTGCAGATTTATTTTCAGCCTTAAGAAAGATGCCGAGAGAATAGTAATAATTTTTCTCATCATAATTGCCATTGTTTCTGGCCTTATTAAAGGTCTTGTAGCTGCACTGCGAGGTTATCTCGTTGCCGATCTTAATATCTAAATCGTTGAAATCCTCTGCGGACATTATCAGAATTGTTTTTCTCACTCCCAAGACATCATCTACCCAGCCTGCGCGCCGTGACCCTCGGCGTGCAGCCACTGTTCGAAAACGCCTGCGCTGATTGTTTTCTCGCAGTGGCTGCGCCGTCCCGGCACACGCAGGCTGGTTTTCACTCTTATTCAACGAAGCACAATAATCTGCACCATCTTGCGTTATCGCAAAAACACTGCCATCACTATATTCAATGTTATCCTGACTTGCCACGGCAACACTGCCCTGCGGTGCAGCAACTGCATCCGTCAGATAGACATATATGCTGTCACTCTTTTCTTCGATCTTGTAGACAATTCCTGTCAGAACTATCTCGGCATTATTTTCCAGGGTACTTAAATCAGGCTGCCATAATGAAGGGCACAGCCTGCTGCAGATTATGACCGCCAGCGTCAGTATGGCAGCCACTATAAATATGGGCCTTTTCAGCATTAATCTACTGTTCGAGATTCCTGTTGCGTGTAAAAGGCATACTAAGATCCGTTACTGTGTGAAGTTTCACATCAGAACTGCCGTCAACCATAAATTGCACACTGTTTACATATGGAAGACTGCATAAAGAATTAACTATAGAATAAATAAGTATATCATCACTGGCAGGCTGTTCCTGGTTAAGGAAGCTGCCATCAAAATTAACATAGCATACGCCGTCCGACGTTACTATGCTGATCACTTCAGTTTCAGCACTTATAGTCCTGTATGTTGCATCGATTGCAGGTCCTGCTATAAGCTGCTGCACGATATACTCCTCAATGGAAGTATTGCTGTTATTGATTGTAAAATGATATTTGGCCGGAATCAGTTTTGTTCCAGACTCGTCCGTAAAATAGATAGTAAGGTCAGTTTCCTGCTTAAGCATACCCTCCTCACTCAGCAATACATCGACGAAATTGCTTGCATTCATCACGCCTATAACAATTCCGCTGCTGTCCGTAAGAGGTGAACCATCGACTGTAACCATTACCTGTGTTATGTCAGGCTGCTGTATCATAGTAAGTACGAGAGCCGCTCTCAGCGTAATCTCCTGAACATTAGTCATCTCAAGATAACTTGAATCAAAGTCAAATGTTATCGTAGAATCACTTATTTTATATTCATTTAATGTTACGTTCTGCGGCTTCGCCGAATAAAGGCCTTCTTCACTCATATCTGTGTTAAACATTCTCGTAATGAGGGCCTGCGTCAGTTCCTCTGTGCTCATCGTCAGAGCATTTTCCACCTGCACCGACTTATACGTTATGTCATCGCGGGCTGAATTTACATAATAAATGAGGTATTGCACCGACTCTGAATTATCAGCGCACGAAGACAGGGTCATGATCATCATCACAACCGTAAGCATCAATATTATTAATCTGATAAGCCTTCTGTTCTTCATTACTGCAGCGCCTTTTCACTAAAATCAGAACCTGCGAAATGAGTCAATGGAATCTGCATGGTAAATGTAGTTCCCTTGCCCTCCTCGCTGTATACCTTGATATCTCCATTATGGGCTAAAACAATGCTCTTCGTGATTGAAAGTCCCAGACCGGAGCCGCCTGTTGCCCTGTCTCTGGCCTTATCGACTCTGTAGAATCTGTCAAATACACGGGATATCGAATCAGCCGGGATTCCCTTGCCATTATCCTGCACCTTTACATAAAAATACGTTCTGTCCGCATTAAGGGAGACATGGACAAATCCTTCCGGATTATTATATTTAATACCATTTTCCACCAGGTTAGAGATGGCCATTGACATCTTAACCTCATCCACCTCGGCTACGATAGGCCTGTATGACTCCAGCACCAGTTCTATATGCTTCTGTTCTGCCAGAGGCTTGACCATCTTAAGAATGGATTCCAGCAGTCCATTAATATTAACCTGAGATATATTGATCGGTACATTTGCATTATCCAGCTTAACCAACGTCAGCAGATCCGTGATAATGACATTCTCTCTGTTTATTTCTGTAGAAAGGTCAGACATGAACTCACGATACATCTCATTTGGCACATTATCCATCTGAAGAAGTGAGTCGCATAATACCTTCATGGAAGTCATAGGGGTCTTAAGCTCATGAGATACATTTGACACGAACATCTGACGCGAATCCTCAAGCTGATTGATACGATCTAGCATCTTATTAAATGACCCGGATATTGTCTCTACCTCACTGCAGCCGCTCAGCTTGATTTCGTCAGTCATATGGCCTTTATCGATTTTAGCGATGGTTGCATTGATATTTTTGAATGGCTTCGCTGTCATATATGACAGGAATACTGCGAAGAACAGAACAATCACCAGCAAAATAACTATAATAGATATGCCAATGAGCCTGATAGAATCCATTGCTGAATATATATCTGAAATAGAAGATACTACGAAGATAACGTAGTTGATATTCGAGTCCTTGTCACGTACAGGCTGAGTTATTATGAGACATTGGTTTTTCTCATCAACAAATGCTGTTCCCTGTCCGTTAAAGCAGTTATTTACATATTTAGATATGCAGATCTTACCTTTATTGATCTGATATGTGTCACTTATTATCTTAAAATCGCGATTTACGACCTGGATACGGTTAAGAAATAACCCGGATACATCGTCAACGAGTGCCTCAGTTAACTGATCCGAGTTTTCATTTGCATTTATCTCCTGAGAAAAGTAAGCCGCAAGCATAGAAACCTGAGCACTGGCGTTTTTCAATCTGGTTGAAATCACCGTGCTCTCTGCAACCCCTGTCAGGATAAATTCCAGGAAAAATATTGGAATAATACCGACTATCAGAATAATTAATAAAATCCTGAATCGTAAGCTTCGGATAAACTCCCTACTGCGCTTTAAAATAATAACCCACTCCCCACTTGGTATTTACGTATTTTGGTTCCTTTGGATTTTCTTCGATCTTCTCTCTTAATCTTCTGACATGAACATCAACTGTTCTGACATCTCCAGGATATTCATATCCCCATACGATGCTGAGAAGCTGCTCTCTGGAGTATACCTTATTAGGATTATTAACTAAAAGCTCCAGAAGATCGAATTCCTTGGCAGTAAGGTTAACTTCATGATCCTTGATCATTACTCTTCTTGCGTCAACATCCAGCTTCAGGTCACCCTTTACTATCTGATTAACATTATCGGAAGCAGCTCTTCTGCTTCTTCTAAGAGTAGCCTTGATTCTGGCCTTAACCTCAAGAATGTTAAATGGCTTCGTAATATAGTCATCAGCGCCATAATCAAGACCTAATATCTTATCCATATCGCCGTCTTTGGCAGTCAGCATGATAATAGGCACATTTGAAAATTCCCTGACAGCCTTACAGACTTCGAAGCCGTCCAGCTTAGGCAGCATGACATCCAAAAGGACGATGTCGAAATCATTTTCCTTTATTTTGGCGAGAGCCTCCTCGCCGTCATAAGCACAATCAACTTCCATTCCATCGCCTTCAAGCGAAAACTTAATGCCTTTAACTATTAATTTTTCATCATCAACAACTAGTACTTTACTCATATTCATCTCCGCCGGTCTTTTGATGCATTTGCTTTTCACTGGCACAGCCATGTATTCAGACCTTGATCATATCCTTTATCTTTTGAAAAGAGCTCTCCTTTATTCCGGAAACATTCATTATATCTTCTATTGATTCAAATGGTATACTCTCCCTGTACTCAATAATGGCCGATGCCTTCGAATCTCCTATCCCCGGCAGCGTCTTAAGCTCCTCCAGCGAGGCCGTGTTAATATTGATCAATTCTGATTCAGCCTCTGTATATGTATCTGCTGAATTCGATGAATCCTCTGAAATATTCGGAACATATATCTGCTGCCCGTCCTCTATAACAGATGCAAGATTTAAACTCACCCTGTCTGCATCCGCCGTCATGCCGCCTGCCATCTCAATAGCGTCCATAATCCTGGACGATGCCTTGAGATAATATACCCCGGGATCTTTCACTTCACCACAGACATATACCCAGACGCCTGCCTGAGCAGCGGTTTCAGCTTCAGACGCAGTCTCAGGTTCTGCCAGACTGACATCTCCCGAGGTCTCAGCTTCTATTATCGAAACCTTGCTGTTCGTATCTGTACACGAACAGCAAAAGACTACTCCCGCCACGATGACAGCGAGAAGTGCCGGAAACCATTTTATTATTTGATTTTTCATGCCTTTCCCTGTTACAGAAAAACCCTTGACAGCTATATTTTACAAAAAAGATCTGCAATCCGCAATGTTTAATAAGCGCGTGCTTGTATTATTTTGATTCAGGCTTCTTCCATGACATATAATTGCAATCCGGATAGCCCTCGCAGCCATAATATATACGTCCCTTCTGTGTCTTTCTGATAACCAGATCCTTACCGCAATCAGGGCACTTAACACCTGCTTTTTCGACAAAAGGCTTCGTATTGCGGCATTCTGGAAATCCCGGACAGGCCAAAAATTTGCCATGCGGGCCGAACTTTATGACCATATTTCTACCGCATTTGTCGCAAATAACATCGGTTACTTCATCCTTCACCTTTATCTTAGTGAGTTTGGCTCTTGCCTCATCTATGGACGACTTAAGTCCAGGATAGAAATCTCTTATTACCTCTTTCCATTCCTGGGTACCCTCCTCGATCTTATCCAGCTTGCTTTCTATCTTAGCCGTAAATTGTGTATCGACAATATCCTTAAATGCCGTTTCCATTATATTATTAACAACAATTCCCAGTTCGGTTGCCAGAAGGTTTTTCTTCTCCTTCTTAACATAATGTCTTGCCAGAATCGTCGTGATAGTCGGTGCATATGTACTAGGTCTTCCTATGCCCAGCTCTTCCATGGCCTTTACCAACGAAGCCTCCGTAAAATGCGCCGGCGGCTGCGTGAAATGCTGGCTGCCATCATATTCAACCCCGGTAATTACCGAGTCCTTCGTCAGGTTAGAAACTACAGTATTCTTCTCTTCCTTCTCATCATCACTGGAAACATATACCTTCATGAAGCCGTCAAAGGTCTGTTTAGATGCAGATGCCTTGAATACATATCCTGCGCAGCAGAAATTTATTGCAGTCACATCATATCTGGCATTTGTCATCCTGCTGGCTGCAAATCTCTTCCATATGAGCTGATACAATCTGAATGCATCCTTATCAAGCTTGGCCTTCACATCATCCGGAATCACATTTATATCTGTAGGTCTTATGGCTTCATGTGCATCCTGGACATTGCCTTTGGATGATTTGGCTGCAGCGGTAAAGCTTACATATTCATTGCCATAATGCGCCGCGATAAATCCCTGAGCCATTTTAATGGCTTCATCGGCAACACGCGTGGAGTCAGTACGCAGATAGGTGATCATACCGCCTTCATACAGCTGCTGAGCCACTCTCATGGTCTTCTGCGTAGAAAAATTCAGCACCTTCGACGCTTCCTGCTGCAATGTACTCGTAACAAATGGCAGCGGAGCCTTCTTGATTCTCTCGCTCTTCTTAATATCATCAATAAACATTTGCTGACCATCCAGGGCCGCGAGAATCTCATCAAGCTGTGCTTTATTTGTTATATTTATCTTCTCTGACTTGGTTCCATAGAATTTGGCAGGAACCGGCTTCTTCTCATTTTTGATTGAAACCTGCGCATCCAGATTCCAGTATTCTTCAGGGATAAATTCATCTATTTCCTTGTCTCTGTCGCAGATCATTCTGAGTGCGACAGACTGAACACGGCCTGCGCTCAGACCTCTTTTTACCTTTTCCCAGAGGATCGGGCTGATTCCATATCCCACCAGCCTGTCGAGAACACGTCTGGCCTGCTGTGCATCAACAAGATTCATATCAATATCGCGGGAATTCTTAAGAGACTGCGATACAGCAGTCTTAGTAATCTCATTGAAGGTGATTCGCTTCATCTTCTTCGAATCAAGTCCTAATGCCTGAGCCAGATGCCAGCTTATGGCCTCTCCCTCGCGGTCAGGGTCAGTTGCCAGATAGACCTTAGGCGCATCCTTAGACAGCTTCCTAAGCTCAGCCAGCATATCTCCCTTGCCTCTTATTGTAATATATTTGGGTTCAAAATCATTCTCTATATCAATTCCCATGGAACTCTTGGGAAGATCACGCACATGTCCCTTAGAAGCTACTACATCATAATTGCTTCCTATGTATTTCTTAACGGTCTTAACCTTAGCAGGCGACTCAACAATTACAAGATTTTTGGCCATACTCCACCTCCGAGTATTATTTAATAGCACTTATCCTCATATTATGTCAAGCATAAGCTTATCCCCGCAAATGCCCCATAAACCTCATCCTCATCACTGCCAACTCCAGTTTTCAGGCACACTTTCAGCATTGTATATTCACTATTCCGGCGGCATCTTACAGTCTGGCATAGAGGCCTTGAGAAACCTGACTACACATTCCGATCAGTTCCATTTCTGTCAGACAGGCAGACACTTCTTCCACCGACATCGAACATTTCGATGCAATCTGTTCAATTGTCTGGGTATCATAATCAAGCGCCTTATTAATTCTGGCATACTTATCATCGGAGAAGTTGTCCTGTGCAGCCTTGCTGTCGTCTGATATATTACGTAATCTGGATTCACCGTAAAATTCATCTACAATGTCCTTAGGATCCAGCAATAGCCCAGCACCATCTGCTATCAGCCTGTTGCAGCCTTCACTTAATGGATCCGTTATTCTGCCAGGAACCGCATATATATCCTTGCCCTGTGCCAGGGCATATGCCGCTGTCGTAAGAGTTCCGCTGTGTTTACGCGCTTCTATAATAAGTAATTTGTCTGACAGGGCACTTATAAGCCTGTTCCTATGCGGAAACTGCCATCCGATGGGTGCCGTTCCCAGCGGATACTCCGACATTACGCCGCCTCCGTTTAAAATAATCTGGTAATACAGCTCTATGTTTTCCTGCGGATATATTACATCTATGCCGCTTCCTAATACTACGAAGGTTTTGCCGCCCACTTCCAGCGCTCCCCGCGATGCATACGAATCCACACCTATTGCCATGCCGCTTATGATCTGGATGCCATTTATTGCCAGTGTCTGTGAAAATTTAAGTGCCATTTCCTTGCCATATCCAGAGCACGACCTGGCGCCCACTATTCCTACCGACGGATATTCAGGATCCGGCATGCTGCCCTTCAGATATAATGCATAAGGCTTATCTGCCAGTGTCAGAAAGGCTTCAGGATATAACTCACTTCCATAATAAATGAACGTTATGCCATCCCGCTTAAGCTTATCCAGCTTATACATGCTTCTTAGGTTGTTCTTAGACATAACAATGTCATGTGCCTTCTTTTTATCAGCACCTCCAGATTTTACCAGCGTCTCCTCAGATGCCTTATAAATCTCAGCCGGATCATAGAATACCTTCAGCAGCTTCTTAATCCCGTCCTGATATAATCCCTGTATATTGCATAACCAATACCAATATTCTTCCTGTGTCATATATATTATCTCCCGTAATTTCTGTTTAAAATTATTATCTATTCATAGGTGCCTTGCGGCAGGAACAATCACAAGCATTTTCTTACTCATGCATGTTCCTATAGCCTATGGCTTCAAGGATATGCTTCTTATTTATATTCTCCGAACCGTCCAGGTCTGCTATTGTCCTGGAAACCTTTATGATCTTGTAATATCCCCTCGCCGTCATATTGTATTTCTCATAAGCATTGTCCAGCAGCTTCTGCGCGTCTGTCTCAATAATGCAGAACCCTTCTATCTCTTTTCTTCCCATCTGAGAATTGAATTTGAATTGGCAGTCCTTGAATCTTTCTGCCTGTATTCTCTGTGCTCTTATTATATTTTCACGCATTTGCGCAGAGCTAAGTCCCTTCGTGACGGCAAATTCTCCGACGTCCAGCTTCGTTGTTCCTACGCAAATGTCTATTCGGTCCAAAATAGGCCCTTTTAGCTTACCGAAATATCTGTTAATCTCCGTTTGCGAACACATGCAATGCTGTCTGTCAGGATAATAGCCGCAAGGACACGGATTGGCTGCCAGGACCAGCATGAAGTCTGCAGGAAATACCATATTTCCAGCCATTCTTGAGATAACCACCTGCTTGTCTTCTAACGGCTGTCTCAACATTTCAATTACATTTTTCTTAAACTCAGCCGCTTCATCAAGGAATAGAACGCCCTTATGTGCCAGAGTTATCTCTCCTGGACGGGGATTACCCATTCCTCCCACCAGGGCAGGCGCAGTTATGCTATGATGAGGCGCTCTGAAGGGCCTTGTAAGTACCAGTGAATCATCGGAAAGGAGTCCCATTACGCTATATATCTTAGATATCTCAAGGCACTCCTCCCTGCTAAGCCTGCTTAATATGGAAGGAATCCTTCTGGCCATCATGCTCTTGCCTGAACCCGGCGGTCCCACATACATCAGATTATGGAATCCGGCTACTGCTACCTCTGTGGCTCTTTTGGCCTGTTCCTGGCCTCGTATATCCAGATAGTCCATCCCGTCCGCTGTATAAGTCTTCTCCAGTGCCTGTTCCAAATCCACATGATCTGTCATTGTAAATGCATTCTTGTTAAGGCAGTCAACTAATTCCTTAAGGTCAGAAACGCCGAAAACATTTATGTCCTCGATGGCTGAACCCTCAAATACATTATCCTTAGGAACCACAACTGTATTAATGCCTTCCTTCTGCGCCAGCAATGCCACCGGGAGTACGCCGCATATTTTATTGATATGCCCATCCAGACTCAACTCTCCCATAAAGAGCTTATTCTTAAGGGATTCTTCCTTTACCAGACCCATTGATGCCAATATAGCCACTGCTATAGGCACGTCAAATCCCGAGCCCTGTTTTCTAATGCTGGCAGGCGATAGATTAACCGTGATCTTACGGGCGGGTAATTCAAAGCCGGAATTTAAGAATGCCCGCTCTACCCGTTCCTTGGCTTCTCTTATCTCTGAGGACAATAGTCCAACCATGTTAAATTGGGGAAGGCCGCCTGACACGTCGGCCTCTACGCATACGATACTTGCATCCACACCAGTGATATTTCCACTAAAAACTCTGCTAAACATTTTTGCCTTTCCGATTCGTTATATGTAACATGCAATATGCCGTAACAATCCGGAAACCGATGAATTCTCTTGAATCGAACACTCAAGACATACATTTCCATGCATAATTGGATAGTTTTACATCGCCATGTACCTTTAAGTAAGCTGTCAATGGCAGCTCAAAAGGCCGCGAAATTGCAACGACAAAAGATTGCTGTTTTTCAGCAACGAATCATTTTTAATATTGGATTTATCGATTGATGTGATTTTGCAGGTTTATTTGCAGACTCGAATTCTCCGCGGCGAACGAACATACAAGAATGCTCATCTGCCCCACGATTTCATGCAAAAAGAAAAACCTGTGGTCTGAAAATACCACAGGTTTCTATATTAGTCAAATATTAAATATTGCAGCTTAATGTACCTGATTAACTGCCAGATACCAGTCATTATCGCTATATACAAATACCCACGTTGCATCTAAATCCTGATCTTCATCCTTAAAATTTGAATCCGAGAAATCTACTTGCATATGATACTTAACATCTACGCTGAAGCATTCGTCCGAGTACTTAACGTAGTTCTTGATCTCCTTGGTTGTAAATTCATAATTACTGATATATTCATAGTTATATAATGAAGTATCAACACCATACGAATCCTCATCACCAAACAGAGCATTATAATAATCAGTACCCTCAAGTAAATATGCAGACAGGTTATAACTCATATGAATAAAGTATGTCGCATATTTTTCCAATGTATCCTCTACATTTGCATTCACAGTATCTATAAAGGCCTGATCCACAGTTGAAGCTACGTATGTACTCTCAGACTGTGTCATCGTAAGATCAGCCCCCGAAGCGTCCTTAGCAGTAATAGTCGGTTCTGATACCAATGAGACTGAATAGGTATCATATTCTGGAGTTGTTGTAAGGAATTCCGTTATGCTCTTAAGGACCTTAGGAACGCCCGTCTCAGAAATATATGAACTATCCAATTGCTCGCCATTCAGATAAACCGTTCCACCAGTAGGAACCGTTATCGTATAGGTCGTAGTATCAGGCAGATATTCTGATATAGCAATCCTGCTGACCTGCCATCCGCTGAAGCCCCATCCGGTAGATGCGCCATTCTCTAATGTAACCTTAGCTATAACATCTCCATCAGCTGTTATATTATAGCAAGGCGTATCCGTACGGAAGTCGCTGTTCTGTACATAAGAGATCTGCTTACCTGAGGCATTGGTTACGCATGATGTAATGGCTGCACTGACATCTCCAATAACATCCGTCTTATCAGCATTATCCTGAAGAAGCTTCGTCAGGCTGTCAGAGGATGCAAATGTCTCTGTTAATGCTTCTGCTTCCTTATAAGGCCTACTGTTCTCGTATGATCCCAAATATGTTGAGAACAAAATAGAACCTACTATCAATATAAGAACAAGAAATGCTATATAAACCAGCAATCCCTTCTTGAATTTATTTTTCTTTCTTCTGCGTGCTGGCACAGACCCTCTTGTTCCTGCAGGTCTGGCTGACTGGCTCCTTACATTAGCTCTGCCATCCGGATTCCTTGAACCAGATCTCTGAGAAGAACTTCTCTGTGCTGACGAATGTGACTGCGAGCCTCTCTGTGCAGTTGTACGCGGCTGTGAGCTCTTATGTGCAGACGTATGCGCTGTCCTCTGCTCTGAAGTGCGTGAAACTGCAGCTGATGAACGACGTTCTGTCTGCTGTCTGTCTGATGACACCTTATTACGCGGAGTATAATCTTCCTGTTCATCAATATCTGAACTATAT
>CAVARE010000039.1:0-70401 GCA_963591145.1 Anaerotignum sp. | reverse complement strand
AATCCAGTTCTACGAAATTCGGAATACCTTATTTCTAGGGAGAATCTTTCACACGAGAAGAAAATAAAATAAAGGGAATGATGACTGATGGCACAGATTGGTCAGATTGTCGGCGGCAAATACGAGATTTTGCGGCTGATAGACAAGGGCGGCATGTCACGGGTATACCTGGCTAGGGATGTCAGTATGTCCAAGGAATGGGTCGTCAAGGAGATTCTGAAGGTAATTCAAGACAGAGATAACACTCTGTCTGTTAGTTCTGCCCTTTCTGAGGTGGACATAGTTAAGGACCTCGATCATCCGTCTATCGTACGGGTCGTTGATATTATTAATGACAGCAGGGCAGTGTATATAGTCGAGGACTATGTACGCGGTCATTCGCTGAAGGAGATTGCCGATTCTGGCGAATATATCGACGAGCAGACCATGATAGACTGGATGCTGCAGCTTACGGAGGTTCTTATCTATCTGCATTCGAGAAATCCAGCCGTAATTTACCGGGATATTAAGCCGGAAAATGTCATCATGACTGAGAGCGGACATATTAAGGTGATCGATTTTGGAATCGCCCGAAGGTTTAAGCCGGGGCAGGCCAGGGACACTCAGTATCTGGGGACAGAAAGATTTGCCGCGCCTGAGCAGTATGAAGAATACGGCCTGCAGACGGATGCAAGAACGGATATCTATGGCCTCGGTAAAACCATCGAATATCTGTCGGATTATTGCAGAAGGTTATCCCCAGAATTTGCGGAGATAATCAGCATTTGCATCAGGCATAACCCCGATGACAGATTCCAGAGCGCAGAAGAGCTGCAGGATCGCCTTAATATCATGCTGGAACAGAGGCGTAAGAGACACAGGAAAAATAAGATCAGCCTGCTCAGAATACTGATCACTGTATTGGCTGTAGTCTGCATTTTTCTGGCTGCGAGCGCCGTCTTGCTCAGAACGGCAGGCAGCAGGTCACAGTTAGAACAGATAAGTGAGGTGATAGAAGAAATCAAGGTCGATGAGACCTTTTCCCGGGAAGAGGAAGAAACACTATTAAATATCATTAAGCCTAATCTCAGCGAACTGAAGGAACAGGAGGGATTCGAAAAAATAGCATTTGAAGTAGGCAAATTATACTGGTACTACTACGATTACGGTTCGGATAATACAATCGGCATCATCGAGGCCATCCCGTGGTTTGAGCTGTCCTGTGATTACAGCGACATGGCGTCGGTGTTTAAGAAAATCGGCGAGTTCTACAGGGATATTAACGTGCGTATACAGGAATCCGATGATGCAGGGATGTATAGTGACTGCTTTACGCAAATGTCGCGGCTCTGCACCCAGGTGACGGATGATACCCCGGAGCTGGTAAGGCTGGAGGTATATAAATTAGTCATTCATTCTATAGAAACCTATGCCCGCAAATTCTGCACAGACGGTGTCGCATTGGAAGATATCAGTGACTTGTATGGCAGCGTGCTGCAGAAGGTTAAGGGAATGCAGACCACATCCTCTCAGGCGGATGCTCTCAGAACTCAGATAATGTCGAGACTTGATGCCGCTGCGGATGCGATAAGTCTTGCATACAGCGACAGCCACGAGTGAGACGAATTGTGTGATCCATTGAACCGACAGGGAGGAATTAAGAGATGATTAATGATAATAAGAAGAGAAAGGCAAGAAATGCGCTGATTTCACTGGTGATAGCAGGAATATTATGCATGTCGCTGGCAGGCAGCATACTGGCAGGTGAGCCTGGCGGCGCTATGGGCGGTAAATCAGCACAGATAAGCGTCTTAAATCTGTTTGACGAAAATGGTCAGATAGTGACAGACGAAACGGGACGGATCGACCTTGAATTCGCCGTGCGAAGCGAGGCTGTAGGAATTAAGGCTGTGAATTTCACTATAACGTCTGACGGACAGTCTGGTCAGGAATATGTGACATTACAGTCAGCGGATGCTGATGGCGCCTTAATACAGAACGATCCTGGCAGCTGGGTGATACAGGCGGCAAATGCGGATGCCATAACTGCGCTTGTAAGGCAGGTAGAAACATATGCACTGCAGACACTGACCGTTGAACTGGGATTTACTGATAATAATGGAGATTATTATAGTGAACAGTATTATGGAGTGGTCGCACCGCAGGTGGTGGAGGCGGAGACTGAATCTGTGGAAGAGGTTGCAGTAGAGGCAGAGATAGAAGTTGCTGGCGAAGAGGCAGAAAATGAAGCCACAGCAGATGTTGAGACTGAAGCTGCTGGAGAGATGGAAGCTACAGCAGAGCCTGGGACTGAAATTGCTGGTGAGGCGGAAGCTGTAACAGAAGCGGAGAGCGAAACTACTGCAGAGACGATTGACGAGGTCACAGCAGGGGCAGAGATTGAAACTGAGGATGCAATTGAAGCCACAGCATCAACGGAGACAGATGTAGCTGAAGAGGTAGAAACTACAGCAGAGGCGGAGTATGTGGATGAGACTGCTATGCAGGAAGAATCAACAGAAGAGAATGAATTCGAAGAGGAATCAGAATCTGAGTCGGAGTTAGAAACCGTAACGGAGGCAGAAACAGAATCAGAGTCGGAGGCTGAGCTGGAAACGAACCATGAACTCACATCACAGGAAGAATCTTCAACTGAAGAGCAGAGCGCAGAGGTGGAGACAGCTACAGATATGGCGACTGAAGTTGTAGCTGATCCCGACTCTGAATTAGAGACTGAAAGCGTAACAGAAGTGGGTCTGACTGCAGAATCTGATTTGGCAGAAGAAGCCGCAACAGAGGCTACAGACAATATGGAAACGACAGCTGCGCCGGATACTGAGACGAATTCACAACTTGCAGAACCAGAGCATAGCGTACTGGAGGATACAGCGGAGCTTACTGATGATGTTAATCAGGAAGAGATATCTCTGGCAGCAGAACCAGAGACCACAATCGCGATTGAGTCGGAGAGCGTATCTGAGTCAGAATTAGAGACAACTCTGATTGTGGAACAGGAAGCCTCTGACGAGATTGAGACCACCCCAGTTGCTGAGACAGAAACCCCAGCCGCTGAATCGGAGACCACAACTGCGCTTGAGCCAGAGACTACCTCTGCAGCAGAGTCAGAGATTTCCTCAGCGGAACAGGAGACAACCTCTGCCGCTGAAGAATCAGAGACCACAACTGCATTTGAGCCAGAAACCACCTCTGCAGCAGAGCCAGAGACTACCACCATCGCCGAGCCCGAGACTGAGAGCAACATCCAGTATGTCTATGTGCCGCAATATGTCTACAAGCCTTCAGCCTCAACATATTCAGGCACCTACAGCACGGCATCAAGCACGCGCACCCAGAGCACCTCGTCCCAGAATAAATCTTCATCAACGAACTCACAGCCGTCTTCATCAGGCGCGGATACAGCTCTTACGAAGGAAGCCGAATCCGAGGCTGCGGAGCTGGCCAGCGAGGCCGCTGCTTTGGAAGAGTCTGCTAAGGAAAGTGAATCCGAGACCCAGCATGTAAATACCGAGGGCTCCACCTATGATCTGTCTGCCCTGGAAAGCGTGAATGGCAAGTCACTTAAGGAGACGGGCACCATTGTAGTCTGCGAGCAGAACCAGGACAAGCTGGTTGAGGATTCCATCAAGATCACGGTCTCTAAGGATGATGAAACCTATGAACTTGAGAAGGGCACTGACTACGATGTAATGCTGACGGGCAATTCAGAGAATAAGAAGATCTACCAATATACCATTAATGCCGATACCTTCAAGGATGACGGACGATACAAGATGTTCATTTATTCTGAAGATGAGGCAGGCAATTCTAATTCTAACGAGATCAAGGGCTCCTCAATAGAATTCAGCGTAGATAATACAGATCCCCTTATTATTGACTGCTCTGATGCGAGCACTGTTAATGACACCTCGTCAGGCGAGATGATCATCAAGGATAATATTCAGTTAGATGAGGTGGACATTTATGTAGATGACCAGAAGGTGGATTACGCTGTGGATGGTGAGACCTACAGCTTTAGCATTCCGGAGTCAGATACAGCAGCAAATGTCAAGGTAGTCGCTAAGGATGCTGCAGGCAATGTCTATGAGAGAACATTTGAAGGCTATAAGGCAGCAGGCAAGGCCACGGTTAAGTCGGAATCAAATGCATCATGGATAATCGGCGTCGTGATATTCCTGGCGGCAGCCGCAATTCTTGTACTGCGTATAAGAAGAAAGAAACGCAGAGCATCAGCAAGATGACAAATAAGGCATCAGACCGTAAGATCTGATGCCTTATTCTATAACCAGAAACTCTCGCTTTTTCGATGGCCGAAAATTGCCAGTTTCTTTAATTCTGCCAGTATATTTGCCGCGCTATTCCTCGTCAGTTTCGGTGGCGGTGCTAGGTACATAATTATATCCCCAGGCGGCACCCATCTCCTCATATTTGGTTCTATTTGCCACACCGTTCCATGTAAGGAAGCCGCCTGTCAGACCAGCATCCACCAGACCCTGCACCTGTTTAGCGACGTAGTCGGCATCGCATGTGACTGTAGGATTCCACCATGGGACGTTATAGCAGGTGATCCATGTGCGGGCGATGGCTGCATTTGGTGTCTCGTTTAAGCGGGCCACGCAGCTCAGGCCCCAGTCATATAATGTAGTATATGGATCAGACCACGTATCGGTATCAGTTCCGAAGTGGTCCGTGTAAGGCATGGCGCTGACCGCGTCCACAACCAGGGCAATGGCTGGCATGTACTGACCGTATGCGGTGATATATTTGTAAACGCATTCACCGAATACGTCGGCTGAAACATATACACCCAGTTCATGAAGAACATCAGCAGCATAGTAGCAGAAGTTCTGTATTGCCTCGACCTTGTCCTCACCATAGGTATTCTTGAAGTCGCTGGTCGGATCCTGCGACATGCTGTAGGATTCCTCCGGGAAACGCACATAGTCGAACTGGATCTCGTTAAATCCGCATCTTTCGACAGCGTCCGTTGCCAGCAACAGATTATAATACCAGCAGTCGCGGCTATAGCCGGACGGCCATAACTGTGTAGAAGATTCTGATTCAATACACGTTTCAGGATGATCAGCGGCATATAATGAGTCATTAAATGCAACTATACGGCCGATAACATAGAAGCCCTCGTCCTTACATTTCTGAATTGCTGCGGCATAGTCATCAGCATCTGCAAAATATGCATTATTATATGAAGTCGGTGAGATATCCTTGATCGACTCTACCTTGTATGCCAGGGTGCCGTCCTTGATATCAATAACCATGCAGTTAACGCCATTTTCCTTGGCAATCGCAATATAAGCGTCGATATATTGGACGCCGTCCACCGTGATATACATGCCGCGGGCGAATTCGCAGATCGGATTATCCGCAAATGAAGGCTTCTCAACAGGATACCAGTCAAGACTTGACGGAAGTCCGCCGCCCAGATCTAGGCCGCTGTATATACGGTCCTTATGTATAGCATATACTTCCTCGTTAATGGCGAGAGCATCCTCTTCATTGTCTTTAAGATATTTACCATAAACCCAACCGGTTACATCCTTACCAGTGGAATCGGTGAAGCTTACCTCATATTTGTAAACCGAACCGTCAGATTGAAGCTCATCATAGCCTATAACCGTAAGGCAGGATCCCTTCTTGGCAAATGATGCGATCTCAGGCCCTGATTCGTTGGTATAAACAGTGGCTGACGTGCGCACCCAGAGCTCGGTTTCCTGAACCACATCATCCATAGAGTCCACCAGAGCCGAACGAGAGATGTAATAGTTCTCACCATTGTATTCAATAATTGTATATGTTACGCCATTTTCTGTATATTCCTGGTTCAGATCCTTAACCTGGATACCACGCTGAAGTGTACCCGAAGCCTTAATGAGGCGCTGCTCAGTCTCATCGTAGGAATAATATGCTACCCCCGCATTGGTTGAACCCAGGTATCGCATAACAGAGTTGTCAGTATTTCTGGTAAGTGTAACGATCAGAACAACCGCTGCCACTAATATGATAACCGGAATGATGATAATTAAAGGATTGATACGTCTCGTATATCGTCTTCTGCGCCTTCTGCGGCGCTTCTTATAATATCTGCTAGATGACATATTGAATATTTCTCCATAAATAAAGCTAATGGAATGCCTTACTGCTTTAGCCTGAGAAAGTGCATAACCTCTTGTATTTTAAACTATATATATGTAATTTGCCAGCGGCAAATTGCGCGGCAGAGGTTTCTTCGGGCGAAGATCAGGATCGCCCCTTTTCAAATGGCTTAAAAAATCCTTGATTTAAAGGCAAATGATATTTATCCTATAGTGACCAGCCGCCAGATCAGCCATATTATCGGAGTAAAGGCAGGCGGAAGAAAAGCGCCGGAGCAAAAATGAAGTAAGCAAGGAGAAAATTAAAATGAATTACATTTCAAGAGAGAAAGCAGTCGAATTACTTAAGAAATACAACAAGGATCCGTTTCATATCCAGCATGCATTTACGGTAGAGGCGGTCATGAAATGGTATGCCAAGGAACTGGGATTCGAAGAGGATGCAGAGTACTGGGGCATCGTCGGACTCCTGCATGATATCGATTTCGAACAGTATCCGGACGAGCATTGCCTTAAGGCACCAGAACTTTTAAGAGAAGCCGGTGTGGGAGAGGATATTATTCACAGTGTCTGCTCACATGGATATGGCATCACGGTTGGCAATGGTACAACCATTGACGTGGAGCCGACTCATTTGATGGAAAAGGTTTTATTTGCGGCGGATGAGCTGACAGGTCTGATTTGGTCGGCATCTCTTATGAGACCTTCAAAGAGCACTAAGGATATGGATCTGAAGTCCCTTAAGAAAAAATACAAGAGTAAAGGTTTTGCAGCAGGCTGTTCCAGAGAAGTGATCGCCAGAGGAGCCGAGCAGCTCGGATGGGAACTGGATGAGCTTCTTGAGAAGACACTGGAGGCCATGCAGGCATCCGAGGACGCTATTAACGCGGAGATGGAAGAGAAATCTTGTCATGTTAAATGATGCCATCTCGGCTGGAGTAAATTTAAGAGATTTTTATCCGTGAGCAGTTACTCCGTGATGAGATGGATTAGATCTTTGTAGAAATCGAGGCGGATGCATTTACAGCTATCAGCTTTACACATCATACAGAAATTTTGAGCATCAATATTTTTCGCGTCTACTTTTCATGACAAGTACACTGCAGAGCCTAGAAAACGCGGAAATACAGCAAACACTGAATTTTATATCTGGGCAGTATTTTTGTGGCGAAAGTTATGAAGTGTAAAGTAAAAATGCTTGACAGCATATACTCCGTGTAGTATCATACCCAAGCTATGGAAGGATTTGTTAAACAGTCACTGCTATATGATTTCTACGGGGATCTGCTGACAGAGCATCAGAAGCATATATATGAATTATATGTGCTGGATAACCTTTCGCTCGGTGAGATCGCCGAGGATGAGGGCATCAGCAGACAGGGCGTGCATGACATCATTAAGAGATGCAACGCTCAGCTGGAAGGCTATGAGGCCAAGCTTAAGCTCGTGGAGAAGTTCATTAGTATCCGGGAGAAGGTCGAGACCATACAGAATTGCGGAGATCTTGATGAAGCCAGAGACCTGGCGCGGCAGATACTTGAGATGCTGTGACTGATATGCTGGAGATAATATATGGCATTTGAAAATCTTAGTGAAAAACTTCAAAATGTTTTTAAGAACCTGAAGAGCAAGGGACGACTTACAGAAGCAGACATTGATACTGCGATGAAGGAAGTCAAGATGGCGCTCTTAGAGGCCGATGTTAACTTCAAGGTTGTAAAGCAGTTTATAAATAGTGTTAAAGAGAAGGCCATCGGAGAGGACGTAATGCAGAGTCTTACGCCAGGTCAGATGGTCATTAAGATTGTTAATGAAGAGCTTACCAGTCTGATGGGTGGAGAAGCCGTGGAGCTTCAGTTACTTCCTGGCATGGCCAAGACCATAATCATGATGGTGGGTCTCCAGGGTTCTGGTAAGACCACTACGGCGGCTAAGCTGGCAGGCTTATTCAAGAAGCAGGGCAAGAGACCATTGCTGGTAGGATGTGATATTTACCGTCCGGCAGCTATTGAACAGCTTAAGATCAACGGCGAGAGAGTCGGCGTTCCTGTATTCGAGATGGGAACAGACCATAAGGCGGTGGACATTGCCAAGGCGGGACTTCAGCAGGCGGTTAACAACAATAATAATGTTGTGATCATAGATACAGCCGGACGTCTTCAGATTGACGAAGACATGATGGAAGAGCTGGAGGAAATCAAGAGCCAGTTAGATATCACTTATACGCTCCTCGTTGTGGATGCCATGACAGGTCAGGATGCGGTAAATATCGCAGCAGGATTCAAGGAATGCATCGGCGTGGATGGCGTGATTCTCACCAAGCTCGATGGCGATACCAGAGGCGGTAGTGCGTTATCAGTAAGGCAGGTTACACAGGTACCTATCATGTATGCCGGCATGGGCGAGAAGCTGACAGACCTGGAGGTATTCCATCCGGGCAGGATGGCATCAAGAATCCTGGGCATGGGTGATGTGCTGTCTCTGATTGAGAAGGCGGAGCAGAACTTAGATGCGGAAAATGCAGAGAAGCTCGCAGCCCATATGCGCAAGAATGAATTTACATTTGAGGATTATCTGATCTCAATGCAGCAGATGAGAAACATGGGCGGCCTGGGTGAGATACTTAAGATGATGCCGGGCTTAGGCCTGGGCAATGGCGCGGATCTTAACATTGATGATAAGAAACTTACCCGCATCGAGGCCATCATTTACTCCATGACACCTAAGGAGAGATCTAATCCTAAGATATTAAATCCATCGAGAAAGAATAGGATCGCTAAGGGCGCCGGGGTAGATATCGCTGAGGTCAACCGTCTCGTTAAGCAGTTCGAACAGATGAAGCAGCTTATGAAGAAGATGGGCGGCATGAAGGGCAAGAAGGGTCGCAGAGGCCTGGGCGGCTTAGGCGGAATGATGGGTCTTAAAGGTCTCAAGGGTCTTAAGGGCATGAAGTTTTAGTTACGTTAATTGAACTTCACATGAACAGGAAGATGGCGCAGTGGCACTCTTGCGATGCCAAGGCATGCAGAAGAAGCTGCCAGTGGCAGATTCCTGGTAATGTGGTTCTGAATATTTACATTGAGCTTATAAATTATAATGATGACTGCCAGCGGCGGCATCGAATATTTCAAGAAAGATTGAGGTAAAAAAATGGCAACAAAGATTAGATTAACAAGATTAGGCAAGAAGAAAGCACCTTTCTACAGAATTATCGTAGCTGATTCAAGAGCACCAAGAGACGGCGCATTTATCGACCAGCTCGGAACATATGATCCAAACCAGGAGCCGGCTAAGGTTATCATCGATAAGGAAGCAGCTGAGAAGTGGCTTGCAAATGGCGCACAGCCAACAGAGGTTGTTGCCAGATTATTTAAGAATGAAGGACTCATCAAATAAAGAAAGGTCAACACATGAAAGAATTAGTCGAAGTAATCGCTAAGGCTCTTGTTGATAATCCTGATGAGGTTATAGTCACCCAAACAGTAGAAGAGGACGGAACTATTGTACTTAAGCTTAATGTAGCTCGCGAGGACATGGGTAAGGTCATCGGAAAAAAGGGTCGTATAGCAAAATCTATTAGGACAGTGGTTAAGACTGTAGCTATTAAAGAAAACAAAAAAGTAGTAGTAGACATCGTGGATTGATCCCGCGGTGTCTGCTGCATTTTTAAAGGGCAGACATGTATGCGGATGAGCATGCGGTTTGCCTATCTTTATCTATCGGGCTTAGGACGGCTGAGCAGCTCTGATGCGAGCCTGCAGCCAGATAGATAATGGAATGATATTTGGAGACAGATATGGAACAATATTTACGTATAGGTGTACTGACACGCGCCCATGGCGTTCATGGAGAGGCTAAGGTCTATCCGACCACTGATTATGCCGAGAGATTCGAAGAGGTAGATGAAGTCATAATCAAGACTCCGAGAGAAGATATAAAGGCGAAGATAGAGGGCGTTAAATATTTTAAGAACATGGCTATAGTCAAGTTCTCCTGCTTTAATGCTCCTGAGGAGATATCTAAGGTGGCTGGTTCTGATATATTGATAAGCCGCGACCAGGCGCAGCCATTAGAAGAGGGTGAGTATTATATCGCGGATCTTATAGGCTGCAGGGTGGTGGCAGATGAAGCATCTGACAGCCTGGCAGGCAGAGAGCTGGGCACAGTTAAGGATGTCCTTCAGACTGGAGCAAATGATGTATATGTAGTAGAAACTGCCGGAGGCAATGAGATCCTGTTCCCGGTTATCGCCGATTGCATCAAGAACGTTGACATCGAGAACAGCATTATCACAGTTAATGTCATGAAGGGATTGCTGGATTAGAGCAAATGTTCTGATAATTGAAGCAGTTTTATTGGCATCTGAATATTTACAACTATTTTAAACACTATGAACTTTCACATTCTTACATTATTCCCCGATATGATAAATGCCGGTCTTGGAACCAGCATATTAGGAAGGGCAGCTAAGGCTGGCCTTATAAATATTGATACAGTAAATTTCAGAGAATATACAGATGAGAAGCACGGCCATGTGGATGATGCGCCATTTGGCGGTGGAGCGGGAATGGTGATCAAATGCCAGCCTGTATATGACGCATGGCAGGCCGTATGCCGTGGCATAACCAGTACCAGAAAACCTAAGGTTATCTATACAAGCCCTGCAGGCAGGGTATTTACCCAGGAGATGGCCAGAGAATTTGCCGCAGAGGACGATATCATAATCCTGTGCGGTCATTATGAAGGTGTCGACCAGCGAGTATTAGAGCTCATGGAGGCGGAGGAGATTTCCATCGGCGATTATGTTCTTACCGGAGGCGAGCTCCCTGCTATGGTGATGGTTGATGCCATCAGCCGTATGGTTCCAGGCGTCCTTACTAATCAGCTCTCAGGTGAGGACGAAAGCTTCAGCAGGGTATATCCCAACAGAGAGTTTACTAAAAAAATAAGAAAACAAGTCTATGGAGATCTTATTTCTAATGCTAAGAAGGACGACGATGAAGAGCCGTCCCTTAAGCTTCTTGAATATCCACAATATACCAGACCCGAGGAATTCATGGGTCTCAGGGTGCCCGAGATTCTGATGTCGGGTGACCATGCCAGGGTAGATGCCTGGCGCAGGGAGCAGTCTGTTTTAAGAACGAAGCAGAGACGTCCCGATCTATTGCAGTAGCTTCACACATATTTCACAGTTAGCAGTTGACTTTGATGAGTGCCAGTGGTAGTATATGCCATAGATGTTAGCACTCTTATAGCACGAGTGCTAACGGGAACAAGAAGTTAGCACAGATGGGATAGGTTATGGAGTTAGACGGCAGAAAAAAGAAGATACTTCAGGCGATCATCAAGAATTATTTAGAGACTGGCGAGCCTGTTGGTTCGAGAACGATTTCTAAATATGCTGATCTTGAGCTTTCTGCAGCCACGATCAGAAATGAGATGTCAGACCTTGAGGAAATGGGATACATTTTCCAGCCTCATACTTCAGCTGGCCGTATTCCTACTGATGCAGGATACAGACTGTACGTTGACGAGATGCTTGAGACTAAGCTGGAAGAGGTTGAGTCTAAGAGCAGGAAGCTGGATGAACGTTCTGAAGAGATTGAGAATGAGAAGTCGTCACTTGATGACCGGATCGAGCATATAGAGACTATACTTAAGGATGTAGTCAAGACATTGGCATCTAATACCAATTATACATCGGTAGTAAGTATGCCGCAGGCTAATCGAAACAGGCTTAAGTTTGTTCAGATCACACAGCTGGATGTTCACAAGGTTCTGTGCACGATAGTCCTCGAGGGCAACATGGTTAAGAACGAGATGATCAATGTTACAGAGGACATAGATCCGCAGGTATTGCTGAAGCTGAACCTTCTGATGAACAGCACACTGAACGGCTTAACTCTTCAGGAGATCAACTTCGACATGGCAGCTAAGATGGCGGAGCAGGCTGAGGAGCATGGAGGTCTGGTGTCAGAGATACTTAATCATATCGTAGCGACGATCGGTTCGGCGGACGGCATTGAGATATTCACCAGCGGCGCGAAGAACATTTTCAAGTATCCTGAGCTATCAGCTGATTCCATGAGGGCCGGCGAGCTGATATCAACCCTTGAGGAAAAGGAGCTGCTGACAGAGCTTATGACAGATGAGCAGGAGGAAGGCAGCAATACCACGGGAATTCAGGTTTATATCGGCGAGGAATCACCGGTAAATGCGATGAAGGATTGCTCAGTGATCACGGCAACGTATGAATTCGAAGAAGGTGTTTACGGTAAGGTCGGAATCATCGGACCTAAGCGAATGGATTACGAGAGAGTAGTTGATGCATTACATAATGTGACCAGCAGCCTGGATAAGAAGTTCAGCCGTAATAAGAAAAAATAATATATAGAAAGGCAGGTAAGAGACTTGTCAGAAAAAAACATGGATAGTGAAGAATTTAAGAGAGATTTAGATGAGGCAAATGACAGTGCAGCAGCCGAGGAAGAAAATGCTATGGATAAGGAAGTCGAGGAAGACGTCATAGAGGCTGAAGGTGCTGAAGAAGAGATAGAGGCTGAGGAGGCTGAGGAAGCGTCAGGAAAGAAGAAAAAAGAAAGAAAGCTCAAATGGGCCAAGGCTGAGGATAAGGTGCAGAAAGCTACAGAGGCTCTCGAGGCTAAGGTCAAGGAAACCGAGGATAAATATGCAAGGCTTTTTGCTGAGTTCGATAATTTCAGAAAACGAAGCGAGAAGGAGAAGACTCAGAGATATGACTTCGGTGTTAAGGATATAGTAGAGAAGATCCTGCCGGCGATTGACAATTTCGAGAGAGGTCTTGCAGCGGTTCCTGAGAATCAGGCAGAGGACTCATTTGTAGTAGGCATGAATATGACTTACAAGCTTCTGCTTAAGGCTCTTGAGGATGCCGGCGTTAAGCCTATTGAGGCGGTCGGACAGGAATTCAACCCTGATTTCCATAATGCAGTAATGCATGTGGATGATCCGGAGGTCGGAGACAATATAGTAGTTGAAGAATTCCAGAAGGGTTATACATATAAGGATCATGTAGTCAGATACAGCATGGTTAAGGTAGCAAATTAAATATTATTACGATATGACGATTAAGCCATATGCGTTTTATTTTATAAATTAAGAAAATTATCCAGATTTCAGGAGGAAAATAAAATGGGAAAAATTATCGGAATTGACTTAGGAACAACAAACTCATGTGTAGCAGTTATGGAAGGTGGTAAGCCGGTTGTTATCGAGAACGCAGAAGGTGCTCGTACAACTCCGTCTGTTGTAGCATTTACCAAGAATGGTGAAAGATTAGTTGGTGAACCTGCAAAACGTCAGGCAGTTACTAACTCAGACAATACAATCTCATCTATCAAGAGAGAGATGGGTACTAATTACAGAGTAACAGTTGAAGGCAAGAGCTATTCTCCACAGGAGATCTCAGCTATGGTTCTTCAGAAACTGAAGGGTGATGCTGAAGCTCACTTAGGCGAGAAGGTTACAGAGGCTGTTATCACAGTACCTGCTTACTTCAATGATGCTCAGAGACAGGCAACTAAGGATGCCGGCAAGATCGCAGGTCTTGATGTAAAGCGTATCATCAACGAGCCTACAGCAGCAGCTCTGGCATACGGCCTTGATAATGAAAAAGAACAGAAGATCATGGTATACGACTTAGGTGGTGGTACATTCGATGTTTCTATCATTGAGATCGGTGACGGTGTAATCGAGGTTCTTGCAACAGCCGGCAATAACAGACTGGGCGGCGATGACTTCGACCAGAGAGTTACAGATTACCTCATTCAGCAGTTCAAGTCTCAGGAAGGCATTGATCTGAGCTCAGACAAGATGGCACTTCAGAGATTAAAGGAAGCAGCTGAGAAGGCTAAGAAGGAGCTGTCAAGCTCAACAACATCTAATATCAACCTGCCATTCATCACAGCAACAGCTGAGGGACCAAAGCATCTTGATATTACACTTACAAGAGCTAAATTCGATGAATTAACACATGATCTGGTAGAGAAGACAGTAGAGCCTGTTCAGCAGGCATTAAGAGATGCAGGACTTACAACAGCAGATCTCGGTCAGGTACTTCTGGTCGGCGGATCAACTCGTATCCCTGCAGTACAGGATAAGGTAAAACAGCTTACAGGCAAGGAGCCATCTAAGTCACTTAACCCTGATGAGTGCGTTGCTATCGGTGCAGCTATCCAGGGCGGTAAGTTAGCAGGCGATGCCGGTGCCGGAGATGTTCTTCTTCTTGATGTAACACCACTGTCACTTTCAATCGAGACATTAGGCGGCGTTGCTACAAGACTTATTGAGAGAAATACAACAATTCCTACTAAGAAGAGCCAGGTATTCTCAACAGCAGCTGATAATCAGAGCGCAGTTGATATCCATGTTGTACAGGGTGAGCGTCAGTTTGCACGTGATAACAAGACATTGGGACAGTTCAGACTGGATGGAATCGCTCCTGCTCCACGTGGAATACCACAGATTGAGGTTACATTTGATATCGATGCAAATGGTATCGTAAATGTATCTGCTAAGGATCTGGGAACAGGTAAGGAACAGCATATCACAATCACAGCAGGATCTAATATGTCAGATGACGAGATCAACAAGGCTGTTAAGGAAGCTGCAGAATTCGAAGCTCAGGATAAGGCTCGTAAGGAAGCAATTGATGCAAGAAATGAAGCAGATTCACTGGCAATGCAGGTTGAGAAGGCTCTTAACGAAGCAGGTGATAAGTTAGACGCAGCTGATAAGGCTGAGGTTGAGAACGACCTGAATGCACTGAAGGGATTACTTCCAACAGATGCTAATGCTGAGATCACACCAGACCAGCTGAATCAGATCAAGGCTGCTAAGGAGAAACTGATGGGAAGCTCACAGAAGGTATTTACTAAGATGTATGAGCAGGCTTCACAGCAGGCAGGCGGTGCAAACCCAGGCGCAGGAGCTAACTACTCACAGCCAGGTGCAGACCAGAGCTCATCAAACAGCGGCAGTGATGACAATGTAGTTGATGGTGACTACACTGAGATCTAATATAAAAATCCTGGACGGCAGCCATGAATGAGCATGCTTGCATGGCATGGTTCATGGCTGTCGGATGGGTTGGACGACATGGCGCATAAAGCGACAGTCAGATTAATTAAATAATAATATGATGTACACAAGGTGGACTGCTTACGGCATTCCACCTTGCGTGGTGGTTTAGGGTATGACAAATACTATATCCATCTAATATGAAAATTATTAGAATCCATGTTTGTAATTTGGAACCTAAGTTGCCTGAAAATCGGTGGTTCAATACAGAAATTGCCTAGAAAATGTACTATGAAAACAGGAAATGCTGAATAAGCATACGGTTGCTGGGAGATTTGTGTCGTGAACATGTGATTTTTGAGCAGTATGTGTTATTGCACATATGAAATCTGGGTCTATACAAGAAAAGGAAATGAAAAAATGGCGGATAAAAGAGATTATTATGAGGTGCTGGGTATTCCCAAAACAGCGACTCAGGATGAGATAAAGAAAGCATACAGACAGATGGCCAAGAAATATCATCCGGATGCCAATCCAGGTGATAAAGAGGCTGAGGCCAAGTTCAAGGAGGCCGCAGAAGCATATGGTATCCTGAGCGATGCTGAAAAGAAGAAAATGTATGATCAGTATGGTCATGCAGCATTTGAAGCAGGCGGTGCAGGCTCTGGCGGATACAATTACCAGAACATGAACATGAATGATATCTTCAGCAGCTTTGGTGATATTTTTGGCGACCTGTTTGGCGGCGGCTTCAGCGGCGGCAGCAGAAGAAGCAGCTATAATGGTCCGCAGCCGGGTGCCAATGTCAGAACCAGAATCAGAATCTCCTTCGAAGAATCTGTATTTGGCTGCTCTAAGACAGTTGATATTAATTATAAAGATGAATGCGGCAAATGTCATGGCACAGGAGCTAAGGAGGGCACATCACCAGAGAAATGTTCTAAATGTAACGGAACTGGTCAGGTAACTGTAACGAGACAGAGCCTGTTCGGAATGATGAGATCTACTGAGGTATGCCCTGACTGTAATGGAACAGGCCAGATCATCAAGGACAAGTGTCCTGAGTGCAGAGGCTTAGGCTATAAGAATATCAAGAAGAAGATTGATGTTAAGATCCCGGCGGGAATTGAGTCAGGTCAGTGCATAAGAATAGCTGAGCTGGGTGATCCTGGAACCAAGGGAGGCAAACGCGGTGATCTCCTGGTTGAGATCCTTGTAAGCGCAAGCAATGAATTCCAGCGCGATGGAGTAGATCTTTATTCGGCTATGGACATTACATTCCCTGA
The DNA here is from genome assembly GCA_963591145.1 of Anaerotignum sp. Lineage (GTDB taxonomy): Bacteria > Bacillota > Clostridia > Lachnospirales > Lachnospiraceae > RGIG5612. The sequence continues at coordinate 53,951 of CAVARE010000039.1, read as the reverse complement.
GGCAGCCTTAGGCGGTGATATCAAGGTTCATACCGTTGATGGCGATGTCTTATTCCCAATCAAGGCTGGTACACAGACAGGAACAACGATCCGCCTTAAGAACAAAGGTGTTCCATATCTGAGAGATAATAAGAGACGCGGCGATCAGTATACGACACTTAATATCGTCGTTCCTAAGTCTATGAATGGCAAGCAGAAGGATGCACTGAAGGCATTCGACGAAGTAATGTATAAGAGAAAGTAAAGAATATTATAGAACTCTTTTAATAATGAAATTGTGCTGGGACGGCTCAGTTCACTGCGAGAAAACAGTCAGCGAAGGCGTTTTCGAGCAGTGGACTGAGCCGTCCCTATATTTTGCGATGCTTAAGCATACAGAGGAGTCACCATCGGTAGGCTCATCTGTAACACGGTTCTGAGTAGTTACATGAATTTACAGAATATATGACATAACAAACGGGAGACTTTCGTCTCCCGTTTGTGTATATACATATTTTGGTATATAGCTTGAATTAGAATTTGCCGACTCTTGTGAGCTTCTTAGGCAGCTTAGGCAGCTTGCCGTCAGCCTTAACGATAGCGCCTTCTTCGCAGACATCAACGCACTTGCCGCAATGTTCACACATATCCTGATCGATCATATGGATGAAGTTCTTCTTGCCTTCGATAGCAGTATAATCGCATTCATCAATACAATCTGTACAACCGGTACATACATCAGGCTTAATGTAGTAAATAGCACCAGCCTGGAAGCAAACGCCTGCAGGGCATGCTTTCTTCTTAACATGAGCTTCGAATTCAGCAGCGAAGAGATCAAGAGCAGTAAGAACTGCATTTGGCCAGTTCTGTCCGTATGGGCAGTAAGCACCGTCTCTTACCAGTGGAGCAACGTCCTTTAACAGGTCGATGTCGCCAGCCTTGCTCTTGCCAACAGGCATATCATCAAGGATAGTCTTGAACTGAAGTGTACCCTCACGGCAGAGAACACATTTGCCGCAAGTATTAGCCCAGGCCTGATCCATGAGCTTATCAAGAACAACTACCATACATGAATCCTTGCCATAAACTGTGATTGAGTTAGAGTACAGATCGCTTCCAGCCTCGAAATCAGCCAGCTTCTCAGGTAAGATGAACTGACCCTTGATGCCGCCTACGAGAACAGCCTTAGCATCAGCTGCATCAACTACCTCGCTTAATTTTGTTCCGTAAGGAACTTCCTTAACTTCCTGTGCATCACCCTTGTTGATAGTGATGAACTTGCAGTCAGCACCAGATACCAGATTGTAAGCTGCTTCAGGTGTGATAACAGCAACTTCCTTGCCGTCATATTCAGCAACGAAATCATCCTGAATCATAGGACGAGGAAGCTTGCCTTCCAGTGTCTGTGCAACAGCATATGGGTTTTCCATAACTGGTGAAACCTTGCCATATGCTGCATTAGCTACATCATATTTTGAACCTTCCGGGAGAAGATATAATATTTCTGATGCGCCGACTGTGGCAGCGTATTTTTCAACGCCTTCTTTAACTTTATCTAAGTGGTTGTCTAAAAGATATGTGGAGCTAATTGTATAAGGATCTCCTACAACGCAACTGCATACTAATAATTTTTCCATTATGCATTTACCTCCTCTTCTTCTGCTGGAACGTAGTCAGCATAGAATTTCTGCTTAGCAATCTGAAGTCTCAGGTCACACTGCAGACATCTGCTAGACTCGCAATTACCCTGTTCGCATGTGAAGCCTGTAGAAACAGGATCGAAGTCAGCACGACGCTCTTCAGCAGGACGAATAGGCATCTCTTCACGAAGAATCTCAGCAAATCCCTTGATCTTACCGATATGTGGATCAGCGCTGCGCTCAACTAACTTGCCGTCGATGTTGCCATCTCCGCCTAAGTATTTGTCCATGATCTCAGCTACTGCACGGGCACCTGCGATTGCATCAATAACGAATCTTGTACCTGTGATAACGTCACCAGCTGCGAAGATACCATCTTCTGATGTAGTATATTCGCTCTTGCCTGTCTTAGGATCGATAAGGTATCCGAATCTGTTGATAGCCAGACCGAAGTCCTCTGTAAGACCTGTTACCTGTCCGGCTGCAAATACGATGCTGTCGCAAGGGATTACATATGTGCTGTCAGGAACAGCATCCTCAACCAGAGCACGTGTCTCAGGATGGAAGTAGAAGCTGTTGATCTTATGAACACGAAGACCTGTTACATGACCGTTTTCACCGATGATCTCTTCGTTTGAATGAGAATCGAACAGGTTAGCACCTTCTTCAAGAGCAGTGTCACGTTCTTCAGCTGAAGCCTGTGAAGCATTCTTCTCAAGGCAAACTACATTAACTGTCTTGCCCATACGAAGAAGTGTTCCTGCAGCATCAAATGCAACGTTACCACCACCAACGATACATACTGTATCGCCTAAATCAATATCCTGGTTCAGTCTCTGTGCCTGAAGAAGCTCCAGGGCAGAGAATACCTGAGGAAGATTACTCTTGTTCAGGTAACCCAGTTTCTTACCTACTGAAGTACCGATAGCTACGAGAACTGCATCATAATCCTTCTTGAGGTCTACAGCATTCTTGATTGGGCTGTCGCATACGAACTTAACGCCTGCTTCCTCGATAATCTTAGCCTCTTCCAGAACAGCCTTCTGTGGGATTCTGTATTCAGGCATACCTGATGTCATATGACCGCCAGGAATCTTCTTAGCTTCGAAGATTGTAACGTCATGACCCTTCTTGTTGAGGTAATATGCTGCTGTCATACCGCAGGCACCACCGCCGATAACTGCAACCTTCTTACCTGTTGAAGGAGCCTTTTCCATATATTTCTCTTTCCAGATCTGAGTATCATCATGCTCAGCAGCGAATCTCTTAAGATTACGGATTGAAAGAGAAGAGTTAATGTGTTTATGTTTACAGTTGTTTTCACAACGATTGTTGCATACGAGACCCAGTGCATGTGGGAATGGAACCTTTTCACGGATGATACCAACAGCTGTTGAGTAATCACCATTGTAGATAGCACGGATGTAAGCAGGAATATCAATATGTGCAGGGCATTCAGCGCTGCAAGGGATCAGAGCCTGCTCACGTGGAAGGTCATCACGGAATACGCCGACCTTATCACGGATAGAACCTGTAGGACATACCTCAACGCAGGCACCGCAGAAACGGCAGTCTGCATTGGCAAGTGAGTCACCATCGATAACTACACGCATTCTTCCGTCAACCTTGGCAAATTTCAGGGCACCAACACCTCTTAATTCACCGCAGGCACGGATACAACGTCCGCACAGGATACAACGATACATCTCATGAAGCATGAGAGGATTAGTTTCATCAAGTGTTGCACGGATCTTAAGCTCACGAAGAGCACGACCTGTATCACCAACATACTGTGAGATGTTAGCCAACTGACATTTGCCATACTTAGGACATCCTGTACACTCACTTGGGTGAGTCTTGAACATGAAGTCACAAGACAGCTTTCTGATCTTGTCGGCAAGTTCATCTTTAGTATTGATTACCATACCTTCCTTAACTTTTGTTGAACAGGAGGTAATAACTCCATCAACACCTTCCTGCTTAACTACGCAGAGACGGCATCCGCCATTTGGATGGAGATTTTCGTGATAGCACAGATGAGGAATATAGATTCCATTATCTAAAGCAGCCTCGAGAACTGTTTTAGATTCATCTGCTACGATCTGGCGGCCATCAATTGTTAATTTTACTTCTGCCATTTTTTCCCTCTTTGAATTGTTACTAGATTGTTAGTATTTATAAGCCATTTGCAATGCGGCCGCAGAGCAAGTGGCCTACTTGCATTTATAATTGCTTCTGCAAAATGAGAGCAGCGCATAAGAATATGCACTGCTCATAATGACGTTAATCAAAAATTAGTCGTCTAAATCTTCTACGTATTCAGCAGCACCCTGTCCAGCGAAACGTCCTGTATTTACGCAGTAACCCATTGTGTTACCTGGTAATAAGAACATGTAAGAATCACCGTAGATAGTACATGTATCAGTACCGCATGCGAAGAAGCCTGGGATTGTATTCCAATCGTTATCCATAACTTCGCAGTTCTCGTTGATTTTGATTCCGCCTAATGTACCGTATCCTGATGGATGGAAGATACCAGCATAGAATGGAGCCTTCTTGATTGGCTTCATGAATTTGCTTGGTTTGTAGAACAGAGAATCCTCTGATTCACACATATCATTGTATTCATCAACTGTTTCTACGAGTGCATCTGGATCGATTCCTAATTTCTCAGCCAGTTCTTCGATAGAATCAGCCTTAACAACGTCTGGGTTAGTTGGGTCGTTGATGATATCCTCGCAAGCCTGCTCGAAGTCATCAATGTTGTCAACGTGATGAACGAAGTTAACAACGTCAAGACCTTTCTTCTTGTAGTAGTTAATGATGCTCTGGTCGATGATAGAGAATCCAACTGCATCCTTCTGGATCTGGATAGCATTACCTGTGAATGTTGTATTCTGCATCTGCTCCTCGTTGATGAAACGCTTGCCCAGCTTGTTAACCATAAGGTTTGGCTGCATGAATGTTACAGGAACACTCTGTACACCGAAGTCTGAGTATGGAAGGATGTAGATCTTCTCAACAGTCATATCTGTTGTAGCTGCACCAGCTGCCATAGCCATCTTAATACCTTCGCCCTTAAGACCAGGGATAACGATATTGAAGAGGTCTTTGCCGTATGTATAGCCCATTCTTTCCTTCATGTATTCCGGTGAATCTCCGGCACCGCCTGTACCAACGATAACTGCCTTGCAGTCGATGTGAATTTCTTCACCATCTTTTGCTGTAGCGTTAACGCCGCAGATCTTGCCTTCAGCATCTCTTAAGATCTCTTTAGCAGGTGTTTCATACATAACTTCAACACCATTTTCCTGAGCCTTAGCAAGCATATGCTTGTTCATGATAGCACCGCCGTTACGTCCGATACCGCCGTTAACAGCAACGATATGCCATGTAGCTTCTGACTTAGGGAAGTACTTGTAAGCACCGGCAAATTCAACACCAAGATCCTCTAACCACTTGATTGTTCCTGCTGAAGCTGCGAAATACTTCTTAACCATGTTAGCATCAACTCTCCAGTGAGTATACTCCATGAACATCTTGAATGCTCTCTCAACGTCGATGTCAACCATCTGATCCTGCTGCTGTCTTGTACCGATACCTAAAGGTCCCATACCCATGTTAGCTGCACCGCCAGAAACGTTCTGTTTCTCAAGAGCGATAACCTTATGACCAGCGTCTGAAGCTTCTACACAAGCTGCAAGACCTGAAGGGCCTGTACCAATTACAACGATATCTGCTTGTAAATTTTTCATTGTAGTAAAATCCTCCTTATTATTACAGATATAATCATGCGTTTACGTAGTACGCATGATCTGCGCAGACAATGAGCCAAACGAAGGCATACCCTGGGGTATAAAACATCTGGCAAATGCCGCAACAATAACGAGGAAATCCCGCACAGCGCGATTTCCCTAGCTTTAAGAATCATTGACATCTCATGAAATGCACAATGATTCCTCATAATTATATGGATAAATGTTGTTAATGTCAAATAAGATATTGAGAAGTTTCTTTGTAAATATTTCATAGATTTGATGTAAAAAATCTTATACTTCTACAGAAAAATCGACACAAATGAATAAGAAATAGTAATTTGTAACTACTAAGAGCCGGGGAAAAGAAATTTCAGTATGTTAATATGTATGCGGTTGAAAAAACGGCGGTTTTTCAGTAGACTATCAAGAGCATTTTGCGTGTAGCATTAAAGTCAACTAAATATGCGCAGGGATGGCGAAGCCACTCATAGTTAAAAGTCAGCTGCTACGCGCCTACAGCGCTCTCGCAGCTGCGCCTGACTTCGCATCCCTGTGCAAATAATAGCTGGTAAAGGTGCATGTTAATTGCAAACTATGTCTACGGATTACGAGTGATTATAAGGAGCAGAGAATGATCTGGAATAAATATACTATTCATACAACTACCGCTGATTGCGAGCTTGTATGCGCAACACTTATGGATTATGGCATCACGGATGTGCAGATCGATAACAATATTCAGCTTACAGATGAAGAGATGAATCAGATGTATGCGGATTTTGTTAAGGAATTGCCTGAAGATGACGGAAGCTGCACAGTCAGCTTCTATCTCGATGAGAATGGCTTTATTCCAGAAGGAATAGGCACGGGAGATTCGCCGACAGCTGCCAATGAACAGAGTGGTTTCGAAGGAATCCATGTGGATCTCGATAAGGTTAAGCAGGGACTTAAGGATGCATCGGAGATGTTCGGCATAGGTGAGGTTACGATAGACGTAAGCTCAGTGGATACCGAGGATTGGAACAACAAATGGAAGGAATATTTTAAGCCATTTGCAGTTGATAATATAGTTATTAAGCCTACCTGGGAGCAGGTGCCGGAGGAACTGGCCGGCGACATAGTGATTGATATCGACCCTGGCATGGCCTTCGGAACTGGAATTCATGAGACCACGAGACTATGCCTCAGAGCGCTTCAGAGATATATGAAGCCTGGTATGAAGGTACTGGACCTGGGCTGCGGTTCAGGAATATTAGGCATCGCAGCAGGCAAATTAGGAGCATCTTCCATAACAGCAATAGATATTGATGAACAGGCCGTTGTGATAGCGCAGGAAAATTTCGAGCAGAACAGGATCGGTGAGGATAATCCTTCTGAGGATGGAACCACGATATATGAACTGCGCGCAGGAAATATTCTCGAAGACACAGAGCTTCAGAGAATTTTGGCAGAAGAGAAATATGACATCGTCCTGGCAAATATATTGGCAGATGTAATAGTTCCTATGGCAGGATTTGTGGACAGCTTCCTAAATCCTGGCGGAGTATTTATTTCATCAGGAATTATTGATTATAAGGAGCAGGAAGTAAGGGACGCTGTTAATGGCAATAAAAATCTCGAGCTTAAGGAAGTAAATGAGGACGGAGACTGGCGTTCAGTTGTGGCAGTAAGATTATAAGATGGAAGTATATTTTGACAATTCAGCAACAACAAGAGTAGACGATGATGTAGTTGATGTAATAAGTCAGGTCATGAGGCAGGACTTCGGCAATCCCTCATCTAAGCATATGAAGGGCATGGAATCCGAACGCATTTTGAAGGATTCCAGGGAGAAGATAGCCAGGATTCTCAAGGTGTCAGAAAAGGAAATTATATTTACATCCGGCGGTACGGAGTCCAATAATCTCGCGCTCATCGGCGCGGCGATGTCTTACCAGCGGCAGGGACGGCATATAATCTCTACATGCTTTGAGCATTCATCGGTTTTAGAACCACTTAAATATCTGGAAAATTATACATTTGCTGATGGTGGCAAGTTCGAGGTAACATATCTTCCCGTTGATCATGACGGTCATATATCATTGGAAGATCTAAGAAATGCGATCAGGCCTGATACGATCATAATTTCCACCATGTTCGTAAATAACGAGATAGGAGCAGTGCAGGATGTGGCGGCTATCGGGCGGCTTATAAAGGAAGCTAATCCGAGATGCATATATCACGTTGATGCTATCCAGGCATTTGGCAAATATAATATCTACCCGAAGAAGATGAATATAGACCTCCTAAGCGTATCGTCCCATAAGTTTCATGGTCCTAAGGGAGCTGGATTCCTATATAAGAATGAAAAGACCAGAGTGACGCCGCTTATACTGGGCGGCGGCCAGCAGAAGGGCATGAGAAGCGGAACTGATAATGTGCCAGGAGTCGCAGGTATGACGCGGGCGGCAGAAAATGCATACAAAAATCTCGCAGAAAATGTAAGCCATATGACCGAGTTGAAGGACAGACTTACGGATGGCTTAAATGAATTTGCTGAGCAGATAAAAAACGAACCTGGTTCAGCGGGAAAATACTACATTAAGATCAACAGTAAAAAAGGAGATCAGAGTGCGCCGCATATTGTAAGCGCAACCTTCTTCCCTGTTAAAAGTGAGGTCATGCTCCATGCACTGGAAGAAAGGGGAATATATGTGTCATCGGGTTCTGCCTGTTCATCGAATAGGCCTGGACTGTCCGGAACGCTGCAGGCCATCGGACTTAATGCCAGGGAGGCTGACTGCACACTGAGATTTAGCTTCTGCAGATACAATACGATAGAAGAAGTTGATTATGCGATAGAACAGATAAAGGACACTTACAATATGCTTAAGAGGTTTGTGTCACATTGAAAGGAGACTGTCTGTGAACAGTATGTTATTGATAAAATACTCAGAGATAGGTGTAAAGGGTAAGAACAGATATATTTTCGAGGATATGCTCGTTAAAAATATTAAGAGTGCACTGAAGGTTCTGGATAATCCGTTTTCTGTACGTAAGGCTCAGGGAAGAATATATGTTATGTACGATGAGGCGGATTATGATGAGGCAATCGAAGCACTTAAGAAGGTATTCGGAATTGCATGGATCTGCCCGGTGACACAGTTCGACCCGGTGAGCTTCGAAGAATTGAAGGGAAAAGTCATCGAATACATGAGAAATACATATTTCTCGGATGGCGAGGACAAGCATTATACATTCAAGGCTAATTGCAGAAGAATCGACAAGAGCTACCCGGTGGCTTCCATGGATGCCAATATGCTCCTGGGCGAGGTGCTTTTAGACGAATTTGAACAGCTGAGTGTTGATGTCCATAATCCTGATATCATGCTGACAGTGGAGATCAGACAGCACGATATCAACATATATTCGGTTGAAATAGAAGGCCTCGGAGGCATGCCTGTAGGTTCGTCAGGCAAGGCGATGTTGCTGTTGTCAGGCGGAATCGACAGCCCTGTAGCAGGCTACCTGGTATCAAAGCGAGGCGTCAATCTTGATGCTGTATATTTTCATGCGCCTCCATATACATCGGAGAGAGCTAAGCAGAAGGTCGTAGATCTGGCTCGAATCGTGTCTAGGTACTCAGGCCCTATTAATCTTCATATCGTAAACTTCACGGATATTCAGATGAAGATATATGAAGTCTGTCCTCACGAGGAGCTTACGATAATCATGCGCAGATACATGATGAAGATCGCCCAGGAGCTGGCTGTGAAAAATGGCGCCATCGGCCTTGTTACGGGTGAAAGTATCGGACAGGTTGCCAGCCAGACCATGCAGAGCATGCTCGTAACAAATGAAGTATGCAATATCCCGGTCTACAGGCCGTTATGCGCATTTGATAAGATGGATATAGTAGCAATTTCAGAAAAGATCGGAACATATGAAACCTCGATTCTGCCTTATGAAGACTGCTGCACAATATTTGTTGCCAAGCATCCTGTAACCAAACCGAAGCTGGAGAAGATTCAGAAGTCGGAGAAGCTGCTGGAGGGCGTGATCGAGGAATTATATCAGAAGGCATTAGATACCGTGGAGACTATACAGATATGAGAGCAGCGTTTCATACATTAGGATGTAAGACAAATGCATATGAAACCCAGGCTATTCAGGAACAGTTCGAGGCGGCAGGATATGAGATCGCAGATTTTGCGGAAGAATGTGATGTATATGTGGTAAATACATGTGCTGTCACCCATGAGGCTGCGAGAAAGTCCCGGCAAATGACAGGCCGCTGCAAGAAGAATAATCCTGACGCGCTCATAGTTATGACAGGCTGTTATGCACAGGAAGCAGCACAGAAGATAGTAGAGGATGGCCTGGCGGATATAGTTGTAGGAAATAGCGAGAAAAGTAAGATAATCTCTATAGTTAGTAATAAGATAAAAGAGAAAAGTCAGTCTGGCGCTTCCCAAAATGCTAGTGATTTCAGCACTGATGAAAGCGGCATATTGGTAGATGACCTTACGCACTGCACAACTTATGAGAATCAAAACATTACGAGCCAGGGAAGTCACGTCAGGGCTTATGTTAAGATTCAGGATGGCTGCAACAGATTCTGTTCATACTGCTTGATCCCGTTCCTGAGAGGAAGAAGCAGAAGCCGTTATCTGTCAGAGATTATTGATGAAGTTAAGACGCTGGCTGCAGCGGGCTATCAGGAGATAGTCCTTACGGGAATTGACATAAGCAGCTTCGAGATTCATGAAGCTGATGAAGATGCAATTGGATTAAAGACGTCAGACGAACCTGCGATGTATATCTTAATGAAGAAAATATCAGAAATCCCCGGCATTAGGCGAATTAGATTGGGCTCACTTGAAGCAGGTATTGCATCTGAAGAGATGATAGAAAAGCTCAGCAGCATTAAGCAGTTCTGCCCTCAGTTTCACCTGTCTCTTCAGAGCGGCTGCGACAGCGTACTTAAGCGCATGAACAGACATTATACGACAGAGGAATTTGTCGGCTGCGTCGAGACGATAAGAAGATATTTTCCTGCTGCAGGAATAACCACAGATGTAATCACGGGATTTCCAGGTGAAACTGACGAAGAATTTGCCCAGACAGTAGAATATGTGAAGAAAATAGCATTTTCAAGGATGCATGTATTTCCATATTCGAGACGAAAGAAAACCAGAGCCGACCAGCTCCCAGACCAGTTACCTAAGGCAGTTAAGGAAGCGAGAGCCAGGGAACTGATTGCAGTCGGCGAGGAATTAAGAAAAGAATATGAAAGCCGCCTGATAGGCTGCAAATGTGAGATCCTGGTAGAGGAAATAATAGAGGATTCCGCAACCGGCAGAGCCTATTTTGCGGGATATACGCCTGAGTATGTCAGAATCCTGGCCGATGTGGATATATATGGAAGAAATGGTGAGCCACTTAACCAGATGGTAAACCAGATGCTTACAGTCGTACCAACAGAATTTGCAGATGATATACTGTACTGCAGATGAGGCCTTATAAGCAAAATGATATGCATGACTTTTAGTGCACCATTTTGCTTATGTATGACTTGAAAGCACCAGTAAATTAGGGTAGAATCAGACCATGAGCAATTACGATATTCATTTAACACAACATTATAATATGCCAAAGGAAGAAGTTCTTTCTACTGAAGAGATCATAGAGCGCGTATATGCAGCATTGGCTGAGAAAGGCTACGATCCTGTTAATCAGATCGTAGGCTATATTATGTCTGGCGATCCTACATATATTACGAGCCATAACAATGCGCGTGGTCTTATTGTCAAGGTTGAAAGAGATGAGCTCATTGAGGAAACGGTTAGGTTCTATATAGAGAACAAACTAAAGAAATAGGGGCTCATATGAGAATAATGGGTCTGGATTATGGATCTAAGACGGTGGGCGTGGCATTAACGGATCCTCTGGGGATAACCGCGCAGCCGCTTGAGACTATCACGAGAGAATCAGAAAATAAGCTCCGCCGGACACTGGCCAGATTAGAGGCAATTGTCTCAGAATATCAGGTGGACAGCATTGTGCTGGGACTTCCTGTTAATATGGATGGTTCAGTCGGCGATCGGGCACTTAAATCTCTGGAATTTAAAGAGAAACTTGAAAAAAGGCTTCAGCTTCCCGTCACCATGCAGGATGAGAGGCTTACTACTGTTGAAGCAGACGGGATACTCGATGAAATGAGGGTGCCTCATTCAGAGAGAAAGCAATATATAGATAAGATTGCTGCTGCATTTATTCTAGAGGATTATATGCACAGCAATAAATGAATGACGCGGGAACGCTGCGTAGCAGTGGTTTTGCAATATCTGAGCATGAAGGAGAGCTGCCAACGGCAGGTTTTCCGTAATGTGGCTGAATAGTTACGAATTTGCACGAATAGATAAAGAGATTGATCGAGATGGAAGATAACGGAAAGATTATTTTTAAAGACGAAGATGGAAATGAAGATGTGTATTACATCGTAGAGGAAACCAAGCTGGGAGATGTCAGTTATATCATGGTGACAGAAGAGCCTGCTGGTGAAGGGGATGCAGATGCATATATTCTTAAGGATGTCTCAAAACCGGAAGACGAGGAAGCCATCTATGAATTTGTAGACGACGACAGAGAATTAGATGCTCTGGCTAAGGTATTTGCAGAGCTTTTAGATGATATCGACGTAGAATGATCTCGTCAGAATGATAATATTTACAAATAAGATTTCAAGAATCAGCTGTATTTCACGACAGCTGATTTTGGTACGGCACCGGCGAACAGGGTCGTACAATATATAGTAACAGATAAACGCACGTTCATGTAAATGGGACGTGCTCATTGTGGTGTGATTTATTTTTCTTACAAAAAATGTGAGAATGCATGGAGTCTTTACCAGAATATCAAGATAAATGGAAGAACTTATTAAGTAGGACTTCTATTAATTACAGAGGCAAATGGATTCCTGGAACATTTATTTCGGCATCATAAAAAACTAGGAGGAATATGACGGAAAACAATTATAGGAATGCTCCGAATAATCAGAAGCCGCTTCAGGAAAAAAATCAGAAGTCGACTTCTAATGGACAGACACAGACTAAGAGAAAAAAATATAAAAATATGCCGGACAGCCAGACTTCTGCGAAAAAGACAGAAAAGGTTATGCCGCAGAATACTAAGGCTAATGGGTCAAGAAATAATTCAGACCGTGCGAAGGTCAAAAAAGACAGCAGATCAAATAAATTAAAGATCATCCCATTAGGCGGCATGGAAGCAGTCGGAATGAATATGACAGCAATAGAATACGAAGATTCTATTATTGTTGTGGATTGCGGCATGGAATTTGCCGATGATACATTGCTCGGAATAGATCTGATCATTCCGGATGTTTCATATCTGAAACAGAACAAGGAGAAAGTCAAGGCATTCTATATTACACATGGACATGAGGATCATATCGGTGCGATTCCATATGTTCTCAGAGACATACAGGCACCTATATACGGAACAAAGCTCTCAATTGCGCTCATACAGAAGAAACTGGAAGAGCATCGCATGGAAAATGTGGTCAAATTGAAGGTTGTTGACTATGGCGAGAAGCTGAAGGCAGGGGCGTTCAATATTGAATTTATCAGAACAAATCATAGTATATCTGACGCGGCAGCTCTGGCAATAACATGCCCTGCCGGCGTACTGGTTCATACAGGCGACTTCAAGGTGGATTATACGCCAGTATACGGCGATGCCATTGATCTGTGGAGACTGGCTGAACTGGGCAAAAAGGGTGTACTGGCTGTAATGTGCGATTCGACTAATGCGATACGTCCTGGATATACCATGTCGGAGAAGACAGTTGGCGAGACATTTAATTTATTATTTGCAGAACATGCCAAAAACAGAATTATAGTTGCAACATTTGCATCTAACGTAGACAGGGTACAGCAGGTTATAAATACGGCTTACAAATATAAGAGAAAAGTCGTACTGGAAGGCCGGTCCATGATCAATGTCATTGAGACTGCGCAGGAGCTGGGATATATAACCGTGCCGGGAAATACGATCATCTCGGTTGATGAGATGAAAAATTATCCTGACAGCAAGCTTACGATTATTACAACAGGCAGCCAGGGCGAGCCGATGGCGGCGCTCTCGCGTATGGCATATAAGAATCATAAGAAGATTGAGATTAAACAGGATGATGTCATCATATTCTCATCTTCACCGATTCCAGGCAATGAGAAGGCTGTATCAAATGTTATGAATGAGCTGGCGCAGATGGGTGCCAAGGTTGTATTCCAGCAGACCCATGTATCGGGACATGCATGCCAGGAAGAAATTAAGCTGATGTACTCGCTGCTGAAGCCGAAATATGTAATACCGGCGCATGGAGAATACAGACATAGAAGTGCTAACAGGGAACTGGCACTGGATATGGGATATAACAGCAAGAATGTAATCATGGCTGAAAATGGTGATGTGATCGAGCTGTCACAGAAATCGGCCAAGATAATAGATCATGTTCAGGCCGGCGGAATCTATGTAGATAATTCAGGTGTTGCTGATGTCGGAAGAACTATCATAGAGGATAGAAAGGATCTGTCTGAGAGAGGTGTACTCATAGTATCTGTATGTATAGATAAGGAAAATGGCCTTATCATATCAGGTCCTGAAGTATTTACCAGAGGCTGGGTATATGAAGGCGACCTGGATATAATACTTGAAGAAATAAATAAAATAATCTACAATAATTTGATAGATTATCTTGATAGAAATAAGTACAACAGAGGCAAGGCCAAGATGATAATCGGCGACTCTGTGAGAAGATATACACGCACCAAGGATAGAAAGGGACCTATGGTTCTTCCTTTCATATTGGAAGTATAGCCGATCGGCATGCGTGGACAGCACAACCGGTTAGGAAAGAAAATGAGCAAACACAATAATCGATCATCTAGAAAGAGTCAGAGTCTTAGAAGCTCTAATAAATCTAATATAAAACAGAATACAGATTCTGCAGCTGAGGCTGATTTATTTGATGAAGCGGCCTCAGCTATTGGTGAGTCTGCGTCAAACGATATGAGCTGGGCTGAAGAATATGCCGATGATAGCTGGAGCAGTAGCGACATATCAAGTGAAAGCACAAGGGTAGTCATTCCTAAGAGAAGATCAGACAGCCCTGCAGACCTTGAGAGCACAGGCACGGTAAATGTAGAGAATACATTGACATTTAAGAGAGCTTCTGCTGCATCCTCATCGGACGACAATCAAAAGGATCTTGCTGCAGAAGAGGCAAATGCTCAGAATTCTGCCCAGGGTCAGGTAGATATTACGGAAGACAAGGCTTCAGAGGAACAGCCGGAGGCAGCAGGAGAAAATGTTTCTGAACAGTCGGGGCTGACAGAAAATCAGGATGCAGACATTGATAATGACTGGGACGGTGAGTTTAAGATCCGTGATGCAGTCACAGATAAAACGATAGTATCCCTAAGCGAGGCTCAGACAGTAAGGCGGGCAGCCCTGAAGCTCCAAATGGATGATGACTGGACAGCCGATGAGAAAATCCGTGATGCAGTTACAGATAAGACCATCGTATCGCTTAATGAGGCACAGACAGTAAGAAATGCAGCATCGCAGCTTCAGATGGATGACGACTGGATGGCGGATGCTAAGATCAGGGACGCGGTCACAGACAAGACCATCGTATCACTGAATGAGGCTCAGACAGTAAGAAATGCAGCATCACAGCTTCAGATGGATGCTGACTGGATGGCAGATGCTAAGATCCGTGATGCAGCTACAGATAAGACTATCGTATCGCTTGAAGAGGTTCAGGCAGTAAGAAACGCGGCTGCAGATGATGATGCGTCCCTTACGAGGGTATTTAAGATATCTAAGCCGAAAGATGCAGAAAACACGGAGGAATCAGCTAAAACTGAGGTACCGAAGAAAAAGAAAAATGTTGGTTCTTTGCCTTCGAAAGAGTCAGAAAAGATGCAGACAGAGAAGGCATCTGAGGTAAGAAACAGAACCAGCCAGGATGAACAGCGCAGCAGCACAAGACGGACTCAAGCAAACGACAGCATATATGGCAATCAGCGTAAATTGTATTCTGATAAGGACAGAATTAGCGAAAAAGTTGCGCGCAGCAGTTACGCAGAGACTGAGAAAAGACCGAACAGAAATACTGATTATGATCGTGGTCGTCATGAGGCACGACGCAGCAGTCGGACTAATAGTTATGATGAACAGGGCAGATATGACAGAGACAGAAGGCAGAGCCGCCCAGTCAGATATGATTATGATGAGAGGCCTGTAAGAAGACAGCGCAACTCATATGATGATTATGATTATCGCAGAAGATCCCGAAATGCAGAAGCATATTATTATAAGGAAGCTAAGAGCCCGCTCAGGTTTATTCCGCTGGTACTCGTGATCGCGATATGCGTCCTAGGATTCATGGCGGCAAGGCAGATAGCATATGATGTGCCGGTTAATTCGGCGGATTATTCTAAATACAACTATACGATCACTGCAGATGCAACTAATGAATCCGTGGCAAATGATTTGCTGAATCTGGGACTTATAGATAATGCTTTGATTTATAGGATAAGATGCATTTTCTATTCTGCAGATTATAAGGAAGGAACATATGTGCTCAGCCCTTGCTATAGTACAGAGAAGATAATCAATATCCTCTCAGGATACGAGTATGGCTCAGACTGAGAAGATTTTAGATTCGTGTAATTTTAAGACAGGATTGTTGTGATCAACAATCCTGTCTTTCGGTAGAGAATGTTGTGAGCCGTCCCGGCACGCGGATAAATGGCAATATTTTAGATATAATGATAGTTGATCAAAACATAACAGCATATATACATTCCCTGGATCCGGATGCACCTGGATATTTGGCTGAGCTGCGGGAATATGCCGAAGAGCATGATGTGCCGATCATAAGGCAGGAGATGGAATCCTTCATGAAGGTTTTGCTTAAGATGAACAGGCCTAAGAGGATCCTGGAGATTGGAACAGCGATAGGATATTCGACGCTATTTATGAATGAATGCCTGGAAGAAACTCAGATAGTCACTATGGAAAATTACGAGCCCAGACTTCAGGAAGCCAGGAAGAATCTGGCAGGGCATGACAATATCAAGCTCATCGAAGGCGATGCTGTTCAGAATATCAAGAACCTGCAGGAAGGATTCGATATGATATTCCTGGATGCTGCTAAGGCACAGTATATCGTGATGCTGCCGGATCTGCTGAGACTTCTTAATGAAGGCGGCATATTGCTGGCGGATAATGTTCTTCAGGACGGGGAACTGATAAGGTCAAGATATGTAACACCGAGGCGGCAGAGAACTATACATAGCAGGATGAGGGAATTTATCTGGGAAGTCAAGCATATGCCAGAGCTTACCACCAGTATTATAACCATCGGAGACGGGGTGGTGCTGGCGTACAAGAATAACGCAGGTGACATCTGTGATAAGGTGATTGATTTACAAGAGAGCACGTGTATTTGCGGCATTAAATAAGAAATCAGAGAGGAACTATCTGTGGAAGGCAATAATCTTAAAAATAAAAAACCAGAATTATTAATACCGGCAGGCTCGCTGCCTGTACTTAAGGTGGCTGTCATGTACGGCGCTGACGCGGTATATATCGGTGGTGAAGCATTTTCACTCAGGGCAAATGCGCATAATTTCTCGCCTGAGGACATGAAGGCTGGAATAGCATTTGCACATGAACACGGCGTCAAGGTATATGTAACAGCCAATATATTGGCTCATAATAAGGATCTGGATGAGGCAGAGAAATATTTCACTGAGCTGAAGGAAATCAAGCCGGATGCGCTTATTATCTCGGACCCGGGTCTGTTTACTCTGGCCAGAAAGATAGTTCCTGAGATTGATATTCATATAAGCACTCAGGCAAATAATACTAATTATGGTACATATAATTTCTGGCATGATCTGGGTGCGACCAGAGTAGTGAGCGCCAGGGAATTGAGTCTTAAGGAGATAAAGGAATTAAGAGAGAAGATTCCTGCGGATATGGAGATTGAATCCTTCATCCATGGCGCGATGTGCATCTCTTATTCTGGCAGATGTCTGCTGTCTGCCTATATGACGGGACGAAGCGGCAACATGGGTGACTGCACACATCCTTGCAGATGGAAATATTCTGTTGTAGAGGAGAAACGTCCAGGTGAATATATGCCTGTTGTTGAAAATGAAAGAGGTACATATATTTTTAATTCTAAGGATCTGTGTATGATCGAATATATCCCTGAGATCCTGGAGGCCGGCATAGACAGCCTCAAGGTTGAGGGTCGTATGAAGAGCGCGTTGTATGTGGCGAGCGTTGCCCGTACATATCGTTTGGCAATTGATGATTATCTTAAGGATCCTGAATATTATAGGTCACGTCTTGATTTTTACAGAAATGAGATCTCCAAGTGCACATATAGAGAATATACGACAGGATTTTTCTTCGGTAAGCCTGATCAGACGACACAGATATATGATGCCAACACATATGTGAAGGAATGGATCTACCTGGGTATGGCTGACGCGGATAAGAAATATATCTCTGAGGATGGCCAGGTCTACTATATGTTAGAGCAGAAGAACAAATTCTGTGTAGGCGATAAGGTAGAAATAATGAGGCATAACGGCGAGAATACAGAAGTAACCGTTCTGGACATGCTTGATGAAGACAGAAATCATATCGAGTCATGCCCGCATTCAAAGCAGAAATTCTATGTAAATTTTGGAACTGAATTAAATACATTTGAAATAATAAGAGCAAAACAAGCCTGAAATCATAAAAACGATAGGCAAGAATACTGCCTTTCAGATTGATGGATGGATAAACAAGGAGTAACGAGGCAAATGATATCCTTCGATTGTAATTTTGAGTCAGGAATTTTAAGAACACGTGTTAATGTAAAGGTATATCTTCCGAGTCGGGATAATTTTATGAATCCCGTGAGCGATTATAAGGAAAGATATACATTTGAACCATTTAAGACAATATTTCTGCTGCATGGCATGATGGACAGCGGTGCGCAGTGGGTGGAAAATACGAACGTAGTGCGTCTGGCGCAGGACGCGGGCATGGCACTGGTCATTCCCAGCTGCGGCAATAATTTCTATATTAATACAGTCTACGGCGCCAATTATTCAGACTTTATAACACAGGAGCTGATGGGATTCGTAAGAGCCCTGTTTCCACTTTCGGAAAAGCGGGAGGATAACTTCCTGTGGGGAATGAGTATGGGCGGATACGGCGCATTGAGATTTGGACTTTCATATCCTGAGATGTTTTCCAAGGTAATATCTATGTCTCCTACCTCTGACATAGAATTTTCCGCGAGATTTGCAGGAGCGATGGGCGTACTGCCTGATTATATATTAGGTGACTGGAAGGAGCTGACAGGCTCAGATCTTGATCTGAAAGTAATTGCACAGAAGGCAGCCGAAAGCGGCACCAAGCTTCCGAAAATTCTTGTTATCATTGCAGACCAGGATCATATGGTGAGGGATAATGAGGAATTCATGAATAAATTAGACGAGCTTAAGATTGACAATGAATTCAGAACATATCCTGGAGAGCATACGTGGAGATTCTGGGATGAGCATGTCAAGGAATGCCTGGACTGGCTGAATGAAGGAGATATATTCGCGGAATGATGATGGAAGATACTATTTGGCGAAAAATCTGGCGGATAATATATCCTCCTATAATGTATCTGCTGCTGGATGTGATTATTGTCTGGCTGGTGCAGATGCTCCTGGTGGCATGGGCGCCTGTCGCAGGCGGCGAAAATTCATGGCTTATGCGAAATGCTCAAACCATCGCAACCATGGTATTTCTGATTATTTCCATACCGCTGCTTTACAGGATATTTAAGAATGACTTTAACCCAAGGTCTGATTATGTGATAAAAAAGCCATGGTATATGCTGCTGATTTTTATCATGGGAGTGTTGGCATCCCGCGGTCTTAGTGAGGCCGTGTCATTTCTGAATCTGGATGGACTTCTGGGCTCGAGCTATAACGAGCTGTCTAAAACAATATTTTCGGCAGATGCAGTGCTGGTAACGATTCAGGTTGTGATACTGGCACCGTTGTCTGAAGAGCTTCTGTTCAGAGGAATTATATATAGAAGGATCGAGAAATATCTGGGCGGATACTGGATAGCTGCACTTATCAGCGCAGCGCTGTTCGGGGTATATCATTTCAATCTGACTCAGGGCCTTTTCGCCTTTTTCATAGGAATGCTGAGCAGCGCAGCATATTATCAGGTCAGAAATCTGTGGGCCTCTATTGCGGTTCATATGGGGGCAAATGCCATATCTGTTGTGCTTACGTATTCAGGACTGGAATACAGTCATGTGTGGATGTATGTGCTGGAAATGCTGGTAACGCTTGCGGCCGCATGGACGATATATTTCTTCGCCATCCGACCGATCGGCAGGCAAACAACAGATTATAGATGAACATGCAGATAACAGAAAATAATAAAAAATCTGTGTTTGTATATTCTGGAGGTATGTGCTATAGTTATCAAGGATTATTTTTAATTCAGTTTATATGTTAAATAATTTTAGGAGGAATATAACAATGGCAGGTTATAAGATTACAAAAAAAGATGCTTACTATACTTATACAGCACCTGGACACAATGATTGCAAGTGCACAAGACTTCACGATCCTAAGGACGTTGATGGCGGCAGACTGATCAATGGTTTAACACATTTCCTTCCAGCAGGCGGCGGCACAGATTTTGCAGCTAACCCAGCTGAATCTATCTACTACATCCTTCACGGACAGATGATGTTCAAGGGCGAGGACGGAGTAGAAACACTTCTTACAGATGGTGACAGCGTTCATATCGCTGGTGGTTCACCTAAGAACGTTACTAACGTTGGACCAGACACAGCACAGATGCTTGTTATCCTGTTACCAGCACAGAACTAATTAATTTTGAGAGGAAAACTCAATACATGAGCTTTCCTCGATTTAGTATAAATGATGGAATAAGAAAGGAAGCAATATTAATGGAATTTAGAGAGAATGTAATCAAAATTCTTGTAGACAAGGCTGCTAAGATGTTCAAGCTTGATCCTTCTACATTAGGCCCAGAAACAAAATTTAAGGATGACTTAGGATGCAAATCTGCTCATATCGTACAGTTCACAACAACACTTGAGGATGAGTTCGATGTTGAGGTTCCTTACATGGAGTTCAATAGAAAGGCTACATTTGCTGATGCAGCTGAATACATTGCAGAGCTTTGCGACGAATAATTATTCAAGCCAAATAAATATGTAACTGACAGCTTGGCATTTTTACGATGCCAGGCTGTTTTGGATTGTAAAGGAGAATTTTAATTATGGATTTAATGACTAAGATTTACGAGCAGGCTAAGGCAGATCCACAGGTTGTAGCTTTCCCGGAAGCTGATGATCCTAAGATGCTTCAGGCTGTTAACGAAGCCGTTAAGAATGGCTATTGCAAGCCTATCCTCGTTGGTGATCCTGAAGCTATTCAGGCAGCAGCTAAGGAAGCTGGCGTTGATATCTCGGGTATGGAGATTTTCGACAACAACGATGCTGATAAGAAAAATGAGATCTTCGAGAAATATATCGCTGAATATTCAGATGATCTGTCAATCAAGGCTCTTAACAGAAAGAGCAAGGATGCTATGTATACAGCCATGGTTATGGAATGCATCGGCATGGCAGATGTAACATTTGCAGGTCTTGTTCATACAACAGGTGATGTTATCCTTGCAGCTACAACAATCATCGGCCTTAAGGATGGCATCGATACACCTTCATCAACAGGTCTGTTCATCATTCCTGGCTTCGAAGGCTCAGAAGGCCAGTACCTTCTCTTCGGCGACAGCGCTGTATGCACCAAGCCAACCCCTGCTGAGCGTGCTTCAATCGCTATCTCATCATGTGAAACAGTTAGAGACCTGTTCGGATGGGAGCCGAGATGCGCTATGCTTTCATTCTCAACAGATGGAAGTATGGAGCATGAGATGGTTGATGACGTTAGAGAGTCTGTACGTATTGCAAATGAGCGTCGTCCTGACCTGGCAATTGATGGTGAGTTCCAGCTGGATGCAGCTATCGACCCTAAGGTAGCAGCTAAGAAGGTTAAGAGAGAATCTAAGGTTGCAGGTAAGGCAAATATCATTATCTGGCCAGATATCAATGTCGGCAACATCGGCGTTAAACT
This sequence comes from Anaerotignum sp., assembly GCA_963591145.1. Classification (GTDB taxonomy): domain Bacteria; phylum Bacillota; class Clostridia; order Lachnospirales; family Lachnospiraceae; genus RGIG5612. The sequence continues at coordinate 32,324 of CAVARE010000039.1, read as the reverse complement.
GGTTCAGTTCTTCGCTCATGCTGATGCACCGGGACCATTCGTACAGGGCTTCAAGAAGATCGCTTCTGACTGCTCACGTTCAGCACCTGTTTCTGAATTAGTAGGAAACATCGTTATGTGCTGCGTACGTGCTGCAAATGCTAAAAAGAATGACTAATTAATAACTGCATATTATCCTCACATATTTTATGGTATGTGAGGATTTTCTTTGGTTACTTTAAAGGAAGAATATAATGAACCCGTGCTGTGAGCCTCGGCGTGCAGACACTGTTCGAAAACGCCTTCGCTGATTGTTTTCTCGCAGTGTCTGCGCCGTCCCAGCACGGGTCAGTTTCTCTTCAATTCAGCGAAAAGATAGAAATCTAGAGAGGATTAATAAATGAAGAAAATAGTAGCATTAATTATAAGTTGTGCCATGATGCTCATGTGCGCCTCAACGGCATTTGCATCTACTTTCCAGACCATAAGCGGAAGCCTTGAGGTTTATGATGAGCAGTCATTTGATGGCAGCATACAGCTCGGAACTGACGATGACGGATGCACGGTTATCTATGTGAACAACGAGATGGATGATTCGCAGCTGATAGTACAGATCGGAAGTGAAGGCATCGTATATGGCGAAAAGAATAATCTGACGGAGATATATTACTCTGACCTGATCGGTGCGATTGAGTCATCTGATGAAGTGGATGAAATAGAGCTTCCGATGGAAGAGATGCTGTCCTCCGGTATCCTGCAGTATTTCGGCTCAGAAGAATTCCAGAATGATATGCAGGCACTGTCGGAAGCATTATCAGCAGAATTAACTCAGATACTGCTGCTTGCCAATCAGGAAGGTCTCGTGACGGCAGATGATGACGGTACGATAACGATTGAATTCGACACAGAGTCACTCATTAAATATATCGCGCTCGTACTTTCTGATCTGTCACAGAATGATGAAGCAGTTGATGCGATTACATCCACCAGCCTGTGGCAAATGTTTGGCATCGAGGGAGGTAATGAAGCTATACAGCAGTCGCTGGCTGAGCTGGCTGAAGAGATTAAGAATCTCAGCGCAGACGATATCGATGGAGATATAAACTGCAAATGTGTTATAGCAGCTTCTGGAGATGTTTCATATTCTATTGCTGCCACAAGCGGAGAAGTTTATGAGAAGCTCGAAATGCAGTCAGACGAAGATGGCATGAATATGACCGTTGAGGCTGGTGACGGTGAGCAGTCATATAAGATGAACTTCTCAGCCGGGGATAAAGGCATTAGCATATCAGGCACTATTGTCGAAAATGGAGAAGAGCTGGCATTTAACGGAACATATGATAGCGAGAGCTATGAGCTCGTAGGCGATATCACCCAGCAGGGTCAGACAATTAATATTGTCGGAGCGCTTGATGACAGCTCTGCCGATGAAATTAAATATGTTATAGCGGGAGAATGTGCTGGCAACTCAGTATTCAATATTACGCTGGGCATGAAGGCTGTATCAAATGATGATGGAGCACAGGCATATAAGTTGTATGCAGACGTAGATGGAATGACTTATGCACTCTATCTGGGTTCGTCAACAGATGAGGAAGGCTCGCAGTATCTGGTAAAACTGACGCTCACAGCAGGCGAAGAGACGCTGAATGTTCTGAAATTGAATGTTTCTGTTGGAGAAGAGGAGATAGAAGCAAAACATCTGACAAGTACTGCAGAATAGTAGCGACAGATATAGCAATAGCGAAAGCAAATAAAAATATCCCGTCCAATGTTTATGACGGTGAGTGAGACGATTCATTTGCCTGAGCAGACATTGGATGGGATTTTTGATAGCAGTAGCACAACAAAAAATAGCTGCACATCTTTCAATGTACAGCTATCTAAGTAGTAGCGAGAGGGGGATTTGAACCCTCGACACCGCGGGTATGAACCGCGTGCTCTAGCCAACTGAGCTATCTCGCCATAAAACCAAGCCCCTATACAACTATAAAAACCCGGTTTAATGGGACCTATAGGGCTCGAACCTATGACCCCCTGCTTGTAAGGCAGGTGCTCTCCCAGCTGAGCTAAGATCCCATGCATTTCTTAACGCCATCAAAGTATATAAAAAAGCTTACAGATTGTCAACAACAAAATTAAATTTGTTAAAATAAGCAAATACTGTTTCAAATTCGCGAAAGGTGTGTATAATTTGTAAGGTGGATGAAGCCGCGGGAATAAGAGCTGTTTTGTGCATAACTGTGCCTGGTATGATAGTACTCATACAGCATCTTATTTGCGCAAATATCTACACATATATCTAGAAATAATCAGGCAGGTGGATATGAGAATCGGGCAAGGATATGATGTTCATAGATTAGCGGAGGGAAGAAAGCTTATCCTGGGCGGCGTTGAGATCAATCATGATAAAGGCCTGGATGGGCATTCGGATGCGGATGTGCTGGTTCATGCTATTATGGACGCACTCCTGGGTGCTGCGGCGCTGGGAGACATAGGGCTACTGTTTCCGGATACAGATGAAGCCTATAAGGGAGCAGACAGCATGAAGCTGCTGGAAATAGTTGGCGACAGGCTGAAGGAAAATGATTATGAAATAGAGAATATTGATTCAACGGTCATCGCACAGGCGCCTAAATTAAGGCCTTATATCGACAAGATGCGTGAAAATATAAGCAAGGCACTGGACATAGATATCGGATGCGTGAGCGTCAAGGCAACAACCGAGGAACGGCTGGGATTTACAGGCCGCAAGGAAGGAATCGCGGCGCAGGCCATTGCGCTGATCAAGCGTTTTTGCGATGCCTGAGCATGCAGAGAAGCTGCCAGTGGCAGGGTTTTGCAATGTGGTTCTTGAATAGTTATATGATATGAATGAACCGTGAGGCTGGCTAAACATTTGCCTATACAGGATAACTCACCGGATACGAGAGGAAATATATATGAGAATTTATAACACGTTAAATGCAAGAAAAGAGGATCTGGTTCCTATTAAGGAAGGCAAGATCAGCATGTATGTCTGCGGACCTACAGTATACAATCTGATACATATCGGAAATGCAAGACCGATGATCGTATTCGATACATTCAGAAGATATCTGGAATACAAGGGATACGACGTAACCTATGTATCGAATTTTACAGACGTTGATGACAAGATCATCAAGAGAGCCATTGAAGAGGGCATCTCTGCAGAAGAGGTGGCCAATAAATATATTGATGAATGCAAGAAAGACATGGCATCCCTTAATATCCGTCCTGCCACAGTGGCGCCGCAGGCAACTAAAGAAATCCAGGGCATGCTGGATATGATCCAGACCCTGATCGATAAGGGATATGCCTACGAGAAGAATGGCACTGTATATTACAGAACCAGAAAGTTCAAGGGTTACGGCAAATTGTCCAAGAAGAACCTGGATGACATGCAGAGCGGACACCGTGATATCAAGGTAACAGGTGAGGATGAGAAGGAAGATGCTGCAGACTTCGTGCTGTGGAAGCCGAAGAAAGAGGGCGAGCCTTCATGGCCGAGTCCGTGGTCAGATGGCCGCCCGGGCTGGCATATCGAATGCTCTGTTATGGCCAAGAGATATCTGGGTGACACGATTGATATTCACGCAGGCGGCGAGGATCTGGTATTCCCTCATCACGAAAATGAAATCGCACAGTCAGAAGCTGCTAATGGAGTACCATTTGCACACTACTGGATGCATAATGCATTTCTTAATATCGACGGCGCTAAGATGAGCAAATCAGCAGGCAATTTCTTCACGGTACGTGATATTATCGCTAAATATGATCCGCAGGTATTAAGATTCTTCATGCTGTCGGCTCATTACAGAAGCCCGCTGAACTTCTCAGATACATTGATGGATGTAGCCAAGGCAGGATTGGACAGAATCAAGAATGCGGCAGCTAATCTTGATTATATCCTGGCAAATGCATCTGGCAGAACGACAGATCTCGTCGAGGGAGAGGATAAGAATTTTGCGGCTTCTTATATAGAAAAATTTGAGGCAGCAATGGATGATGACTGCAATACAGCAGATGCTATATCAGCAGTATTTGAATTAGTACGTGCCATTAATTCGGCTGTAAATGAGAATAGTTCAATCGCATTTGTTACAATTGCAAGGGATGCTCTGGGTAAGCTCTGCGATGTACTGGGAATTAAGCTGGAAGCAGAAAAGGATGACCTTACAAGCGAGGTAGAAGAGCTTATAAATGAGCGTCAGGCTGCCAGAAAGGCTAAAAATTTCGCGCGTGCGGATGAGATACGTGCCCAGTTAGACCAGATGGGCATCGTGCTGGAAGATACAAGAGAGGGCGTTAAGTGGCACAGAAAATAAATAATATATCATCGGCCGCATTGGCATTCTTAGGCGATTCTGTATATGAGCTTAATATAAGAAACAGGGTCGTAAATGAATGCGAGGGAAGTGCCGATGAGTTAAATAAAAAATCCAAGGCACTTACTAATGCCAAGGCACAGGCACTTATCGCCAACGTATGGCAGGAGATGCTGACAGAAGAGGAAATGGCAGTATACAAGAGGGGCAGAAATTTCAAATCTATCTCTGCGCCTCACAGCTGTTCTATCAGCGAATACAGAAGAGCTACCGGCGTGGAGGCACTGCTGGGATATCTGTTCCTGGAAGGCCGTACAGAGCGAATAGATGAGCTGATCAGTGCAGGGATTGAGGCAGCCAGGCAGGTGCCGGCTTCTCATGTGTAAGTGCATCCCAGCTTAAGCCGTGATGCACTCGAACCCGGTACGATGAGAAATTAGCAAGAAAGAAAATCAAATGGCATATAAAAAGGATAATAGAGCAAACCGCAAGAACACAGATGCAGCCGAGCCGAAGAAGCAGAACGAGCTGATGGTTGAAGGCAGAAATGCTGTTCTTGAAGCGTTAAAAACTAATGAAAATATAGATAAGCTGTATGTTCAGGAGGGACTGGGAGACGGTCCTATAAGCCAGCTTGTGGCTGAGGCTAAGAGTCGTAACATTCTGACTGTATATGTTCCTAAGGACAAGCTGGATCTTATGTCTGAGACAGGACACCATCAGGGAGCGATTCTTAATCTGTCAGCAATAAAATATGCTGAGGTTGAGGATATACTGGCATTGGCACGGGAACGAGGCGAGAAGCCTTTTATTTTTGTATTGGATGGTATCGAGGATCCTCATAATCTGGGCGCAATAATAAGAAGTGCTAATCTGGCGGGAGCCCATGGCGTGATCATTCCTAAGCATCGCGCAGCATCGGTAAATGCTACGGTAGCTAAGGCATCCGCGGGGGCTGTTTATCATACATTGGTTGCTAAGGTGACGAATATCGCCCAGACAATTGATTATCTCAAGGAACAGGGAATATGGTTCGTCTGTGCAGACATGGACGGCGAGGAAATGTATAAGCTCAATATGACCGGGGCTATCGGACTGGTAATCGGCAATGAAGGCTCAGGCGTAAGCCGCCTCGTCAAGGAAAAGTGCGACTTCGTCGCATCAATTCCGATGAAGGGCGATATTGATTCTCTTAATGCGTCAGTGGCAGCAGGCATACTGGCATGGGAAATCGTTAGGCAGAATATGACGCATTGTTAGGTCAATTGCAATTAAAAACTGAAAGTTAGCTGTTCCCGTGCTGGGACGGCGCAGCACCCTGCGAGAAAACAATAAGCGAAGGCGTTTTCGAGCAGGGGCTGCATGCCGAGGTTCACAGCACGGGAATGGTATAATATCAATAAATGAACTTATGAACACTAGCAAAAAAGAATGTATTAAGAGCACCATATTGGAATATTTGGATCTATTCTGGACGATGTTTAAGATTGGCATATGCACCTTCGGCGGTGGATATGCCATGATGGCGATTATAGAGAAAGAATTGGCAGAGAAGCGTCAGTGGGCGACATCTGAGGAGCTGGTGGATTACATGGCCATAGCCCAGATCACACCGGGCGTAATCGCGGTAAATATCTCGACATTTATAGGACGCAAGCGCAAGGGCATATTAGGTGGCATTATTGCAACACTGGGTGTTATCGCACCGTCCATTATAATCATCATGATTATAGCTGCGTTCCTGGTGAATTTTCAGGAAAATGAATATGTGCAGCATGCATTGGCAGGAATCAGAGTATGCGTATGCGTGCTTATTTTTAATGCAGTAATAAGCTTCATTAAGAAAACGGTCATTGACCTTCTGTCGTTGGTGGCATTCATCTGCGTATTTATTTTGGCAGCATTTACCAGAATAGAAACAGTATATTTGACGCTGGGAGTTATCGCCATAAGCGTTGTTCTGACACTTATATTTGGCGAAAAATATATAAATGCAGATAAAAAATTCGGAGCAGATAAGGAGGCCAAAAAATGAATCTTCTTATGATGTGTCTTGAATTTATGAAAACGGGACTGTTCGCGGTGGGCGGCGGCCTGGCGACGGTTCCGTTTCTCTATGAAATAGCAACAAAATATCCATGGTTTACCAGCAGCGACGTGCTTACCTTTATAGCCGTTGCTGAGTCAACACCGGGGCCTATAGGAATCAACATGGCCACGTATGCAGGATATATAACAAACGGCTGGTACGGAGCCATTCTGGCCACGCTGGCACTGGCACTTCCCAGCATAGTTGTTATATTGATCGTCGCTACAATGCTGGACAAATTCCGAACCAACAGATTTGTGTTGGGCGGATTCAGACTATTAAGGCCTGCCAGCACAGCATTTATAATGGCAGCGGGATTTAATGTCATGTTGGTGGTATTCTTCGGGATTGAGAAGATAACATTTGACATGCTGCCTAGAATTGGAACGTATTTCACGACATTTAACTGGAAGGCTGCGATAATGTGCGTCGTACTATTTGTCTTAATGAAATATATCAAGATACATCCGATATTTTTCATCCTGGGATCGGCGGGAATCGGAATATTACTGGGACTGTGACAGCGGTTAATAATCTGAAAATATCTGCAAAATATCTAATAAGGCAGCTGGAATTTAGTTGGAGTGAAAATTATATGTATAACGAATACAATCAGGGAATGAATGAGGAAATGCTCCGGGAGGAGGAGCTGGCCGAGGCGGAGACCATGATAAGAAATGGCGCTGATACCAGGCAGATAATGCGTAAGCAGTTCAGCACTATAGGCCAGAGCGACCTGTATAAAATCTATAGAAAATACGGAATCAGCTATGGCGGCGAACAGAGCGATTCATGATGATAACGTGACGGTTATAAGTGAATGAAAAAAATGTATTGGATGATGATGTGGCAAAAATGTATGCTGTAACTATTCAGAACCATGCAGAATTGCTTTCTGTGAATGCTTGTGTTCTCAAGCAGAAAAGCAGTTTTATGTGGTTAAGAAGGGCTACAACATTTTAAGCAAGGAGTTACAACAATGGAAAGAAAATATCCACATCTGTGTTCGCCCATCACAATCGGACGAACTACATATAGAAATCGTATGTTTTCAGCGCCTATGGGCGGAACTGATATTACAAATGATGGCTGCATCGGACCTAAATCAACGGCATTTTATGAGCTGAGAGCTAAGGGCGGCGCTGCGGCAGTAACGGTGTCAGAATTGATGGTGCATCCTGAAACTGATGGATCACATGCATATCATCTGGATGAGAGCATATTGAATTCCCTGGCATGCGCCACATATACAGCGGATGCCATCAGAAGGCATGGCGCTATACCGAGCATCGAATTTTCGCATTCGGGCATGTTCTCGGGAACTTATATGACTGACAAGAATAAGCAGAAGGGCTTAAATCAGTGGGGACCATCTGCATGCGTGCGTGCAGACGGAGTTAAGGTGGGCGAGCTGACCCGTGAAATGATTGCGGATATAGTCGCATCCTATGGTCACTGTGCAGCATTGGCCAAACGTGCAGGCTTCGAGATGATAATGATCCATGGCGGCCATGGCTGGCTGATCAATCAGTTCCTGTCGCCGATGTTCAACCATAGAACTGATGAATACGGCGGCTCACTGGAGAACAGATGCAGATTTGCCCGTGAAATATTAGAAGCAGTACGCGCTGCAGTAGGACCATTCTTCCCGATAGAGTTTCGTATGAGCGGTTCAGAGTTTGTTCCAGAGGGATATGGCCTGGATGAGGGTGTCCGGATCGCGATGCAGCTAGAAAAGTACGTAAGCATACTTCATGTAAGTGCCGGCACATATCAGAAAACATTTGGCATCACACATCCTTCGATGTTTACAGAGCACGGAAGAAATGTATTCCTGGCAGCCGAGATCAAGAAGCATGTCAGCGTGCCGGTTGCAACCATCGGCGGCCTTAATGACCCAGCCCAGATGGAAGAGATAATCGCATCAGGTCAGGCGGACATCGTATACATGGGACGTGCGCTTCTGGCTGATCCGTTCCTTCCTAATAAAGTAATGGCAAATAAAGATGAGGATATCGTTCACTGTCTCAGATGCTTTACTTGTATGGCGGAAAGAGCAGCAACATCAACCCGCCGCTGCACGGTTAATCCATTGATCGGCAGAGAGATGGAGGGCGATGAGATATATCCTGCACCAGTCAAGAAAAAAGTTCTTGTGGCAGGCGGAGGTCCGGGAGGACTCTATGCTGCGTATACAGCCGCAAGACGAGGTCATGATGTAATCTTATGCGAGAAGGAGAGCGAACTCGGCGGTATACTGAAGAGCGAGCAGGCGATACCATTTAAGCATGAGATGTACGAGCTGGCAGGAACATTTGCCAGATTCTGTAAGGAATCAGGCGTAGATATAAGGCTTAATACAGAGGTTACCAGGGCATATGTGGAGCAGATACAGCCGGATGCAGTAATCGTGGCAGCAGGCTCTGCGCCGCTGGTTCCGCCGATTCCGGGCTTGGACGGCGATAACGTAACGATTGTTAATAATTATTATAAGGAAGCTGATAAGGTAGGCGACGACGTGGTTGTATTCGGCGGAGGACTGGCAGGCTGCGAGTGCGCGGTTCACCTGGGACAGCTGGGCAAGACCGTGCATCTGGTAGAGATGAGAGATACATTAGCTCCGGATGCAAATGTCCGTCACCGTCCGCTTCTTATGCAGGAAATAGACAAATATGTCACAGTCCATACGAGCTATAAGGGGCTGAGAGTAACGGCAGATGGAATCATCTGCGAGAATAAGGACGGCAATGAGGTGCTGGTTCCTGGCAAGAGCGTCATCTGTGCCCTGGGTCAGAGATCCAGAACTGATGTGGTGAATGACCTTCTGGACAGCGCGCCATTCGTAAGGGTAATTGGTGATGCATCCAGGGTATCGACCATCACCAATGCAGTTTACTGGGGCTATCATGCAGCATTAGATGTGTGATTGTAGCCCGAAGACAACAGGAGCAAATATGTACGAATTTAAATTTGACGGATTCACGAAGGAGCAGTGTGACAAATATCTCGAGAGGATTCATGCCTCATGGGATGGCAATGCAACACTGGACAACTTAAATATGTTGATTCATCAGCATCAGATCAATGTGCCATTTGAAAATATGGCGCTGTGTATGAACTTTGGCACGGTAGATTTATCCTCGGACGCATTGTTTGATAAGATTGTCACAAATAATCGCGGAGGATTCTGCTTCGAATTAAATGGTGCATTTCTGCTGCTTCTTAAAGGTCTCGGCTATGATGCTGTCGGATGCATGGCTCGTGTCGGCATCCCTGTGATTCCAGATCTGTTAAGGCTGGATCATCGCGGCATCATTGTGAGAATGGAAGGCAAGAATTTCTATGTCGATGTAGGCATGGGCGGTCCTAAGGCTGACTGGGCTGTTGACTTCGATGGCGGCCGTCAGGAGAAGAATGGCCATGCATTCTGGATCGAGGATACCTATGAGGGTTGGAAGATGCAGTGCTGCGAGGGATTCAGCAATGAAGAAAGTGCTGTTATTATATTTGCCCCAATAGCCATGCTTCCGATGGATTTCGAGGCCAATTGTGAGAACCTCGTAGCAAGAGGTGATACGATGTTCCATCTGGAGCGTCTCGTAAACAGAAATACAGAGGACGGATATATCGATATTCGCAATAATACACTGAAGATCTGCCAGAATGGTAAGGCATCTGTCCGTGAGTTTGAAGAAAGCGAGTTTGCAGAGATTCTGTCCAAATATTTTGGCATTAAATACTGCGACAGATGACTAAAGTCTGCGATGCGACGTGACCTTTTAATTAAAGGGTAAGCTGAAAACTGTAATAAAACCTGAACTGGCGGGGCTTATGGTGCATGGATTGTGCAGCAATCCTCGAAGTGAAATCAAAAAATCTGGAAGCGGCATGCTTGCATGACTTAGAAATTATAGGTCATGCCTGTATGCCGCTTCCGTCAAATTCTGGGATAAAGCTGTCATCAGCCACGTCATCTTCCTGAATCATGCAGTTTTCTACACCGATATCGATAGCATAGTCAACCAGTTCGTCATATTCCTTGCGGGAGACCTTATGGAATAACTCGGGATGAGTCTTCCTGTAGCTGTTTATAATAGCTGTGCGGCCGGCGTTTCCATCCACTTCCTTACCGTTGTGATCAGCAAATATGCCCACAGGAGTATACTGGCTCATAAGAGATATCCATATTTTATCCCCGTAGGTTTCGTATAGATATCTGATCACATTCTTAGAATCCTCAAGCTGACCAGGGATCATCAGGTGACGCACAACTACGCCTCGCTTCATAAGGACATTTTCACCCTCGTAGGTTTCAGAATTCTTATCAATGGCCATATATTCTGAATCAGAATGCGGCAGGTCAGAATTCGAAACGTCGTGGGTCTGAGAGTTAGAATCATCAGAAATGCAGTCTTCGAAAATCACATCGCCCGCCATCTCGACCATGCATGCCAGCGCTTCCTGCGCCCATTCAGGGTAGTCAGGAGCCTTCATATATTTGGCACCCAGTTCAGGCGACAAAGTCTTAAAATCCGGCATAAATATATCAACAAGACCGTCCAGCAGTTTTAATGTATCCGGTTTCTCATATCCTGAGCTGTTCCAGACTACAGGGATAGTAAGGCCATTTGCCCGTGCAATCTCAAGCGCGCAGGCAATCGAAGGAGTATAGTGCGTTCCTGTAACGAGATTGATATTATGTGCTTTTCTGGCCTGCTGCTCCAGGAAAATCTCTGCCAGGCGTTCGATGCTGATATCAAATCCATAATTGTCAAATGATATTTGTCCATTCTGGCAGTAGATGCATCCAAGAGAGCAGCCGCTGAAAAATACTGTGCCGCTGCCATTCGTACCTGACAGAAACGGCTCCTCGTAATAGTGAAGGCCTGCCCGGGCTGCCCGAAGTATGTCGGAGCAGCGGCAGACCCCCAGTGCGGTGCGCCTGTCAACGCGACAATTTCTCGGACATAAAGTGCAGCCAGTATATAATTGATTAGATAAATTTATTTCATGCGAATCCATATGATAAGGATATACGATTCGGAAAAAAGTGCAACAGAAAAAATTAAAAAAGTAGTTGACTTTTATTTTTATTTTGGTATACTTTTTCTTGCGCGGTTGAGAAATCAACAGTCCAATGCGGAAGTGTCGGAACTGGCAGACGAGCAAGACTAAGGATCTTGTGCATATTGCTTGCGTGTGGGTTCAAGTCCCATCTTCCGCATGTCTTTTTAATTAGCAAAGAGCTTGAAAATTCACGGTTTTCTGGCTCTTTCCTTTTGTCGTAAAGCCTAATATTTCAAGGTACCCCAAGGTACCCCTGCTTTTTGTCTACAAGCTGTCATTTTGGGAAAAAACTTTATTTATTAGCAGCATCCTCTAATAATAGATGCTTTTTAAAAGCACCACGCTCCAGTTGAGATTTGGACTGCATTAACCAATCGTAGTTTTCTTTGCATCCCGTGATATATAGGTTCTCCATCATATTGTTATATGATTCCTCCGACAGCATCACGACATTTTTCTTATTCGTTCTTGTAACAATTACTGTTTCGTAGTTGTCTGTTATCTGATTCATATAAGATTTCATGTTTTTTCGTAGATTTGTATAATTTACTGCCAACATTTTAGAACCCTCCTTCTCAAGCATATTAACGTACATGATTCTGTACGTCAATATACTTGAAATTTATCTATATGCAGCAGGTGATTATTGCCGTTTCACTTCTGGAATGCTATCATGAGCGCGATTAATAGTTAAGCAAATGACAGATGCGCAGCAGAGCTGGATAATATAAATCTTGATGGAGATGTTATTGCATATTTTAAGACTCAGTCTGAAAATACCGGCATACCATATCAAACTCTTATAAATTTGTATTTATCCGATTGTGTTAAATCAAAAAGAGAATTACAAATGTCATGGAAGTAAGTACTTTTGTAATTACCATTTTGTCATAAATGGCTGAAGGAGAACGGCGATTCGCTTTTGAGGCAGTTGTTGTAGAAAGAGAAATATCTATGTCAAATCAGTTTCTGACAAACTATACAGAACAGAAATTCCTTGAAAAAATCAAGGATAGCCTAAGACATTGCACGGCATTCTACTTTTCGGTCAGCTTTATCAAGAAAGCAGGGCTTGTCCTGCTCTTTAAGGATATTGAGGCGGCAGTTGAGCGCGGCACGATTGGGCGGATTATTACCTCCACCTATCAGAACTTTACGGATATCGAGTCTCTGAAAAGCTTTTTCACATTGCAGTCAAGATGCAAGAACTTCACCTGCCATCTCGATTATGAATGCTTTCATGACAGTGAATATATAACGCTCGGGTATCATTCCAAGGGCTATCTTTTTGAATATGACGACAAGTGCGAAGTGATTGTCGGCTCGTCGAACATCACCCGTTATGCTCTTCTCAAAAATGTGGAGTGGGATGTTGCAGTGTCAGCAGAAAAATCCTCGTCTCTGTTTGCGGATGCTATGCGTGAGTTTGAGGAAAAGTGGGAGGCTACCCATCCGTTAAATACTGAGATTATTAACCTCTATTCGAATAAACTCAATTTTGCCATTGAGCGCTGGGATATGGACTATGATTTGCATACAGCAAACATTAAGCCGAATTTTATGCAACGTAAAGCGCTGAAGGAATTGAATCGCTACCGCGCTGTCGGTACATCCCGCGCACTTGTGGTCGCGGCGGCAGGCTCCGGCAAGACTTATCTTGCGGCATTTGATGCACTGAATTTCTCTCCAAAGCGGCTTCTGTACATTGTTCATGAGGGCTCAATCCTTAGGAAATCACTTAAAACTTTTCAAGACGTGTTCGGAAATTCGATTACCTATGGTATTTTCAGCAGTGAGAACAAGGAGATGGATGCGGATTTCGTATTCGCGACTAATATCACGATGGCAAAGTCGCTCGAGCTTTTCTCTAAGGACTGGTTTGACTACATCATCGTGGATGAATGCCATCACGCAACGGCGGAAACCTACCGCAAAATTATCGGCTACTTTGAGCCAGAGTTTCTGCTTGGACTCACCGCCACACCCGAGCGCATGGATAATCAGGACGTATTCGACATGTTTGACAAGAATGTTCCCTATGAGCTTCGCCTGCGCGATGCCATCATTAACGACCTTGTCGTGCCGTTTCATTATTTCGGCATTCGCGATGAGCTCATTAATTACGGACTCACCAAGAGTGAGGAACGCAAAATGGTAGCGCAGCTTGCAACGGCCGAACATGGAGACTTTATTACCCGTGAGATTGAGAAACACCGCCCCGAAGGAAAGCTGAAAGCACTTGCATTCTGCCGAAACGTTACCCACGCTCGCATGATGTGCGAGATGATGAGTGAACATTACAAGACCGCATATCTTACGGGTAGAAATGATATCGGCGAGCGAATCCGAGCCTATAATGACCTGCAGAGTGATGAAAAGGAACTTGAAATCCTCTTCACCGTCGATATCCTCAATGAAGGTGTCGATATTCCGGGTGTCAACATGGTGCTCTTTCTGCGTCCGACCGAATCCTCGACAATTTTCATTCAGCAGCTTGGACGCGGTCTGCGAAAATATGACAACAAGCAGTATGTCACCGTACTTGATTTCATCGGCAACAGCTATAAAAGAAGCGTGCAGATTGCCTTCGCGCTATCGTCTCTTGCGGAGAATTTCGTGCTTGAAAAGCGGTTGATGATGGCACTTGTGCAGGATGATTTCAAGGCAATCGGTCTTGATGATTACGGCGTTGAGATACACATAGATGACCTCAGTAAAGAAGAAATCATCAGCTATATTGAAAAGGAGAATTTCAACAGCCTCGTATACCTCAAGCAGGATTATTTCAACTTCCGGAAGTATATCGGGGCGGAGTCCTATCCGAAGCACATGGACTATCTCAACAACGATTGCGCACCTGATTTGCTTCGCTTCATGAGCATTAAAATTGGCGGGAAGAAATGCGTTTCCTACTATAACTTTCTTCACGGGATTCTCGATGACAGCGATGATGACGCAAAGCTTCTTCCTGTATTTACGGAGCGGCAGATTGCCTTTGCGAATTATCTCTCCGCCATGCTTCCGCTTGTGCGGCAGCACGAATATCTCATTTTTGACAGCGTAATTCACGGCGTTACCCGTTTATCCGAGATAGAGACTCGACTGTCCGAGACTGTCGGGGATTATTCACATGAGCAGATGGAGCACGCCATGAAATATATTACGGACAATGGCTTTCTGACATTCGACGGCGAGGATTGCACTCTCACGGATGTCCCGCTTGATGATCAATTTAATGAGTATATTGAGGATTTGCTCGAATATGGTCTTACGCGACTTGCTTCCGAATATGGAGAGGAGACAGGTTTCAAGCTTTGGCAGAGTTACCGCATGGATCAGGTACAGCTGAAGCTCTTGAAGAACCCTGGTCATAACCAGGTGGGAACCTATTATTACGGAAAGACTGTTATCATCTTTGCATCGCTCAAGAAGGATGCTTCGGTAGCAGAAAGATTGAATTATAAGGATAAGTTTATTGAGCCCGGCTTGTTTCAATGGGAAAGCATGGCGAATGTATCAGCCACAGATCTTCAAAAGCTGATAGATAGCGAGGAGACCTTGCTTTTTATCAGAAAGGTGTCGGATGAAAATGGAATCGTAATGCCGTTTACTTATGTGGGGAAAGGCCATCTGACCAATCCGCGCAGGCAGGTATCCTACGACAGACAGAAGAAAAGGGATGTTGTGACATATTTGTTCGACATACCTATGGAAAATGAATTGCCGGATTATCTGCAATATGATTTCGGGCTTACAAAATAAAGGAGAATATCACTATGACAGATGTAGTTGCCGCCCTGATATGGGACCAAGATAAATTCATGATATGTCAGCGCCCGGCCCATAAGGCGAGAGGCCTTCTGTGGGAGTTCGTCGGAGGAAAGGTTGAACCGGGAGAAACAAAAGAGCAGGCACTCATTCGCGAATGCCGCGAGGAGCTTGCCATTACCATTAATGTTGGAACTGTTTTCATGGAGGTTGTCCATGAATATCCCGACATAACAATAACGCTTACTCTCTTTAATGCAAAGATTGCCGAGGGCGTTCCGCAGATGCTGGAGCATAACGATATCCGCTGGATTACACCTGCTGAAATTCCACAGTATGATTTTTGCCCAGCGGATACCGAGATTTTGAAAAAGCTGACTGAGTAGGTACTATTTTGCTCTCAGATCCTTGCAGAGAAGGATAACTGCTGCTGCCAGAGCGGCCGCCTCGCCGATAGGGATTGCCACCCACAGGCTTGTCTCGCCTATAAAGAGTTCCAGTACATACAGGAGGATAACCGGCATCACCGCACTTCGTCCCAACAGGATAATGAGCGACTGCGCAGGCTGTGCCTTGGCCTGGAAGTATATGCCCAGAAGTATGGATCCTGACATAAATAAGAAGGCAAATGCATACCAGTTAAGACCCGTTATTCCCATATTTACGATATCCTCGCTGTCTGTGACGAGCATCCTGACTAATCCTTTGGGGAACAGCTCGCTAATCACGAAGAAAAATATGCCCAGCACAGCTGATGCTGACAGACCATATTTCAGAAATTTCTTCATACGCGTATTATCATTTGCCGCATAGCAGGTGCTTATCAGCGGCTGCATGCCCTGAGCGACACCGTTTATCAGCGAATATACCACTAGATTGAATGTGATAAGGACGGTAAATGCCGAGATGCCATTTGCACCATAATATTTGCCTGCAAAATTTAAGAAAACTACGGATATTACTGCGGATGTGATCTCAAGGACAAATGAGCTGAAGCCGATTTTGGCAATGGCTGGCAGATACTTCAGGTCGCTTATCCTGATCGTCGGGATCAGATTCGTTTTCTTGATGATCGCATATCCCAGCGTGATGCCTACCGATATCACTGATGCCAGGCAGGTCGCGGAGGCTGCGCCTGACATACCCCAGCCGAAGCCCATGACGAACAGGAAATCCAGTATAATGTTCGTGACTGTTCCTGTAATTGTCGCTACCATTGATACATTCGGGTGGCCTTCGTTCCTTATGAATTGGTTCATGATGAGGTCGAGTATCATTATTCCGGAGAGCGAGATGATCCATCTGAGATATTCTACTGCCAGGTCATGATTTTCCGCCGTTGCACCCAGGAAATCTGTGATCGGATCGATCCAGATGTTGCCGCATACTGCGATGATCACCCAGAGAATCAGTGTCGTATAGAATGCTGCCGAGAATAGTGATCTGGCTCTGGAACGGTCGCCCTTGCCCATGGAGATAGTGTAGTTTACAGCGCCGCCGGCGCCCAGCAGAAATCCCAGCGCATACATGATGCATACTGCCGGTGTGCCCAGTCCCATGGCTGCGACAGCCTGGGAGCCTACACCCTGTCCTACGACAAATGTATCTACAAACGAATATGCAGATACTCCCAGCATTCCCAGGATGCTGGGAATCAGGTATTTCAAAAATACTTTTCTTTCATTTCCAATTAAAATCTGATTTTCCATAATGTTACCTCACTGTCATCAACCGAGAAAACTTCAGTCTGACATTTTCTCGGCATTAGAAGATTTATAATCCACATCGGGCGGCAGTTCATCGCCTGTATATTCATGCAGAATGTGTAACTATTCAGAGCCATGCAAAACAGCTTTCTGTGAATGTTTGCTACACAAACAAGCCGGATAAGACATATGTCTTATCCGGCTCATCAAATTAATCATTTTCATAAGAATACAGCCTGATTGCTTCAAACCCTGCATTCTTCTGCGATTTTTTCTGTCCGTCCGGGAACTTACTCTCATAAGCACCTTGCAAGGTGGCCCCGCCACCGTCCGACGGCGCAGAATATAGCACAATAAATATTTGCTTGTCAATAAATAATAGTTAACTTGTTCTTATGTCGCAATTGTGACATACTTATGCAATATTTATTTTGCTTATTAAAGAATTGCAAGATGCAACGCTGAATCGGATTGATCAGGCAATTTTTAAGTCAGAACAGGAGACTGCAGATGGCGCATAAGCTATCGATACGGAACATTTTTTTAAAATCGGAGTATGAACAAAATCAGAAAGGAAGAGCGTGCTGTGTCACGATACAAGAAGTTGTTTAATAAGATTCTATTCCCTAAGTTGTGGTTTATTCTCATAGGAATTCCAGTCGCAGCGGCGGGTTTGATCTTTATTTTCTTGGAAAATTTTCAGGATGAATGGATAGCTTATCCGATTTACATCTTTTCGGCATATATCCTGACAGTGGTATGCGTACTCCTTTGGCAGGTATCCAGACATACTAAGCAGAACATCAATGCCGTTATGGACAGAGCTCCCGCTGTGCGGCGATATTTCACGGATAAATCCTTCAACCTGAATGTATCTCTATATTACAGTCTGTCATTGAATATAATTTACGCTGTTATCAGATTCACATTTGGAGTTTACAGCCACTCCATATGGTTCGGCACGCTGGCCATTTATTATCTGCTATTGGCAGTGACACGATTTGCCTTGGTGCGCTATGCCAGACGTAATGAATTTGGGGCAAATATGCTGTCTGAATGGAAACGGTATCGCTTATGCGGCACTATCTTGCTGGTTGTGAATCTGGCTCTGTCCGGAGTTATAACGATGATGATCAAGAATAAGAAGAGCTTTAATTATACGGGGATTTTGATATATATCATGGCCGTCTACGTCTTCTGTAATATAACATTTGCGATCATCAATGTAATAAAATACCGCAAATATCGAAGCCCGGTCATGTCGGCGGCCAAGGTACTGCATCTGGTCTCGGCAATGGTGTCTATGGTGGCGCTGGAGACGGCGATGCTGTCACAATTTGGTGCTAAGAATGACTGGAAATTTCGTAATATTATGATAGGAACCACAGGTACGGTGGTCTGCATAATCATTTTCGGAACCGCGATCTATATGATATTTCATTCTACAGTGAGAATCGAAAGGATCAAGCGGGAGAAAACAGCCGATATATAGCTAAGTGATTTGCAGAGACACTGCAAGATACAGCAGTGAATCGGAATGATAAAAAAGAAAGGTCTCACCTAGGTGAGACCTTAATGCTTTATTCTTCTTCTACAATGAAATCACCGAAAAGGTCCTTTATTGCCATTGCTGATACTTCAACAGGAGGCATTCCATGAATACCCTGATCCCACCATACGAAGTTAGCAGATTCCGAACCTGCGCCCAGGCTTACAAGGTGGTCATAAACGTTTTCTGCTGCTGTATTTGACCAGCCTGCATTCCATGTACCACCGTTGTCGTCAAGTCCACCGATGTAAATGAACAGATGAGTAAGATTTTCGATGGATGGTGTGTAAGTACGGATATCACCATCCTCAGTTGTATAACTGTATTCGTATCCGCTGTTGCTCATCACACCATAATACCAGTTCTCCCACATCCAGAAGGCCGGTGATAAGCAGCCAACTCTTGTGAATGTATCTGGATAAAGCATAGCGGCTGTAAGGGCACCTGATGCACCTGATGAATATCCGATGATACCTGTGCTGTCTGCAGTTTCAATTGTTCTGTAATTTGAATCAATGTAATCCTTTACTTCTGTTGCGATCCATCCGTAGAAATAATCACCAATTCCGTGAAGCTGTGTATCAACATCGCCGCGATCCTGGCTCTCCATGAAGAATGTTGTGGTCATTGGAGGTGCAAGAACTGCTGAACGGTAGCTGTCCTTTGGAACATCAACGCCAACGTAGATGATTTCAGGATACTCTTCACTGTCTAATGAATAAATCTTATGTACAAAATTTTTGGTCATTACTGTACCGTCAAGCATGTAACATACGGCATATTCCTTGTCGCTGTCTGCATAGCTTGCAGGTAGCGAAACAGTTATGGTAACGTCGCCGTCAAGCACATATTCTCCTAAAGAGTTTTGTACTTGGCATGGCATTGTAAATGTATCCTCTGTGTAAGGATAATCGGCGTCAAGTCCCCTTGGGGTTACGCTGCTTTCAGAAGCCATCGCAAATCCGGCAAATGAATTAATGCAAAGAGTCATTGCGGTAGCAAAAACAAGTATTTTTTTCATAAGATCCTCCTTTTGTGCTTTTGAAAATTTGCAAATGAATTATAAATGATGCCCCGTTGCAAAAGCGCTACATTCTTGCCAAATGCTGCCAAATTGTTATAATTTTCTAAAGAATTTGAAGAGGAGTTATTCATGAAAATTATTATTATTGATAATGATCAGGAAATCGTAGATAGCCTCACCAATCTGCTCAGTGAGCTGAATGCCGAGCCGAAGCCAATCATCACAGGCTTTACCGATTCGGAAAAGGCACTGGAAAGCGTCATGACTTCGGAGTACGATCTGATCTTTATTAATCCT
The DNA here is from genome assembly GCA_963591145.1 of Anaerotignum sp. Taxonomy (GTDB): domain Bacteria; phylum Bacillota; class Clostridia; order Lachnospirales; family Lachnospiraceae; genus RGIG5612. The sequence continues at coordinate 12,496 of CAVARE010000039.1, read as the reverse complement.
GAACTTTCTGGCATAAATGGCATACAGATCATCACGAAATTAAAGCAGAAATACATTCACTGCCCAGAATTTATATTTATTTCGAGTAATCCTGTTTATGCGATTGACGCATGGCGTCTTGACGCTACTGCCTATGTTGCCAAGCCTTTCACACCTGAGGATATTTCTGTTGCCGTTCTACGCTCATACAGATATCATGTCGGATATAAATTCGTAATAAGGCATCGGCCATACGTCAGGTGCTTTCCGACATTTGATATCTTTATTGATAATACCCCACTGAAATTCAATAGTAAGCGAGCCAAGGAACTCCTTGCCTTTCTCGTTCATTATCGTGGAAGTTGGGTATCCGTTGAAAAAATAGCCTTTGATCTTCTGGAATCCACTTCTGACGATTCGTCAAAAAGTTACGTGCGAACCATTCTGTCAAGACTCCGCGCTACCTTAAGAAAATACGGAATTGGATCGATCTTGGAAGCAAGACAGGGCGAACTACGCGTACTTCCTACTCATTTTGAGTGTGACTACTATCAATATCTTGCTGGTCACACCGAGCTCTATCAGGGAAAATATCTTGATGAATACTCCTGGGCCAGGGAAGAGTCGGCCTATTTATTCAGGAAGAGTGGCCTGATGTCTTAAAAAACGTGCGCAGAATCAGTATATTCTCACCAAAGCCAGCTTAATGATACAGCATTTCCTATGTTTTATCTATATCATAAAGAATCATAATGAACTTGTTCGTATGTCATAATTGTGCCATAATTATGCTATCAGAAAGGTCAAGATTAATCCAAAAGATGTATGAAAAGGACAGGTCAATTATTTCGATAACTGTAAAGGCGGTGGCTTTATGAAGGAAAAGGTCGGAGAAGTATTCTCCATAGCACAGGATAATCCGTCGGTTCCGGGATGTACTATATCGAAAGAGGTTTACGGAGGCGAGAATTATATTATATATTTCTCGCTGGCTCGAAATACTGATATTAGTGCAGAGATTTACCCTTATCATAAGCTGCTCATAGTTGCAGACGGCAGTATGGAAGTTTACGGGACGGACGGTTTTCAAAAAAGACTCGAAACGGGTGACAGCATTCTGACACTGACGGATGTGCCTATGGGTATGCGGACGTCAGAGGGTGCGATATATACAGAGGTATCTATAAGAAAGGGAGATATTATGAACGAAGCAATAAAAGCAGGCGAGGTTTTTAAGTTAGCAGAGCTTGTACCTTATGCAGAGGGCAAGATTGTAAATATGGATGTGATGCATAATGATAAAATGAAGTTCGTTGTCATGGCATTTGATGAAGGCACAGGACTTTCGGAGCATGCAGCTCCGGGCGAGGCGATTATATTTGCACTGGATGGTGAGGGAGTGATCGGCTACGAGGGCACAGAACATCCTATTAAAGCTGGTGAGAACTTCCATTTTGCCAAGGCAGGCCTGCATTCAGTGAAAGCAGTCAAGAGGTTCAAAATGGCACTTCTTCTTACACTGGAGTAAGAAAAATTTCGATTGCATAAATTCTATCTGAATGGAGAATTTTCAAATGATAAGATTCAATAATGATTATAATCACGGTGCTTATAAATCCATCCTGGATGAGCTGATAAATACAAATACTGACAGCTATGCGGGCTATGGCGAGGATGAATGGTGCAGCCGTGCAGAGACTGTTATAAAGAAGCTGATTGCCATGGAGGATGCTCTGATAAAATTCATCCCTGGTGCGACACAGGCCAATATCATTGCCATTACGTCAGCTCTGTCTTCAATTCAGAGTGTGATTGCCGCAGACACGGGTCATATCAACTGCCATGAGGCAGCATCTATTGAAAATACAGGGCACAAGATTCTTGAGCTTCCGAATACAGATGGCAAGATTACTGCACAGCAGATCGCTGCATGTGCGGCAGCATATTATGATGGCGGTACGCCAGATTATCTGACAGAGCCTAAGATGGTATATCTATCATTTCCGACCGAACAGGGTACGCTGTACTCTAAACAGGAGCTGCGTGACATCAGTGAGGTATGCAGGAGATACGATATGTATCTATTTGTGGATGGAGCCAGAATGGGATACGGTCTGGGTGCAGCAAGTAATGATCTGACACTGGAAGATTTTGCAGAGCTTACAGATGTATTCTATATCGGAGGAACGAAGTGCGGCGCACTGTTCGGAGAGGCTTTGATCGTTACGAGAGATTCCCTCAAATACCGTTTCAAAGCATACATGAAGCAGCATGGAGCGGTGCTGGCGAAGGGCTGGCTGATGGGTCTGCAATTTGCACTTATGCTTGAAAGCGGCGAGTATTTTGAAAGAACCCGACATGCCGATGAGCTGGCGCTGCAGATAAAGAAGGCATTTGAAGCCCGAAATATTCCGCTGTGGGTTGACAGCTTCACTAATCAGCAATTTGTTATACTGACTGCACAGCAGAAGGAAGCTCTGGCACAGGGCTACTATTTCGAAGAAGAGGGAATCACTAGACAGGGAACGATTGTGCGTTTCTGCACGAGTTGGGCCACGACTCAGGATGAGGTTGATACACTTATTGCTGACATTGCCAGGCTATAACTGGGGCAAATGAGCTTGTATGCAATCTGCATTTTAGATATACTTTATGTATGAAATAAAAAACAATTGACACTTCGACAGAGAGGGGGTTGTTATCATGTATAACAGATATCTGATTACAGGTGCTACCGGATTTCTAGGGCGTGCTGTCGTAGATAAACTGCAGCAGCGCGGCGCGCAGGTCGCGGCGCTGGTATTGCCCGATGATCCGCATAAAGACATGCTGTCGCCTGATGTCTGTATCGTCACAGGCGATATATGCAGCATGGATTCTCTTAATGAATTTTTCGCAAATGCAGATGATAAAACATGCGTTATACACTGCGCCGGAATAGTTTCTGTCGCCTCCCGTCCCGGGCATAAGATTTATCAGGTAAATGTCTGGGGCACATGGAATGTGGTTCGCCAATGTCTGGAACATCAGGTGGGTAAGCTCGTTTACATAAGCTCGGTTCATGCAATACCTGAGAAACCGAAGGGTACAGTCATAACAGAAGAGTGTATTCTGTCTCCGGGACTTGTAGATGACGACTATTCTAAGAGCAAGGCAATGGCGACGGAGATAGTTTTCAATGCAGCGCGGCAGGGGCTGAATGCTAGTGTAGTATTCCCATCAGGGATCATAGGTCCTGGCGATATGCAGGGCGGAAGCTTCACGTCCATGATCAAGTCATTTATTGCGGGCCGGCTGCCATTTGCAGTATACGGCGGTTATGATTTTGTAGACGTCCGCGATGTGGCCGATGGCATCCTGGGCTGCGCAGAACACGCGGATTCAGGCCGTGGATACATCCTGTCAGGTCATTACATCACCATCTGGAATATGTTATGCATCGTCGGTAAGGCAGTCCGCAAATGCTACCGGCCTATATGCTTCCCGGTAAGGCTCGCCAAATTCATAGCCAAATATTACGAAAAATACAGTCTTAAAAGAAACCGCAAATTATTCTTCACCCCTTATTCTATAGCCGTCCTGGCATCTAATGGACAGTTCAGTCATGCGGCCGCCACCAATAGATTCTCATATAAACCTCGACCAATTGAAAACACACTCAAGGATATGGCCTTATGGTTGCGGGGAAGATGATAATCTGCACACTTTATCGCTTCAACGTTTCAAAACTTTAAAGAGGTAAATTAAAATAATTGAAACGAACCATTACATCTATTAAATTAAATGCATCTAAATTCCATTGACTTCAGGACTTTAAAGAGTTAAACTGCGCCGCATATACAAGAAATTTGCTATGCAATAATTAACATTTGAAAGGCGGGTAATAACTATGAAGAAGAAACTTGCAGTTGGATTAAGCACACTGTTAGCTGTCACAGCCATCGCTGGTTCTACAGCATTTGCATCGACAACAGAGGCTAAAACTTATAAGATTGGTATCTGCCAGCTGGTTCAGCACGTCGCACTTGATGCAGCAACAGAGGGATTTATGGATGCTGTTAAGGAAGGCCTGGGAGAGGAAAATGTTGAATTTGACCTCCAGAATGCTTCCGGCGACTCAGCTACATGCTCGACGATTGTGAATTCATTTGTAGCCGCAGGTTACGATCTGATACTGGCCAATGCAACAGCCCCTCTTCAGGCTGCGGCACAGGCAACAGCAGACATTCCGATTCTGGGAACGTCAGTAACAGATTATGCCAGCGCACTTGATATAACAGATTGGACAGGCAAGACAGGATATAACGTATCAGGAACATCGGATCTGGCACCGCTGTCAGAGCAGGCAGCCATGGTTAAGGAACTTTTCCCTGATGCTAAGACGGTTGGCATCTTATACTGCACGGCAGAGGCCAATTCTCAATATCAGGCAGATGTTATGACAGAGGAGCTGACAGCACTCGGATATGAAGTCACATCATTTGCATTCACAGATACGAACGACGTTGCGACTGTAACTCAGAATGCATGTGACGCATGTGATGTAATCTATATTCCTACAGATAACACGGCAGCATCTAACACAGGCATTATTGACCAGATCGCCCGTCCGGCAGGCGTTCCGATCGTTGCTGGCGAGGAAGGCGTATGCAAGGGCTGCGGCGTAGCTACACTTTCAATCAGCTACTACGACTTGGGCTACACAACTGGCCAGATGGCTGTAGATATTCTGGCAAATGGAGCTGACATTACTGAAATGGATGTTCAGTACGCATCAGAGGTTACCAAGGAATACAATGCAGAAATCTGCGAGGAACTGGGTGTTCAGGTTCCAGACGATTACATCGCAATTGAGACTTCTGAGGAGTAAAGTCAGCATTGCTTTTCACTATAATTTTGTGATATTTTCTAACAGAGGATTTCGCTCCAGGTGGACCATTGTTCCTCCCTGGCATGAAGGCGAAATCCTTTTTTAATTCTAATTAAGAATGAACAGATAGACTCTAAAGGAATAAATGATATGACACGGCTAATCAGGCATTGTTCGGATGAGGAAATGATATGGGAATAGAACTGGAAAAAATCAGAAATCACAAGCTGTCCATCATAGGACTAAACGACATATCCAGGAGCTCTGTTGTGATTACGCTTCTGGAACGGGATCATGGGTACGATCTGCTATTTGAAGTAAGATCAAGCAAGATATCAGACCAACCCGGGGATATCTGTCTGCCTGGCGGCAGAATCGAGCCGGACGAATCCTCGAAGCAGGCTGCGATAAGAGAGATGTGTGAGGAGCTGCTCGTGCAGGAATCTCAGATAGAGCTAATCGGAAGGATGGATATCTTCCATACAGAGAATGCTGTCATATATCCGTATGTGGCAGTTCTTCATGATTACCATGGAAGCTTCAGCTACGACGAGGTAGAGAAAGTATTTGCCGTGCCATATGAATTCTTCGAGAGTCATGAACCTGAGGTATATGACGTCAATTTCGTGCCAGTTCTGGGAGACAATTTCCCATATGACAGGATAAATGGCGGCAGAAATTATCCATGGCGTAAGCGCGTCACACACGAGATGTTCTATCAATATGAAGATCATACGATATGGGGAATCACCGCCAGGATTATAAATGCTTTCGTTAAATGCCAGAACGATTAACAGTTGAGCGATTCTGTCACGGATTTGTTGCGGCTCGTGGTGTATATTCAAGCAATAGGGGCTCTGACGAATAAAAAGTGTATTTGCCATATGATAAGAGTAATCTCAATCATATTATTTGACACAAATACTACCAAATTATCTTATCTTAAAATCGCAAAAATAAAAAATACAAGAGAAGATGACCGATTTGCTTCAGGACTATAAGGGAATGTTGCATTGTATAAAAGCGGGCAAATGCTAGAATAAATCCGCAGGAACCTTGCAAAATATAACTGTTAATGGGAGGTATTTATGAAAAAAGTTATAGCATTAACTTTAACTGCTGCGATGGTTCTGTCGACAGCGGGATTAACGATGGCCAGTGAAGTCCCAGAGGACTATACACAGGTTAAGGTATTTGACGGAACATACGGTTTCGGTGATGCTGAGATTACGGTATCAACAAATGATGACTTCAGCGCATTCTATATCACATTCGAGTGCTTCGATGAAGAGCAGATTCTGGAAGGCACAGTAGCAGATGGAGTAGTTACAGTTGATTACGACCTGACAGGCTTCGTATCAGGAGATGCACAGCAGATGTGGGATGACGCACAGGCTAGCGAGAATGCATGGGAATCAACTGGCACAGGATCTGCAGATGCAGCTGACGCACAGGAGTCATCAGGATATACTCAGATGAAGACATATGACGGAACCTATGGTTTCGGTGATGCTGAGATTACAGTATCAACAAATGATGACTTCAGCGCATTCTATATCACATTCGAGTGCTTCGATGAAGAGCAGATTCTGGAAGGCACAGTAGCAGATGGAGTAGTTACAGTTGATTACGACCTGACAGGCTTCGTATCAGGAGATGCACAGCAGATGTGGGATGACGCACAGGCTAGTGAAAATGCCTGGGAGCCGATCACGGCTGATGCATCAGGTAAGGAAACAGCTGCAGAAGCTGACGATGCTGCTACAGAATATGACTTCGAAAACTGGTCAACAATTGTTACAGAGGATGTATTTGACCAGCCTATCGTATGGGAACAGCTGCCAGAAGGTTATAATTCATATGACAACCCTAACCAGGGCACAGTGCTCAGACTTCACTATACAACTGATGCATATGAAGATGGCAAGACATACGAGAAATACTGCACAGTATATCTGCCATATGGATATGATGAAAATGATACTGAGACAAAATACAATGTTATCTATTTCCAGCATGGCAACAGCGGTTCACCAAATGAGCTCTGGGATCATGTTATGAAGTCAGCAAACTGCAACAATTTATTTGCAAATATGTTCGACGAGTCTACACAGGTTCTCGAGAAATGCATTATCATCTGCCCGACATTCTATTTTGAAACTGATGAAAATGAATATACAACCGATGGTGACAGCCCTGCAGGCGATGGCAGATACGAAGGTATCGCAGCCAACTACTACGATGAGATCATTGACGACCTGATTCCTCAGATCGAGAGCCAGTTTAACGTATACTGTGATGATTTCTCTCGCGAGGGAATCAAGGCTTCCCGTGACCACAGAGCATGGGCAGGATATTCAAGAGGCGCGATCTGCACATGGGAAGTAATGCACAGGGATTTTGAATATTTCAAGTATTGGATGCCATGCAGCGGTGATATCAGAATCTTAGAAGATCAGCAGACTGATTTGGATGAGACTTCAGGTTCAGATGCAGAGGCAGCATTCAACTATATCAAGGAAGCAATTGATGCTAATCCAGACCTGGACTTCTACCTGATGTGCTACATCGGCGGCTCAGCTGACCAGGAGATGATCAGTGAATACGTTACACAGATGCAGTATTTCTATTCACAGACGGATACATTCTCATACGGAACAGATCCAGAGGAGAACAACTTCTACTTCGTAATCTCAGATTACGCGCATAATGACCTGTATTTCCCATTTATCCTGGCAAATACAAGAAACTTCTTATTCAAGTAGAAGAATAGCTTCAGAAAATCATACTGAAACATCACATGGTGCAGCTCGGAAACGGGCTGCACCATTTTGGCGCTCATATGGCTGGACCTGATATTTTCAATACGCTGGTGATGCATGGGGGAGGAATGCAATGGCAAGTAAGGTGCTTCTGCTGATATCGCTAGGAGAAAATCCACGGTTATATATTATCTGGATAATTTTCAAGGCCAGTGGTATATTGTGCCTTGGGCGATTGTATATGAACCACATGTGATATATCAAATAGGCAGATTTACGGGATATAAGCAAATCAAAAGTGCATTGCACTTGCTTAGAAAAATCCCAGATTAAAATGCAACATAATATAATCGACAATTTACTTTTATGAAGGAGCGAAGACATGATTAGAAAATGTATAGCTGGAATGCTTACGGGTGCATTACTTATAGGTATGCTGGGAGTGCAGTGCGTTTATGCGCAGGAAAATGCATCTGTCGAGGCTACGCAGAAAGAAAATGAAGTGACAGTGACTGATATCACTGAGGATGAGGAAAACGGAGATGCGCAGACAGAGAATATATCTGAAAACAGTGAGATACCAGCTGCCAGTGTAGAGACAGTTACTGCAGGAGATATTGAGATGGATTATACAGTGTTTGGAAATGGTGAGAAGAGCTTCGTTATTCTGCCTGGTCTGTCGGTGCATAGCGTCATGGGATCTGCCGATGCAATCGCAGAGGCTTATAAGGATTTCACCGAGGAATATACGGTATATGTATTTGACAGAACGAAGGACCTGAAGGAAGGCTATACGATAGAGGAGATGGCCGAGGATACGGCGGCAGCCATGAAGGCTCTGAATATTGAGGATGCTGATATATTCGGAGCGTCGCAGGGCGGCATGATCGCCATGTATATCGCCATCGACCATCCAGAGTTGGTGCATAAGATGGTATTGGGATCTACGCTGGCTCAGCCGAATGATACATTTGAGCAGGTGGCAAATGAGTGGATCCAGTTAGCTGAGGCAAAGGATGAGGAAGGCTTGCTGGCCAGCTTCGCAGATAACGTATATTCAGAGGCAACCCTAGAATCTTACAGGGATTATCTGATCACGTCTAACCTGGGTATTACGGATGAGGAATATGAGCGCTTTCTGATTCAGGCTGAGGCATGTGTGACATTTAATTGCTATGATGAACTGTCATCAATCAAATGTCATGTGCTGGTATTGGGATCTGAGGGCGACCACGTGGTAACAGCAGAAGGCTCACGAGAAATCGCCGAAGCCCTGGGCTGCGAGATATACCTGTATGATGAAAATTACGGCCATGGCGTCTATGATGAGGCAGCAGATTATAAGGAGCGCTGCTTGAACTTCTTTAACGAGAGTGAAAATTAGAAAATTAAAATTGATTTATCTGACAAAACATGAACTGAAAATCAGATGTATTTTATAGAGGATGAGGTGCTTCCCCGTCCTCTATATTTTCGCATGAAATTGCATTCTGCGCCGCCTAACGGACGCTGATGAGTTTCAGAGCAGACATTAAACGGACAAAACAGATAATATATTATCTATAGGAGAGAAGCATGCTTGTATGGGAAACAGCCGAGGAATTAGATAAAAAGATGGCAGACAGGCTGCGAAATATAAGACGCAGGCGCCGCATATCGCAGGAACAATTAGAGAAGATGAGCGGCGTGAGCCTGGGCTCAATTAAGAGGTTTGAAACGACAGGACAGATTTCATTAAAGTCGCTGACCAAGATAGCATTTGCACTGGACGTTGCAGATGAATTGAGGCAGCTTTTTACAGATGTTCCATATCGGGATATTCAGGAGGTCATAAATGAACACCACAGATAGATTAGTGCAGGTTGCCTCCTTGCTGTAGTGAGCCTTTAGATCTTCTAAGCTTTCGTCATCTGCATCATACCACAGCCATTGCTTTACGTTGTCTATGAACCAATCCTTCTGTGACAGGGTTAAGATAAGAGAACCGCATGTGGTGAAGTTGCCATTTATATACCAATTCTTATTATCTTTTTTCATTTTCCTTTTGACGAAGGCACTGTCTATGTAAGCATTTATTTTGTTGAGGTCGTATTTGCCTTCGTCCAAAATCTTATTCTCATCGAGTTCTATAAACATTTTCATCATAGGAATAAGTCCTCCTCAAGCAGAGTATAGCACGAAGTGAAGGTGGTGGGTATCCATAATTTGCTAATCCCATAACCCCATAACGAAGCGATCCGCCGCGCGAGGTACTAGGATGTACTCCCACGTGGCGGATCGCTTCACTTACTAGAGGGCTAATTATGCGATATTGTCTGTAATTAATTATTCTTCTGAATCGTCTTCAGTCTTGATCTCAGCTGTTCTGTAGATGAACTGACATGTTGTGTCATCATCTGCTGATTCGCTGCCGCTGAATACAGGATAGTCATCAGCTGCATCAATAGCTGCCTTCAGTCTGTCAACGATTGCATCTATATCATCTACGGCATCAAGTAATTTCTGGATGCCTTCGTCATTTAACTTAACTATGCCGTCAGCCAGTTCCTGAGCACCATCTCTCAGCTTGGTGATTCCGTCGATAAGATCTGGCATATTGTCATTGATCGTAGTAAGGCCATCATTTAATTCACTGGCACCAGATGCGAGTGAAGCAGTGCCATCCTTTAATGTAGCAGCGCCAGTTGATAATTCGCTGGCACCGTCCTTGGCGCTGGCAACACCTGCGGTATATGAAGCCAGTCCTTCATAGAAGGTATTGTAGCTGTCCAGAGAAGCCTTAACCGATTCAATAGATTCGTATCCGGCATTTGCTGTAGCTAACTGAGTCTGGATATCTTCGTTAGAAGCGATCTGCTCGTCAACTGCCTGATCAATCTGATCTTCAGTATTGGTCTCAATGGTCTTCTGAATGTCATCAGTTGCCATCTGTGTCTCAACATTTGACTGGATAGTCTGGTAAATGTCATCGGTTGCCATCTGTGCTTCAACATTAGATGAGATGGTTGCCTTGATATCATCAGATGCCATCTGCTCATCAACATTTGAAGAAATAGTTGCCTTAATATCATCAGTTGCCATCTGCTCGTCTACGGCTGCGTTTATCTGTGTCTGTGTCGCCTCGTCAACCTGTCCGTATTCTACAGCAGAATTGTATGTGTCAATGTCCATACCAGCGGCGGTTGAAACTACCTGTGATAATACCTGCTGACGTACAGCCTCTGTAACCTGAGATTCGACCTCGGCCTGAACAGCCTCTGTAACCTGAGATTCGACCTCAGCCTGAACAGCTTCTGTAACCTGAGATTCAACCTCGGCTCTTACGGCCTCCGTAACCTGAGATGTGATGTAATCCTTCTGTTCCTCGACAACGGCTCTTACCTGTTCACGGGCCTGTTCATTAACTGTCTCAGGACTCATAGTAGAAGCGAGAGCTTCCAGAGTTTCAGCATAATTTTCTATCGTAAGAGTGTCGATCTCAAGGCCTGCAGCTTCGATCTGAGACTGGGCAGTAGAGAGGAGTGTTTCAAATACTGTCTTAGCACCGTCATTTAATGAAGCACTGTTGTCATCAAGCGTTGTGAGACCTTCGTACAGGGAATCGATTCCTGTCTGAAGTGAAGCAGCACCCTCGTCCAGTGAAGCAGCGCCATCATTTAACTGCGAAGCACCGTCAGCGGCAGAGCCGATACCATCTGATAATTCCTGTGCGCTGCTGAGTAGAGTATCAAGGCCGTCATATAATTCATCTGAGCCGTCCATGAGCTGCTCCATGGCATCCTTGAGATTATCCATAGATGAGTCCAGGTCGTCCAGTTTATCGAAATCGTCCAGATTGATTTCCTTCAGCAGGTCGCAGGTTGCAAATGATAATGTCATATTCATCTCGAAATCTGTTACATCTGCAGAAACTTCTACATAAGAAGGAATCTCAACATCCTCAGTGTCGATGTCTAATGTCTCCTGAAGTCCAGGGAAAGCGCATCCAACAACGATGGTTCTGTCACCGTCATTTACAGCCTTACCATTAGTAACCTCGACATTAGAGAACTTCTCATTGTCAAATAACATGCCGGTGACAACAGCATATGGCAGATATATAGTAGCTTCCTCAGCAGTGTCCTCGTCGGTATCTTCAGTCTCAGCCTCAGCTGCGCCGCCATTGATCTGAGCCTTGGTTTCAGCTATATTTTCCTCAGCCATGACCATAGGAAGAGAATCTGTATCGCCGTCTTCAAGAACTACTGTTCTAGATTCGTTATTAGTATAGTCGAAACGAATGGTTACATGTCCTGATGCTCCGGCCAGCTCATCCGCTGTGACTTCCTTGCCGTCGAGAGTATAGCTTACCTTGATATCAATCGGCAGATCATTATCGGAATCTTCCATAGTATAATTGTCATTTCCGTCATCATCTGTGTACCAGTCGCTTACGATGGTTCTGTTGGCAGTTCCATCATTATCTGTGAAGACATATACCATTTCGTCTTTCAGGCGAGATACAGGATTTTCACTGGATCCTTCATCAGCAGTCTCTTCGGATGAAGTTTCTTCAGCCTCAGTTTCTTCCTCTGAAGCCTCCTCAGTTGTAGCTTCAGCGTCTTCGGCTTCTGTAGTTTCCTCGGCTATGGCAGTATCATCGGCTGCATATACGAACATGCAGCTCGCAGCCATACTTACAGAGAGAACAGAAGCAGTTGTTATAACAAGAATTTTTTTATGTAAAGATGTTCTTTTCATTAGTATTACCTCCGGTTCGCCGGGCATATTCTCAAGCCTCAGCGCAGTTCTATTATTACATTGAAAGTGCCGCCAGATTGCGCCCGTGCCGGGACGGCGCAGCAACTGCGAGAAAACAATCAGCGTAGGCGTTTTCGAACAGTTG
>CAVARE010000038.1:0-16928 GCA_963591145.1 Anaerotignum sp. | reverse complement strand
TTCCTTTTCGGGAGGGCATTGGGGCTGCTTGCTGTCCTCCGATTTCGGCTTGTTGTAGTTCTCGCGCTCGATGATGCCGTATTTCTGTTTCACCTGGGCAATATAGAGACTACTCACCTTTAAACCGCTATGTTCCTGCACATACGCTTTGATCTGTTCATAGGTTGCGCCCTTATAGAATCCGGACATATCTATATTCTCCATCGAGAACTCAACCTTTACCTTTTTGAGTCGATTTCTCCCTTGGAAAGGAGAACAACCGTCTCGACATGCACAGTATGTGGGAACATGTCTACCGCCCTCACGGTCTTCAACTTGTAGCTGCTGCCTGCTGCCTCATCATCGCACAGGAGCTTCAGGTCTCTGGCCAGCGTCGCAGAATCGCAGCTTACGTATACGATTCTGTCTGGTGCTACCCGTCTTATCGCCTCAATAAGCGCTGCATCGCAGCCCTTCCTAGGCGGATCGAGCACTACCAGGTCAGGTATATATTCACGGCCGTCATTTATGTCTGTCTCATGCGCTGCACTACTCTGACGTTCTTTATTCAACGCACTTACTTTGATATTGTCCAGGCCTTCAGCAGCTTTTAATCTGCCTGCCCCCAGCACCATCTCAGGGAATATTTCTTCAGATTTTCCGCAATAAAATTCAGTGTTTTCAATGCCATTTCTCACAGCATTTTCCCTTGCAGCTTCTATTGCCTCAGGGACGATCTCCACGCCGTAGACCTTCCTGGCTTTCTGTGCCAGGAACAGCGATATCGTTCCTGCGCCGCAGTACAGATCCCATACAATTTCTTTCCCTGTGAGCCCTGCAAATGACAGTGCCGTATCATACAGCCTGTTGGTCTGGAATGGATTCGTCTGGAAGAATGACAGCGGATTTATCTTGAAAATAAGCGGCTTCATCTCCGGCTCACTGCTTATTATTTTCTCTTCTATATAAGCTGTGCCATACAGATTCACAACCTTAGATCCCAATATGACATTAGTTTTCTCCCTGTTGATGTTAAGACTTATGCTGGCGACCTTCCATGGCTCCGGCATGGACACCTGCGTGATTGCTGTCACTAGTTTGCCCGTATCCAGATCCCTGTCACTGCCATTTATTACAATGCATACCATGATCTGACCTGTATAGAATCCGTTTCTGATAAGCACATGCCTGATCAGGCCGCGGCCTGCCTCTTCGTCGTAAGTCGGCAGCTTCTCAGCTTCTGCATATTCTCTGAAGGCCTCCAGAATGCGGCTGTTTATCTCTGGTGATACCAGGCAGTCATTAGTTTCTATAATATAGTGCGTCCTTCCTGCATAGAATCCTGTTATTACCCGGCCGTCTTTGCTACGTCCTACCGGAAATTGCATCTTATTTCTGAAATGCAGCGGCTCCCCGCCTTCCATCCCCAGTATCGGCAGATAGTTATCGCACTTAATACCGCCCAATCTTTCTATATTATTTCTAACTTTATTTGCCTTGAACTCAAGCTGCGCCTTGTATGACAGCTGCATGATCTGACAGCCGCCGCAGCGTCCCGCCATGGCACAGGCAGGCTTTACACGGTTCTTAGACGGCGTGAGGATCTCGAGAACCTTGGCATATCCGTAGCCCTTCTTAACCTTCGTAACGATGGCAGATACTTCATCACCAATAACTGCATTCTTAACGAAAAATGTCATGCCGTTATCCGGAGTCTCATAATATCTTCCTATGCCCTCTCCGTCGATTCCCATATCTGTAATTTTCAGCTTTATCTTGTCATTTTTATTGATCATCGGCTTATTTTTGCACCTTCAGTGCATCGTAAATATCTCTCTTGCTTACGTTCCTGTCCTTAGCTGCTGCCTTCATGGCATCCTTCTCTGACATGCCCTGATTTATATAGAAGCCCACATGTTCCTCCACACTCATTTGCTCCCACTCCTGTGCCCTGGCATTGTCGGCTTCCTCCTGACTGAGGCCTTCAATGATCACCACCATCTCTCCCTTAGGCTCTGTATTTTCGAAATATTCCATCGCCTCCGAGATAGTAAATCTCATGACCTCTTCGAATTTTTTGGTAAGCTCGCGGCAAATCCTTATCCGTCTGTCTCCCAGCGTATCCAGCAGCTCCTTCAGCGTCTTCTTAATTCGATGCGGCGCCTCGTAAATCACCATGGTTCTGGTATCCTGTGAAAGTCTGGCCAATGCTTCCTTACGTTCCTTTTTATCTGCCGGCAGGAATCCTTCGAATACGAATCTTCTCGATGACAGTCCGCACATCGACAACGCTGTGATCACAGCGCTAGGTCCTGGCAGTGATGTAACCTCCAGTCCTGCCTCCAGTGCCTGCTTAACTAATTCCTCGCCAGGATCTGAGATGCCCGGCGTACCTGCATCAGTGATCACGGCGATCCTCACGCCCTGTCTCATCTGCAGAACAAGCTCTGCCGCCTTCTCGTATTTATTATGTTCATGATAGCTCGTCGTTCTAGTCTTGATATCATAATAATCCAGAAGTATCCTGGAATGCCGTGTGTCCTCGCATGCGATCAGATCCACATTCTTAAGGCACTCCACCGCCCTGTATGTCATATCATCCAGATTGCCTATCGGTGTCGCCACCAGATATAAATTACTCATGACTCTCCATTCTGCCTTTTCTCTGCTTCGTTATCATACGGCGCGAATAAATGTTTAATATGCGCGCCGTCCCGGCGCGCGCATACATAAATTGACATCGCGCCGTCTCCGCACCTTCAGAAATTATAAATTTCCAATATCTCATCTGTATACACGCCCTTATCTTTATATATGATAAGGGGTCTATCGACTCTCATAAATGGCTTCCCGCCGCTGGTTGACTCTATCAATACCATCGTGGCATCTGTGTCCGCAAATGAATGCACGAATCTTATCCGCTTTGGCTCCAAATTGTTTTTCTTAAGCGTCGTTATCAGCTCTGCTAGTCTCTCCGGCCTATGCACCAGATAGAATCTGCCGCCCGGTTTAAGGATCGCATTGGCCTGGCTTGCCACATCATCAAATGTGCACAGCAGCTCATGCCTTGATATGGCCTTACTCATATCAGGATTAGTAAGGCCGCCTGCATTTTTCATATACGGGGGATTGGATGTGACGACATCGAAACATTTGCGGCCTAATATCTCAGAGGCCTGCTTTATGTCACCCAGCACGATCTTAATGTCATCCTGAAGATCATTTAACAGGACGGATCTCTCCGCCATGTCCTTCATCTCTTCCTGTATCTCCAGCGCATATATCCTGGCTGTCCCCTTGCCATTTTCTATACCTGCGCCCTTATCTCGTTTATCACCGGATGTCTGGGCATTTGCACCTTCTAATTTCTCACACGGCCTTCGTTCGTATGCTCCGGACTGGCATTTTGTCATGCCTGAGACGCTATCCCGCTTCTGGCCATATCCCAGCTTGCCATGCAGCAATATCGGGATTATGCCTGTCCCTGTCCCCAGGTCTGCGATCTTAAGCGCCGTCAGATCCTTATTTGCACCCACTTTTCTGCCAGTATTGATCCAGGCCTTCCCCGTCTCACCTTCACATGCAAATCCAGACAAAAGTACCGCATCCATTCCGAAACAAAATCTGCTTTTATTTTGAATGATGCGGTATCCATTTCTCTCCAGGTCATCAATTCGTTCGTTTTCTTTTAACTCTATATCCATTTGATCAACCGGTTTTCTTTCTCGAAATCACATATTATCAGAATATCTCTGTCCAGCCTCACGAAACATCAGACCTTCTCCAGCTCCTTCAGAGCCTTCATCTCCTCTGCTGACATCTTGTCATCGTGATGATTATCCTTCTTGCCCTTTCTCTGGAACTTAAGATCATCCGGGCCGTATTCTCTGGCCTCTCTTTCGTCATTATCCAGGGTAACGATCACCCTTATCTTCTGCTTAAGGATATTGACTGAATCGACTACGCAAGGATGGCCGTCCTCCGTGGTGGATGTATCTCCGACCCTCGGCAGCTTCTTGTTCAGTTCTCTGTAAACTTCCTCTTCGTATTTGATGCAGCACATCAGTCTGCCGCAGGAGCCTGATATCTTAGTCGGATTGAGCGACAGGTTCTGATCCTTGGCCATTCTTATTGAAACAGGCACGAAATCCTTCTGCCATGAATGGCAGCAGAACGGTCTGCCGCAGATGCCGTATCCGCCCATCGCCTTGGTCTCGTCTCTTACACCGATCTGCCTCAGCTCGATTCTCGTATGATATACAGATGCCAGATCCTTAACCAGCTCTCTGAAATCGACTCTGCCGTCCGATGTGAAATAGAACAATATCTTATTTCTGTCAAATGTATACTCAACATCTACCAGCTTCATGTCCAGACCATGGTTGGCGATCTTCTCCAGGCATACATTAAATGCATCCTTCTCCTTGAGCTTATTCTCCTCAAATATCTGATCGTCCTTCTCTGTCGCGATTCTTATTACAGGTTTGAGAGGAGCTACGATCTCATTTTCATTCACTTCCCTGACGCTGCCTACAACATCGCCATATTCTACGCCTCTGGCAGTTTCTACTATCGCATGCTGATCAGATGTGATATTCATATCACCTGGATCGAAGTAGTAGACCTTACCTGTCTGTCTGAATTTTACTCCGACTACCCTGATCTTCTTGTTCTGTTCCTCCGCTTCCATTTCAGCTTCAACACGGCCTTCAGCTTCTTCCGACGGCTGCTCCTCAACCGTATGCGCGGCTATAGCCTTCAGGACTACTTCCTTAGTCTCAGCTGGTGTTTCTTCTATAATCGTCTCAACCTTTTCCTCAACAATTATTTTTTTGTTATATTCTCTGCTCATTATTTTTGTTCTTTCTATTACTTAAAGTTCCGGCAGACCGCCCATAACCAGTCATTACAGCTGCTCACTGAAATCACCGGCACTTATTCAATCCGCCTTGATCCTTCGTCTTATTTGCAGCAACATATTTTCAAATGCTGCTTCCGCCTTAACATTTGCGCTAAGCCTTGTCTGAACTTCATCGACCGCCTCCAGGCATTCGTTAATGCTCTCATATGTCATCCGCGATGCTATGTTCTTTATCGCCTGTGCATATGCTGTAAAGTATAATCTGGCATTATCGCCTGTGCTCTTATAGACGAGTATATCCCTCAGCCATAATCTGGCAATTTTTATTACACTCTGCCTGTCCATGGCTTCCATCGCCTTGGCAGTCTTATTGATCTGCAGCGCATCCATTCTGTCCAGGCCGTCCAGCGTATCCATTACCTGCTGCCCATCCTCATCAAGCAGCGCCTCGGCCACATCACTGCGCGGCACCGCGTCCATGCTCAGCCTGATGCATCTGCTCTTTATGGTCTGAAGAAAGCTGTCCTCATTGTCCGTCAGCAGGAAGATGATGCCGTATGACTCCGGCTCCTCGATGGTTTTAAGGAGCGCATTCTGCGCATTTTCATTCATTAACTGCGCATCGTATATAATATATATTTTATACGGCCCATAATATGGCTTGATCGATATGTCCGCTACAACCTGCTCTCTGATCTCATCGACAGACAGCACTGTTGGCTTGGCATGTCTTACATGTATGATGTCTGGATGATTTCTGGTCTCAGCCTTGATGCAGGAAGGACATTTGCCGCATGGCACCAATTCTTTTACGCCTGCACCTGAAGTAACCTTCTCGCACAACAGCGCCGCTGCAATATTCTGTATAAATTCGTCGCGGCCCGACAGCTCTGATCCTTCTATTATATATGCATGCGACAGCTTGCCCTTAATATAGGACTCTGACAGCAATCTTAAATTTCTCTCATTTCCCTGCATACGTGGCATCTGTGGCATATCCTTCCTCTTCACTGCATTATGACATTGGAATCTTGGCTTTGTATTCCCGATATCAACTACGGATATTGTCTAATGCTTTTGAATTTCAGTCATTTTTACTGCTTTCAAGCAACCCGCATGTCTTTATGCCATAATCTACTGCCTGCATCAGCTATTCTTTATATAACTGCAGATTTCCCTGACGCAATCATCCAGATTGTCATTAATAAATCTTCTGCTGATCCTGGCCTCCTTGATTTTGTCTTCTGCAAAATCCGCCTCGTCCGCCAGAAACCGCCTGCACATTTCGGCATACTTAGGCTCTGCCTGAGACCTTTCCCGATCCAGTGCCCGCTGAAGCCTCTCTCCGTCATCCACCTGAATAAATATCGGAACTACCCGTTCCTCTCCGTAATAATCCCTCACTGGGATATACGATTCCAGTGTGCAAATATACAGATAATCATTGCTTTCCAGATTCGTTTTGTCGCTGTCCACAGTAAAATAGCACCAATCGCCATATACAGTATGATAGATCCTTTTTTCTATCAATCTGCCGGCTGCCTCGAACCTTTTCAGCTCCTGCATGTCAGTGAAAAAATATTCTCTTCCATCCATCTCGCCGGACCTGATAGGCCTCGTGGTAAATCCCACGTACGGCTTGAGATTCAGCTCTTCATCTTCCAGGAGTCTGCGATAAATTGCATCCTTACCTGATGCGCTCTTACCTATTAAGATAAATATTTTTCCCATCATAGCCTCCCGAAAATCAAATACATTTTATAATAACATTATTTAAAACAGCCTGCAAATATTATTGCACATTGTGACTTTTTTGTGTCAGGAAGCTTTCTTATTGTAAAGCGTTTGATTTTTTTCTATAATAGGCAGGTGAATTTGCCCGCTGAGCGGGCATGATTTTGGAGACAACAATGAGTGAGAAAGAAGAATTATTTGAGAAGCAATTATCATCACAGGAAGTGTTCAGCGGACGACTCCTGCATGTTTTTAAGGATGATATAGAGCTTCCGGACGGGCATACGAGTACACGTGAGTATGTTAAGCATCTGGGTGCTGTCTGCATGGTCGCTATCACTGATGAAGGAAATGTCATCATGGAGCGCCAGTTCAGATATCCTGTCGGAAGGGTTATCACCGAGATTCCTGCCGGCAAATTAGACAGCCCCGACGAGGATCGTCTCGAGGCTGCTAAGAGAGAGCTTCGGGAAGAAACCGGTATCACCGGAGACAACTGGGTTGACATGGGACATTTTATTTCTACTCCTGCATTTACAGAAGAGGATATATCCATGTATCTTGTAACAGGGCTTCACAAGGGCGAGCGGCATCTTGATGATGAGGAATTCATCAATGTCTTCGAAGCTCCGTTAGAGTCACTGATTGACGACGTCATGAGCGGCAAGATTGCAGATGGCAAGACTCAAGCCGCCCTGCTGAAGGCATATAGAATTCTGAATTCAAGTCAGGCCGGACATTAAACCAGGTGTTAGATTTATTTGTGACTTGAACCCGCGGCGCAAATGAATCTGCCTCACTAAACAACAGTTAATAACTGTGCAAACAGCTATAAAATATAGGGGTAACAAGAAAAGGAGAATTTACATGAAAAGGAAATTTTTTGCCATTATGATGGCTGCCGTTACGGCATTTTCCATGAACGCAATTGCAGCTGAGGATGCATCCGCAAGCGCCGAAGCTGTCGAAACAACAGTCGCTGAGGAGACAGGCGCTGCTGAAGCTGAAGAGACAACGGCTATGGAGGATGCCACTGCCGCTGAAGATGCTGAGGACACAGCTGAAGCTGAAACAGAAGAGGCTACAGCTGATATTCAGGGCTATTACATTGCCAACTACGCTCAGAGCGAGTCTAACGTTTCACTCTCTATCATTGAAGAGACTGACCTTATTGCCACAGCTAAGCAGGCCGGAACAACTATCTACAACTTCAAGGAAGACGGCTCCGTTACTGTATATGCAGATGACACAGCTACAGATGGAACATATACAGCCGAGGATGGCCAGTTAACTATTACCATTGATGGTACAACTACAGATTATACTTACGAAATCATTGACAATCTGCCTATTATCCGTCATGACGACGAATCCTTTATTTTATACAGCTTCGTTCTTAATGACCTGGATTATGTAACAATTGATGACTACTCAACAATTGAGCTTGAAGAGGATGACGTTACTGTAACCGACAGCGACATTGAATCTTACATCAACTCAGTCCTGTCAGGACAGACTACTTATGAAACTGTAACCGAGGGCACAACTGCTGACGGCGATATCATCACCATCTCATATGAAGGAACTCTTGAAGGTGAGGATGAGCCATTTGAAGGCGGATCTGATGAGAATGTTACTCTTCAGTTAGGCTCTGGCGCGCTTATTGATGGTTACGAGGATCAGCTCATCGGTCAGGAAATTGGCAGCACGGTCAACGTTACTGTTACTTATCCTGATGACTATACTCAGATCGACGGACTGGCAGGCAAGACTGCAACATTTGCAACAACTATCCAGTCTAAGACTATTTCAAATACTCCTGAATTAACAGATGAATGGGTTCAGGAATTCTCTGAGAAATATCTCTCTGAGAAGTTAGAAACAATTGACGAATTCAAGGAATATAGCAAAAGCTATCTTGAAACCTACAAGCTTCACAGCGCTATGCTGACAGCTCTCGCATCTAAGACTTCCATCTCAGGATACAATACAACAACAGCACAGCTGCTGGTTAACCTTGCAGCAACTAATCTGGCCAATTACGCATCATACTACGGAATGGATACAGAAACATATGCTTCTCAGTTAGGCTATTCATCAACTGACGCTTACGAGCAGGCTGAGGCTCTCTCATATCTTAATATTGCCATGATCGTTAACAAGATCATGGTTGACGAGGGCATCACCTATACAGACGCTGATCTTGATGCGGCTCTCGAGGAATATCTCAAGCTGACTGGCTATAATGAAACATATGATGTTGATTCTTACAAGGAAGCTTCAGGCACAACCGGCATGTGGGTATATACCAACTGCGAATTCAAATACAACATGGTAATGGAAGCTCTTGAAGACCGTGTAGTTATCACAGAATCAGTTGACACTGACAGCGAGGCAGAAACCGCCGAAGCAGTTGCCAAGGAATGATCCGGATTAAAATCTGATTTTTCTTCCCACCTACTTTTGGAGTAGGTGGGATTTTTTTTGATCATATTCCAAAATTTTTACCATAGATTATTATTTTTTTCGAAGAACATCCATTTCTTCTCATCTATACTGTCCGTACAAAGAGGATGTAACTATTTAGTCCCACTTACAGAGAATCTGCCGCTGGCAACTCCACTGCATATAGCGCGGAATAACATTTCGCGTATATCTTTTGCTCTGCTTTATGTCCGCTCTGAAATGCCTCAACGTCCATTAGGCGTCGCAGAATGCATTCTTCCGTATGCATGACAATATAAGGCTTGCCTTTCTGATTGAATAAAGGCATCCCGCAGAAAGCAGTTTTTTATGGTTCTGAATAGTACAATATTATTTTACGAAGGAGAAGAAATATGTCGAAAAGAAATATGAATAAATGGATTGAGGATATGATTGCAAATGATAAGAAGCCTGCGCTTCCTGTCCTCTCATTCCCTGCTGCTCAGATGCAGGGCGTCACAGTAAATGAATTGGTATCCAATTCCGACTATCAGGCACAGGGAGTTAAGCTCATAAGTGACACATATAATGTCGCTGCAGCACAGTGCTATATGAACCTTTCTGCCGAGGCTGAGGCCTTCGGTGCCACAGCAATTCACTCAGACAACGAGATTCCTACTATCGTAGGTCAGCTTATCTCAACTCCTGAGCAGGCCGACGAGCTTAAGATTCCTGCCATGGGCACAGGTCAGACAGCTACTATTCTTGAAGGTATTGAAAAGGCTCGTGCTTTAGTTCCTGATAAGGTTCTCTTCGCAGAATGCATCGGACCATATTCATTGGCCGGCAGACTCATGAATGTTAACGAGATCATGATCAACTGCTATGATGAACCTGAGATGGTTCATACAGTTCTGGAAAAATCAACTGCATTTATCATCGAATATATGAAGGAATTTAAGAAGCGCGGCGCTGATGGCGTTATCATGGCTGAGCCGCTTACAGGTATTCTCTCCCCAACACTGGCAGATGAGTTCTCACATCCTTACGTTAAACAGATCATTGACGCTGTCCAGGATGAAAGCTTCATCGTAATCTACCACAATTGCGGCAATGAAACTGTTCATATGCTCAACGGAATCTTCTCACTGGGTGCCAAGGCCTACCACTTCGGTGACAGCATCGACATGGCCGACATTGTAGACAAATCTCCTGCCGACGTTCTTGTAATGGGCAATATTTCCCCGGCAAATCAGTTCGTAGGCGGAACTGTTGATTCAATCAAGGAAGCTACCAAGGCTCTTTTAAGCAAATGCAGTTATTCTAAGAATTTCTGGATCAGCTCAGGATGCGATGTTCCGCCGCAGACTAAGCCTGAAAACATCAAGGCTTTCTTCGATGCAGTAGACGAGTTCTATGCAGCAAAATAATTTAGCTCTACTCGTTATCCCCATCCCTTCTAAAAATGCCCTGCTCATCAATTAGATGAACAGGGCATTTTGTTTCAAGATTATTATCAGCCTGATACTGCACGAGGTCTGCTTCTATAATGCAGTCTGCATTCCCACGGCTGTTCCTTCCTGACTAGCAAGCAATCGGATTTTTATCCTATCTTACTTAGAAACAGTGATATTAAGAACCATCTCTGTTGTCTTGCCTTCTGGGCACAGAACATTGTCATAGATTGACAGCTCGCCGCCTGCAGTATTCTTCTCGATTGTGCTCTTCTCTGCTGCGGTAGATACGATTGTATATCCGTCTGCAGGGATCAGTTTGTAGTACAGGTTACCATCAATGTAGTTCTGTCTCTTAACTGTAACAGCCTTTGAATCGAATGCGCCATCTGTTGTCTTAGCGATGAATGCATACTTAACATTACCATATGTCTGGCCTGCATCGCATACACCATTATCGATAACTTCAATTTCTGTAGAATCAACAACGATTGTTACATTGCCTTCTGTATATGTTCCGTCTGCATAAGCCTTGCCGCCGATTGTAAGAGCCTTAACAGTTACTGTAGCAGGAGCAGCAGCTGTGATATCTGTGATTGCATCAGCTGTCAGGGCATTGATATATCCATTTCCTGTTACATTCCACTTAGAATTCTTAAGTGTTACATTGATTGGGTTGTTGAGCATTGGAGCAGCTGTATGTTTGAAACGTCCGATGATCTTGCAGTCTCCCTTGTATCCGCCTTTTTCAGCACGGTAATCACAATGATCATATTCCTTAGATCCCATATAAGCGTTCAGAACTGTTCCATTAGGAACGAGCTTGCCTTCCAGGTCAACATGAATGATAGTTGATGCAGAAACTGTACCTTCCAGTTCAGCATTTTCCAGGGTTACATTAAGAACCTGCTTGTAGTTGTAGATATTGTTGTAAATATCACCCTTGTATGAGCCATTCTTAAATGTAGCAGAAGAATCATTTACTGAAGAATTAGTTGCTACAGGCTCTTCTGGATAATCATTGATTGTATATGTAAGAATACCAGGGTTACCTGCGTCATCTGACTCAACAAGCTCTACCAGGATGCCAGCATCTGTACGTGTTGATGTGCCTGAGAAATTAATCTTGCAGTTATCAACGATAACATTTGAGAAGCCTGTATTTGCAGCACCTGACTTGATCTGGAAGAATGAATCCACTGTATCAATTGTTGTATTTGTGAAGTCAAATGTTCCGCCGCCTGTCTGCTGTGTCATGAATGCTGTATGACCTGCATTTAAGTAGCAGTCTGCATATGAAGATCCTGTATTGCCTGATCCCATGATCTGAATGAAGTCTGGTGAATAGAATTCACAGTTCTCATATCTATTATGAACGCCAGAATCTGCATACGTTACATATCCTGAACCGCCTACTGTGAAGCCATACTTAACGCCGTTAAGTTCCTTAACAGCTGTATATTCCTTGCCTTCCTTAGCAACTTCGAGTGTTCCGATACCTGAGAAGGTATTCTTAGCATCGATAGCATATGTTCCGCAAATGTCATAAGCTGTACCTGAGTCTGTTGAAAGAGTTCCCCAGCTTGTTGAAACAACGATACAGTTGTCGAATTTGCCCTGGCCATCAGCCATAACATTCAGAGAACGAACTGTTCCGTCCATGCCCAGTGCAAATGGAACTCTCTTCATCATACCTGGTACCAGGTTCTGATATTCATCATATGTATCAGGTGTTTCCTGTGTATAAATTACTGTATTCTTAACATTTGCAATAGAAGTATTATCAACATAGATTGAACATCTTGTTGCACCTTCTGTCTCAATATAAGTATCTGTGATATTTAATTCTGACTTGTTGTCAGCCATGATAATTGCGCCCCAGCCTGACAGGTCATCGCCGCCATCACCGTGAGCATAGAATTTAGAATTTTTGATGTCGAATTTTGATCCGTTATCAATGAGGATTCCATTGAAATGTCCGCCGCCTGCATTAAGTGTGATGCCATCAGCTTCCTTATTATCGTATGTTCCTCCAACGATAGCTTCTTCAACTGAGCAATCCTTATCAATCTTGCCTTCATCAACCAGCAGTGCCTGACGGAAATAATATGTTGCTTTCTCATTTTCCTTAGCACCAACCCATGGAGCTGCACTAGGACCTGCTTTTCTGTAAACCTTTGTAGATACAAAATCATACTTATCGTTTACATCGTAGGACTTTCCTGCAATAAGGTCTTTCTGAGCGCCATCAACAACAAGGACTAATACCTCGTCATCTTTAGCCTTTACTGACTCAGCCTTGCCGTCAATCTTGTACTCAGCAGCTGTAACAGTAGAAGCAATACCTGTTGCATTGTAATCATTAATCAATGATGTACTGATAATTTCTAATTTCATTTTCTCTCACCTTTCTCTATGTTCTTTTTTTCTTCTCCAGACAATATTCATCTATTGCCTGTTATTAATATAGTAAGCTCACATTCCAATGAGCATCAAAGTCATTAATACGTTCGCGCATTTCGGAAGTCTTGCCTTGCAAGTCTTCCTCTTTGTCGCGATATTCGCCAAATGTCCATGCTTCGCATGGCCGCTTGGCTCATTATTTCATGCATTTCGGAAGTCTTGCTATGCAAGTCTTCCTCATTGTCGCGATATTCGCCAAATGTCCATGCTTCGCATGGCCGCTTGGCTCATTATTTCATGCATTTCGGAAGTCTTGCTATGCAAGTCTTCCTCATTGTCGCGATATTCGCCAAATGCCCACGCTTCGCATGGGCGCTTGGCTCATTATTTCGCGCAAATGTTTATGGTCTGAACATACTTTTGTATTGTACCACAGCATTGTCTAATTTTTAACTAGCTTTTATTTTTTTAGCAGAATGACTAGCTTTTAGCATGCATTTTATGCATTTTATTGCTGAAGTTCCTCTTCCAGCTCCATAATCTCCATTAACAGTTCCTCTTGTATCTGTTCTTCTTTATCAAGTTCTGCCTGAAGCTCCATTAACTTCTCATATCTTGTTGCCAGTTCAGGATCCGCTATCTGCTCCTTAATCTGAGCTGCAGCCTTCTCACTCTCTTCAAGCTTTTGATTCAGCTTTTCTATCTTCCTTTCAATTTTCGCTCTTATCTTACCCGGATTATTGCTCTCGCGCATTGCTGCCGCCAGCTGTCCCCTGACAGCTTGATTATCTGACGTCATCTGATTTTTCTTATTTTCGGAAATAAGTTGTCCTTCCTTATTTCCAGAGTCATTCTTTCTGTCATAGATTTGCTGATCTGACCTTATGGTCTGATCCTCTGATCTGCCATAGCCTTGCAGCTTTGCCGCATTATTTACCTGTTCTTGATTTGACCGAGTACGTAGCTCACCATTTAACGATTTGCCTTCTGCATTGCCTCCAGCCTTCGTACTATCAACAGACTTACCGCCCATAGCAGCACTTCTCTGTGTAATTCTAATTTCCGCAGAACTGCTCCTACCACTCACTTTGCCAGTTTTATTATCAGCTCTGTTTTTTGAAGTCTCCTCTTCCTCACCAATTTTTAATACGCCTGTCGCGATCTCATTTATAAAATACCTGTCATGCGATACAAACAGAACCGTTCCTTCATAGGATTTAAGCATTTTCTCGAGAGATTCCTTGCCCAATATATCCATGTGGTTCGTAGGCTCGTCCAGAATAAGGAAATTAGGCCTTGTATAAAACATCTTGCACAGCGCCAGCCTTACCCTCTCTCCACCAGAGAGCTGTCCCAGCTTCTTCTCAACCTCTTCCTGCGAAAATGCAAATGCTCCCAGCGTACTTCTCACTTCTTCATTAGTAAGCTTAGGATACATATCCCAGAAATTATCCAGAATCGTCTGGTTTGGATCCTCGTCATTTATTACCGCTTTCTGCTGGTCATAATATCCGATTTCAACATTTGTACCTATCTTATATGTTCCTCCTAGCGCAGGAATCATGCCCATTATTGTTTTAAGAAGCGTCGATTTGCCTTTTCCATTTTCTCCTGTTATGGCCAGCCTCTCTCCACGCATCATATGAAACGTAACACGACTCAGCTCGTGATCATATCCGATTGACAGATTTCTTACATCCAATACATCAGAATAGCTGGAGATTCTCGGCGAGAAATGAGCCTTAAATGTGGTTGTATCGAATCTTCTCGGCTTTTCAATCAGCTCCATATGCTCAATCGCACGTTCCTTGGAATGCGCAGAAGAAACCTTCGTCGGAGTGTTCTTCCATTTTTCTATCCACTCTCTTAATCTCTTTATTTCCTTTTGCTGAGCTTCATAATCCTTTTCCTGCTTGAGCAGAGCCTCTTCCTTTTGTTTTACAAAGGCTGAATAGTTGCCCGCATATCTTTTTACTCTATGATATTCTATCTCATAGGTTACAGATACGACATTGTCCAGAAATACTCTGTCATGCGAAACGATTACTACTGCCTTACTGTAGTTTTTAAGATAATTTTCAAGCCATTCTATAGTCGGAAGATCCAGATGGTTCGTCGGCTCATCTAATAATAAGATATCAGGTTTGCTGAGAAGCAGCTTGATAAATGCTACCTTCGTTTGCTGCCCTCCCGAAAATGTTCCTATCGGGCGGTTAAGATCTTCCATGGTGAATCCGAACTGCTGAAACATGACCTGCATCTCCCGCTCAGCATCATGCCCTCCTAAGGCATCATATTTTTTCTGAAGTGAAGCATATTCATTAAGGATACGAATTCCATCTGTCGATTCAGGATCTACTGAAGACAATATCCCCTCTATCTCTGCCATTCTTCTTTCGCAGTCGTATATAGGAACAAATACCTTTCTTATTTCATTTCCAACCAATATATCAGTATCTGTGAAATTAATCTGTCTGAGAAAACCTATCTGCTGACCGCCTGCTCTTATCATGGCAAAATTTTCATCGCTGTCTGGATTCACGGGTTCAATATCCCCCGAAATAAGCTTAAGCAAGGTTGTCTTACCGCATCCATTTCTACCAACGATAGCGATCTTTTCCTTATCATGAATCTCAAAATTCACCTTATCAAGAATGACCTCAGCACCATATTCAACTGTAGCATTTCTTATCTGTAATCTCATGCTTCTCTTGCTTCCTCCGCTGTATCAGGATTAAATTTATATTTGGAAATAATCTTAAGATACACAATCACACAGGCCATCATAAGTGCCTTGATGAGCATATAAAATATGCATCCGTTGACCTTAACATATTCAGAGTTAATCATCATACAAACAAATGTCATTATAAGAGAAATCCCCGCCGTTATCCCTATTGCCCATGCTACGGGTTTAAACCATGGCACAGATTTCTTATAGATATATGTTTTTATCGGGCTTTTTTCTGTAATCAGAGTCAGAGTCTTCCATAGAAGAAGGAATATCGATACTGCTTCTAGTGCAAATGGAATAACAACATACCAGGTATTCCAAATACGCCCGGCATCCATCAATCCGCCCAGAATAAATAATACAAGCAAAATTAAGTCTGAGACTCCTAAAATTACTTTATATTTCCTGAATTCAGCACCTGTTCCAACAAAATTACAATATGTGCCATAATACACATACTGCCCATTCATGCCCTTCTTATAGTCATCCAGGTATGACCATCGTTTCTTCCATCCGCTATATTTGCCCATAGCACAATCTCCATCAATCTATTTTAAGAACTTCTCTCACTACTTATTTCTATTCTTGAAAATCTTGTAACTATTCAGCCAGATTACAGAGAACCTGTCAATGGCAGCTTCTCTGCATGCCGAGGTATAGCAAAATCGCTGCTACGTTGCTTTCCTTTTGCTCATGTGGTTATCTCGACATCCACCAGAATCAGCGAAACATTTGTCATAGGCACAGATTTTCTATAAATATATGTTTTTTATCGGTACTTTTCTGTGATCAGCATCATAGTTTTCCATAAAACCGATTATGATGTATATCTTTGCCAAATAAATTACCTGAAACAAGGTATCCTCTGATTCAAACAATCGCGTCAAATATCTTTACTAAACAAAATAATAATAAAACTCTTCTGCACATCTGAATGTATGGTACCATATATCAAAATTAAGAAAAAGCATAGTTATGTTATAAAGAGAATTGCTGCGCACTTCGTGCTCTCGCAATTCTCGTAGTCATTCGCAGTTCGAGCTTTCGCTCTTCCTGCTCATGCCTCCTGTCTCGTCCAATGTCTGTTTCGCCATCCGAGCACGCTCGTCTGGCTATCCAGCCACTGTCCGAGGCTTTATAACAAAAAAACCACTGGTTCAACAGTGGTTTCAAGGTAGTGCCCAGGGCCGGAATCGAACCAGCGACACGCGGATTTTCAGTCCGCTGCTCTACCAACTGAGCTACCGGGGCAAACATATTAAAATAGTAGCGGGGACAGGATTCGAACCTGCGACCTCCGGGTTATGAGCCCGACGAGCTTCCGGACTGCTCTACCCCG
>CAVARE010000037.1:0-59372 GCA_963591145.1 Anaerotignum sp. | reverse complement strand
AATCCGTAACATGGCGAGACGGCAGCTCGGATAAGACTGTAGCAGTAACCTATACATCAGCAGACGATAAGACCTCAGGCGCAGTGGGAGGCTTCAATTACACCTCCGCAACTGCCAGCGTCCCTGCAACAGATACAGCATCAGCTGGCTACAAGACTATGATAACCAACACCTATAAGGACAAGGAGCAGCCTAAGACTGGCGACGAGTCCAATGCAGGCATGTGGATGATGATCATGGGAGCAGCAATCGTCGCTATGCTCGGCTCAGGTGCTACAATGCGTAGGATAAGAAGAAACCGAAAGTAAAGTAATGATGCCGTAGATTCGGTATTGCAGTGAATGAGAGCCAGTGACTCCCGTGCTGGGACGGCGCAGCTCCCTGCGAGAAAATGGTCAGCGAAGGCGTTTTCGAGCAGGGGCTGCACGCCGAGGTTCACAGCACGGGCAGGCTTTCACACAAGATGAATAATGGCATAGAGCTGATGCAATTGCATGGCAAGTAACATTTGCCGTCAAGAACATCAGCTTTTGCCATAATCAACACAGACAAACACATATGAACAAAGTAGAACAGATTACAACCGACATATTAAACAGCATACTGGGAATGATTATCTTCGCCGTCTCACTGGTGGCATTCTATCTGCCATACGAGATCCGCATCATACCGCAGGTTCAGGAGTACCTGCCTACGGTCAGAATCGTATGCGCAGCAGTGCTGGTGGTGGCATTCCTGTTCCTGTATGTGAGCTCACTCACAGTCATCAGGGGCAACTGGGCGCTGCTGGCAGCCATCGGATTCATAGGCGTTCTCATATTCTCCACCAGGATGAACGGCGGCGATATGGAGTCAGCCCTGGGAACTTACGGCCTGGCAGGCATATTCCTGCTGATGGACATAGCAGTATTCTTCAAGGTCAACCCTAAGAAATACCTCCTGATAGCATTTATCATACTGTTCATCATAAGCATGGCCAATATATATACCGTATATCACTACTGGGGCATAGGCATGTGGGAGAGCTATGGCAACTACCGCAATGCGGCCTACTCACTGGTGGGCAACTTTAATGGCGGTATAGAATATATCCTGCCGATGGCTATCTGCGGCTCAGCTTACGCACACAGATATGGCAAATGGCTTGAAGTATTTAATTACGGTGCCATGATAGCCAGCCTTTTCATGGCAGTTAAGTGTGATTCCCTGACGCAGGAGATCACATTTGCCGCGATGCTGGCATTCATGATCGTAGGTGACATCATGATGGTATCTAAGGGTCTGGCGAGGGTTGTAAGGATAATATGCCAGCCCGTGATCGTGGTGGCGGTAGACTTCGCGCTGTTCGTATCCATCGTAGTTATTAATAAGACTAACTGGGTCGCATCCATCGGACTTGATCCTGATTTTCATAATAGGCGTCATATCTGGAACATGTCTATGGAGTGGATCCAGGCCTATCCTGTATGGGGCAGCGGTCAGGAGACTGTGGCTGCCGAGGCCACGAAGATCACAGGATATGCCCATTCCCACTGCACATATTTGGAGGTGGCATATAAGACAGGCTTCGTAGGCTCTGTATGTATCATCCTGATGATTGCGGCAGTTGTTGTGGCGATCTACAGGAACAGGCATGACAGGATATCATATATCCTTACAGCCATGTTGTTCCTGCTCGGTCTGGCGGCAGTAGACGAGACATATCCTATGGTTTATGTGCTCTTATGCCTGGGACTTATCTATTACATAGCTAAGTGCTCTAATGAAACGGGCAAGGTGAAGGTGGAGGCCGTTAAGTCTAAGGAGATTAAGACAGAGCCGGTGAGCGCTGGCACAGCTCCTGCAACGGAGCCGTCTCAGAATTCCCCTCATCATGCAGCGGATGGTGAACTGTCGCCTCATCACACCTCTCACCATACAGCGGAAGAAGAGCCGTCATCTCACCGCACAAGTCATCATATTTCTGATAAAACAGAAGCCGATAGGATAGAAAATGACAGGTCGGACAGCAATAAATCTTCAGCAGACGGCAGGAGGTCTCCAGATTATTCGGATGCGGATATCGATAATACAGTTCATATTGATGAGACTGTGATGTTTAATGCAGAGGAACTCGGTGAGGCGGATGATGAGAGCGGCATATCTGACAGCGGCGAGTATACAGTGCCGTTAAATCAGAAGGACGCTGACAGTGATAAGAGTCGGCCAGACGCAGATGATACCATATTGCAGCCAGAGACAGGCGCCGCCTACGAAGGCCAGCGAGATGACCTGATGGAACAGTTAAGGCATAATATCGGAGCTGAGACTAATAAGATCATCGAAGAGGATGAAGAAATTAAGGAGTAGGCAGACATTTGCCCCAAACTTTCGCGAAAATGCGGCGAAGATCTGCGCAAAATCCGCGCAAAACCATCGCAAATGACGCGAAATCAGTTGACTTTTACTATGTCTCGTGCTAGCATATGTCAGTAACTTATAGGAATTAATTTTAAGCGGACCGTTCGGCCCGCTTAAATGTTGTGTAGAGACTAATTATGACAAAACAGGGTATAGAGCAGAAAACTGAAGAATTATTAATGCCGCTGATGGAAGCTAATAATTTCGAGCTTGTTGACGTGGAGTATGTTAAGGAAGGATCCGACTGGTACCTGAGAGCCTATATAGATAAGGAAGGCGGCATCGGCGTAAACGATTGTGAACTCATAAGCCGCGCCCTTGAGGCTAGGTTAGATGCTGAGGATTTTATAAAGGATGCATATATTCTTGAGGTCAGTTCCCCAGGACTTACCAGGGCACTTAAGAAGGAGAAGGATTACATCCGAAACATAGGCAAGCCTATCGAGGTACATACATATAAGCCCATCGACGGCGTCAAGGAATTCATCGGAGATTTGCTCAGGTATGATAATGAGAATGTGGTTCTGGATATCGGACCTGAGGAACCGGAGGAGATTATAATCCCCCGCAAGAATATTTCAGTAATAAAACAGTATTTCGCTTTTTAATATAAGATGACGTGATCAAATCAGGAGGAGATCAGCAATGGCCAGTGAATTAATGGAAGCAATTGATATTTTAGTGAAAGAGAAGAACATCAGCAAGGAATCCATCCTTTCTGCGATTGAGAGTTCTCTCGTTACAGCATATAAGCAGCAGTACAAGAAGGATAAGGATTCTATCCTCGCTGCTGAGAATGTATTTGCCAAGATCGACGAAGAAACAGGCGAGTATTTCGTATATGCCGAGAAGACTGTTGTAGAGGAAGTCATAAATGGACTTACTGAGATCTCACTTGAAGATGCCAGAGAGATCTATCCTGGCTGCCAGTTAGGCGACACAGTAAGACTTGCGTCACAGGATAAGAATTTCAGCCGTATCGCGACACAGAATGCCAAGAACGTCCTGCTTCAGAACCTTCGTGAGAAGGAGAAGGACAATGTATTCGAGGAATTCCAGTCTAAGGAGAAGGAAGTTGTTACCGGCATCGTGCAGCGTATCAATGATAATAATATCGTTATCAACCTGGGCAAGGCCGACGGTATTCTGAACGAGAACGAGCAGGTTAAGGGCGAGAAGATCCGCATCAATGAGAGACTGAAGGTCTATGTTCTGGAGGTTAAGAACAGCAGAAAGTCCCTCAGAATATTAGTTTCCAGAACCCATCCTGAGCTGGTAAGGAAGCTCTTCGAATCAGAAGTAACAGAGATCCAGGACGGAACAGTAGAGATCAAGGCTATCGCCCGTGAGGCAGGCAGCCGTACTAAGATGGCTGTATGGTCAAATGATCCTGATGTTGATCCGGTTGGAGCATGTGTCGGCATAAACGGCATGAGAGTTAATACTGTTGTATCAGAGCTTAAGGGCGAGAAGATCGATATCATCAATTGGTCTGACGATCCTGCACTTCTCATCCAGAATGTATTGAGCCCTGCTAAGGTTATCACGGTTCTGGCAGATGACGAGGAGAAGACAGCTACCGTTATCGTTCCTGATCAGCAGCTCTCACTGGCCATCGGTAAGGAAGGCCAGAACGTAAGGCTGGCAGCCAGACTTACAGGCTTTAAGATTGATATTCTTAACGAGACACAGGCCGCAGATATCCTTCAGGAGATTTATGAAGGCAACTATGAGGGCTATTCTGAAGAGGAATATGAGGATGCTGAGGACGCTGAGCACGAGGAATATTCAGAAGAATATTCAGAGGATGTGCCATCAGAGGAAGCTCCTGCTGAGGAAGAACCTGTGGATGATACAGAGGTCGAAGAGTGATAAGCATTTGCTTATTGAATGATAGCAAATATGATGAATAACAGATTCATACAACTGCTGGGGCTCGCGACTAAGGCCGGTAAGACGGTCAGTGGTGAGTTTCAGGTAGAACAAGCGATAAAGAGCGGAAGCGCCTGTCTGGTGATAATCGCGGCGGATGCTTCTGATAATACAAAAAAACATTTTCATGATATGTGTACCTACCGGGATATAAGGATTGAGTATGCTTGTGACAAGCTTATACTCGGCAGATGTACAGGTAAGCAGGAAAGAGCCAGCATCGGCATCCTTGATAAGGGCTTTGCAGACAGACTCATTTCCATTTTACGGGAGGGATAATATTGAGAATTCACGAACTGGGAAAAGAACTGAACGTTAACAGCAACGCAATTATAGGCTTTTTGAATACCAAAGGGTATGCAGACCTTACTCCCACCAGCGCGATTCCGGAGCAGATGATACAGAATGTCAGAAAGCATTTCGCAACATCTTCAGATGGCAGCAAGTCTGCCGCTCCTAAGGCTGTGGCTGTGCCTGATTTTATTAACAAGCAGGCGGATGCGGAAGCTGCTGAAAAGAGAAGTTCTGAGTCTGAGAAGAAGGCAGCCGAGGATGCAGGCAAGAGCAAGGATGCTGCACCTGTTAAGAAAAAGAAGTTTTCTACAGTCTTTAATCCTGATTATGCTGTTTCATTAAAGGGCAAGAAGAAGGCAGATGATGTTAAGAAGCCGCAGGCTGGTGTTAAGAAGAGCGCTGGTGAGAAGCCAGCTTCTAAGGACAAGGCGCCTGCAGCTGAGAAGCCGGCTGTTAAGAAGCCGAATCCTGCACGGCGTATACCTGCCAGGGACAGAATACCTGATGACGAGCTCTTAGAAATGCAGAAGGCTAAGGAGCAGCAGGAAGCTGACAGATTAGCAGCTGAGGAAGCTGCTAAAAAGGCTCAGGAAGAGGCTCAGGCAGCTAGTGAGAAGGCAGCTCAGGCACCAGCCGAGGCTGACAAGCCTGCTGAAGGAAACGCTCAGGCACCTAAGATGGTGGGACGCACGAAGATTCTGGGAAGGATCCAGCCTGCCCCTGAGCCGGCTGATAAGCCTAAGGAGTCGGAGGCTGTTAAGTCTCTGCGCGAGAAGATCGTGAAGGGTACTGTTAATGTATCGGACCTTCAGATTAATAAGTCCCGCGGCAATAATCAGAACAAGAATAATGACCGCTCTCAGAATAAGAGACGTGATGACAGAACAGGCGGTAATAACCAGAATAAAGGCGGCAAGTTCCAGGGACAGGGCGCACAGCGAGGAGACAGAGCTAATGCACCAGGCCAGAATAAGGATTCCAGGGATTTCGGCCGTGATAACAGAAATAAGAACAGAAATAATGCGCCTGCAGCTGCTGCACCTGTAATGGCTGATTCTAAGGGAAAAGGCAAGGGCGGCAGAACCCAGAAGGGCAAGTTCGAGAAGCAGGGAGGCGATAAGTTCGAGCGCTTCGAGAACGAGAAGGCTCTTACTAAGAAGCAGCAGGAGGTTAAGCCTAAGCAGGAAGAAGAGATCAAGGTTATCACACTTCCTGATACCATCTCTCTTAAGGACTTTGCAGACAAGCTTAAGATGCAGCCATCTGCACTTATTAAGAAGTTGTTCCTTCAGGGCAAGGTTCTCACTGTAAATGATATTCTTGATTTCGAATCAGCTGAGGCTATCGCCCTTGATATGGATATCATCTGCGAGCATGAAGAGGTAATTGACTACATCGAGGAGCTCCTTAAGGAAGAGGAAGAAGACGAGTCTAAGATGGTTAAGCGTCCTCCTGTAGTATGTGTTATGGGTCACGTTGACCATGGTAAGACATCTCTTCTGGATGCAATTCGTAATACGAATGTTATCGCTAAGGAAGCCGGCGGCATCACTCAGCATATCGGTGCTTATCAGGTAACTCTGCCGAGCGGAGAGAAGATCACATTCCTGGATACGCCTGGACACGAGGCCTTCACTGCTATGCGTCTTCGTGGTGCCATGGCAACTGACGTTGCTATCCTGGTTGTTGCAGCCGATGACGGTGTTATGCCTCAGACATTGGAGGCTATCAGCCATGCCAGAGCAGCAGGCATTCATGTAATCGTAGCCGTTAATAAGATTGATAAGCCGGGTGCAAATATTGATAAGGTTAAGCAGGAATTATCAGATCAGGGTCTTATTCCTGAGGAATGGGGCGGCGAGACCATATTCTGCCCTGTATCTGCTAAGAAGGCTCAGGGTATCGAGGAACTCCTGGAGATGGTTATTCTGGATACAGAGATTCTGGATCTTAAGGCTAATCCTAACAGAAAGGCAAGAGGCCTTGTTATCGAGGCCAAGCTGGATAAGGGCCGCGGCTCTGTTGCCACATTGCTGGTTCAGAAGGGTACTCTTAAGGTAGGCGATTATGTTGCCATGGGCGAGTCCTACGGACGTGTACGTTCTATGACCAATGCTGAGGGCAAGAAGGTTAAGGAAGCCGGTCCGTCAGTTCCTGTAGAGATCACAGGTATGAGCTGCGTGCCAAATGCCGGTGATGTATTCGTAGCATTTGACAGCGATAAGGAAGCCAAATCATTTGCCCAGGTATTCATCGAGGAGAACAAGAAGAAGCTTATCGCAGGAACTAAGTCTAAGATGAATCTGGAGGATGTATTCGATCAGATGAAGGCTGGCGATGTTAAGGATCTGGAGATTATTATTA
Organism: Anaerotignum sp.; assembly: GCA_963591145.1. GTDB lineage: Bacteria > Bacillota > Clostridia > Lachnospirales > Lachnospiraceae > RGIG5612. Next base: position 52,382 of record CAVARE010000037.1, on the reverse strand, counting down.
AGGCCGATGTTCAGGGTTCTGTTGGAGCACTGAAGGAGAGTCTCGAGAAGCTGTCTAATGACGAGGTTAATGTTAAGGTTATCCACTCAGGCGTTGGTAATGTTAATGAAAGTGATGCTATCCTTGCTTCGGCTTCTAATGCCATCATCATTGCGTTTAACGTATCTGCCGATGCGGTTGCCCGTAATGTTATCGAGCATGAGAAGGTGGATATGCGTTCATATAATGTAATCTACAGCGCTATCGACGATGTTGAGCTGGCTATGAAGGGCATGCTGAAGCCAGTATTTGAAGAGGTTATCACAGGTCATGCCGAGATCCGTCAGATCTTCAAGTCTTCCAGCACGGGTGCTATCGCAGGATCATATATTACGGACGGTGTGGTTAAGAGAGATTCTAAGATCAGACTTATGCGTGATGATAATCAGATCTATGACGGCTCTGTTGCTACTCTTAAGAGATTCAGTGATGAAGCTAAGGAGGTTAAGGCAGGATTCGAATGCGGTATCACGCTGAAGGACTTCCAGGAATTCAAGGAAGGCGACATCATGGAAGCTTACGAGATGAGAGAGGTGCCGAGAAGATAAATGCTGTATGCGAACTGATTGTAGGCAGATGCGCATAAGCGGAAGAAGGACTGCCGGCGGGAGCCGCTTGCAAGACGAGTTTCGTTTAAGAAACGGGCGGCGTTAGAAACAAGTAGGCTGCGGGCAGTTACGGGAATAAAGATATGAGAAAGAATTCTATAAAGAATATGAGAATTAATAATGAGGTTCAGCGTGAGCTGTCGGGCATCATCCGGGATGTGAAGGATCCCCGAATTCATCCGCTGACCTCCATATCAGCTGTTGAGGTTGCGACAGACCTTAAGACTTGTAAGGTCTATGTATCTGTCATGGGTGATGATAATGACAGGAAGTCTACAGCTGAGGGATTAAAGAGCGCTTCAGGATTTATCAGAAGGGAGTTGGCTCACAGGTTGAACCTTCGTAATACACCTGAACTTAATTTCATAATGGACACATCTATTGAGGATGCATTGGCCATGATGAAGAAAATCGATGAGGTTACTAAACACAATGAGGATTGACGATTATTTGAAAGATATTAATTCAGTCGTTATCTCAGGTCACATAAAGCCAGACGGAGACTGTATAGGTTCTGTTCTGGCTTTATACAACTATATTGAGAAGAATTTTCCTGAGATTGACGTTGATCTGTATCTGGAGGCACCCGGCGAGAAGTTCAGATACCTGAAGAATTTCGATGCGGTTAACAGTGCATATGATAAGGACAAGACCTATGATCTCTTCGTAAGCCTTGATTGCTCGACGCTGGACAGATTAGGTAAGGCACAGAGATATTTTGAGAGTGCTGGCCAGACCATCTGCATCGATCATCATGAGTCCAATGACGGATATGCTGATATTAATCATATATTCGGACATTCCAGTTCAGCCTGCGAGGTCTTATATGGCTGTCTTGATACAAGCCGGTTAGATAAGGATATCGCGACTTGCCTTTATACCGGCATGGTGACGGATACTGGAGTGTTCAAATACTCCAGCACCTCTCCTGAGACTATGCGAATAGCGGCCAATCTGATGGAGTATGGTCTGAAGACGGACGAGATAATCGACGAGGCCTTCTATTCTAAGTCATGGAATGAAACCAGGATCCTGGGATATGGCATGCTGCACAGCGAGCTGGCATATGATGGTCAGGTTATTTACTCATATATCACGACCAAGAAGATGGCGGAGTTTCATGTAAGCACTAAGGAACTGGATGCGATCGTTTCAGAGCTGCGCCAGACTAAGGGTGTTATTTGCTCGGTATTTCAGTATCAGACAGGTGAAGAAGAATACAAGTTTTCATTAAGAAGCAGCGGTGATTTCAATGTTAATGGGATAGCCGCAGTATTTGGCGGTGGCGGTCATGCTAAGGCTGCGGGCTGCACCCTCACAGGCCAGCGCGAGGACTGCATGGATGCCATGCTGGCAGAGATCGGCAAGGAACTTGAGAAGATGTAAGCTGGCTTATGCGTCGCTGAGCGTGGGCAACGCAATTTATATTTACAAAATGCGGTTTGTATGTGGTGAGGTAACTCAATGAGTAAAAGCAGAGCTTTGAAGAAGAGGCTTTGCGATGTTTAAGTATGAAGATAGACATACAGTGGCAGATTCATATAACAGAATTCTGCATGGCTATGAATTTTCCTGACTATGGATGATTGAAAAAGGTATACATGAGAGTGGGTATCGGATATGAACGGAGTAATAAATATATATAAGGAAAAGGGATACTCATCCTTTCATGCTGTATACGTTATACGGAAGCTGACAGGCGAGAAGAAGGTAGGGCACACGGGCACACTGGATCCTGATGTAACAGGCGTCCTTCCCATATGCATCGGCAAGGCAACCAAGCTGGTAGGACAGCTGACAGATACTGATAAGACCTACAGATGTCGGATGATGTTCGGCAGATATACAGATACTCAGGACATGTCAGGCCAAGTTCTGGAAGAGATCAGTGATGATGAAGTCAGAAGCAGGCTGCAGGCACTTGCCAGAGAGCCGCAGCAGAACGATCGCGGCGAGAGGTCAGAAGCAGAGAGCATTTCAGAAACTATAATTGGGTCAATGAAGCATGTAATCATTGATTCAATCTTAAGTTTCGAGGGCGAGATAATGCAGCTTCCTCCTATGTACAGCGCGCTTAAGGTTGACGGCGTCAAGCTAGTCAATGCTGCCCGCAAGGGTGTCGAGATAGCCCGTGAGAAGCGTGCCGTCACTATTTATAGGATTTATGACATCTCTGTCAGCGATGATCTGATATTTGCCGACTTCACCGTGCATTGTTCTAAGGGAACATATGTAAGAACCCTGTGTGAGGATATAGGACGACGGCTGAATATCCCGGCATGTATGTACAGCCTCGAGAGAATCTGCGCATCAGGGCTGGATCTTTCTACAGCTATCACCCTTGACCAGGCTGCAGAATATGCCGCCGCCGGCACCCTGGAGGATCATATGATTCCAGCCGATACATTTCTGGAAATATATGACAGCGCAGTCGTTAAGAATGATTCAGTCAGGAAGCTGGTTTACGGTAACTATATGTACCGCGACGATATTACGGATGCGGCATTTATGAACACAGCTGCAGATGGTCAGATCTATAGGATATACGACGAGGCAGGAGAGTTTTATGCACTATATAAATATTCTGGCCGCGATGATTGCCTTAAATGTGTGAAGATGTTCCGGGATATATAAAAGTCTGCCAATCTATTTACTTATAATTTGAGAAGATATTTATTAGTGACATATATCGACTAAATAAGTTACATATAGCAAGGATGATCAATGTCAGGTAAAAAAATATGACAGTATAAATGAGTCGTAAATGGATCATTTTGAAGCTTATGTATCAGTAAATATGTGTCAGAACCATCTGAATGTGTTATGACACAGAATTAGAAATAATGAAAATAATTAGAGATATTAGTGATTTAAAATTAGATAATACGATTGTGACCCTCGGCAAATTCGACGGCAGCCACATAGGTCACAGGCTCCTGTTCGATACCGCGATTGCCATTAAAAATGGCGATTTGCAGCTGACAGCCGGTTCGGATGATGATATCAGTAAAACTAAGAAAGAAAACGACGATATTATCACCAGGATGCACTCAGCTGACAATTCTGAATCTGCTGGTACGACTAAAGATAATGCCGAGTTCCAGGATAGCCAGAATACTGAGTATAAAACGGTTATATTTACCTTCGACATTCACCCGGGGCAGGTGATTAAGGACGACGGCTCCAGAACCATTCAGACCCATGATGAGAGGGAGGTTTATTCGTATCCTGATGGGATAGATTATTTTATCGAATTTCCGTTTAATAAAACGACCATGAATATGGAACCTGAGGACTTCGTAAAGGATATCCTGGTAGACAAATTAGGTGTCAAGGTAATTGTCGTGGGCAAGGATTTTCACTTCGGCCGCAACAGAAGCGGAAGCGTTGAGACATTAGTCGAGCTGGGCCGCAGATACGGCTTCATCGTCAGGGCAATGGATAAGGTCATGTATCGTCCGTCTGACAGAGATGAAGAAGTGGAGGTCAGCTCTACCGTGATCAAGGAAGAGATCATCCTGGGGCATATGGAAGACGTAACCAACATGCTGGGCAAACCATACAGTGTATGCGAGAAGGTGCTTCATGGCAAGCACCTGGGATCGACCATCGGAATTCCTACTATCAATCAGATCGTGCCCCATGATAAGATTCTTCCGAGGGACGGGGTATATGCCACCAGAACACTTATTGATGACAGGGCATATATCAGCATCACAAATGTAGGCTGCAGACCCACATTTGATGATGGAGAGTTTCGCTCAGTGGAGACCTTTATTTTAGATTATGATGGCGACTTGTATGGCAGGACCATAGAAGTTCTGTTCTATAAATTTATCAGGCCTGAGAAGAAATTTGCGGGAATAGATGAACTAAAGGCCGAGATCGGCAGAAATGTCATCGAGGCACAGGAGTTCTTCTCCAGGCTTGAGAATTAAGATGAAGAAATGGAGGTAGTTTATCCATGAAGAAGATGCAAAATAAAAATGATAAGACGGTTATGAAGTTGAGCAGTTCTATATGCACAGGCTTCCTTTTTGTAGCAGCTCTGGTTTGGGGAGTTGCTTTTGTTTTCCAGAGCATCGGCGGCGAGCTTCTGGGAGCATATTCTTTTAATGCTGCCAGAATGTATATGGGCGGCTTGATTGTGCTTATCTGCACACTGACATTTGCTGACCGCATAGGAATATCCAGACGCCCTGCCAGTCGCTCGCTGGCCAGGAGGCAGATAGTTGTAGGAATAATCTGCGGTATTTTTCTTGCTATCGGCACTAATATGCAGCAGATCGCGATGAATGCTGGAGCATCAGCCGGCAAGGCAGGCTTCGTCACGGCGCTTTATATCGTCATCGTGCCTATCCTTGGATTATTTTTCAAAAATAAACCAGGACTTAATGTCTGGATCTCTGTAGTGCTGGCGCTGGTGGGTCTGTATTTTCTGTGCATTAATGGCGAGTTTACGCTCTCATCGGGAGATCTTCTGCTGATGTGCGGCGCAGTCGGTTTCGCACTTCAGATCATCACGATCGACCAGTTTGGCAAGGATCTGGACGGACTCAGACTGTCAGGCATGGAGTTTTTAACCTGCGCGGTAATATCCACGATTCTGGCTATAATTTTCGAGATTATGCCTTATGAAGGCGGCTTCGGCGCATGGCTAACAGTATTTGCATCAGGCAAACTTTGGATCAGCCTCTTGTATATGGGAATATTCAGCTGCGGCCTGGGCTATACGCTGCAGATATTAGGTCAGCAGAATCTTAATCCGACCATCGCATCAATCATCATGAGCCTTGAATCAGTTTTCTCAGCACTCTCGGGCTGGGTAATATTAAATCAAACCCTGTCAGGAAGAGAACTGATCGGCTGCGTTCTCATGTTCGCCGCAGTTGTGCTGACACAGTTTAAATTCAGAAAAAAAGAAATATGATATATAACATATTTTTAAATATTTTAGGTTTTTGCGGCAAAATTTTACAAGAATATTAACTGTATTGCGTTTTTTATAAAACTGTGTTATAAGTCTACCGAATTAATTGATTAACTTATAGGGAGGGTTTATTTATGCAACAAAAGAAATCAATTGGATTCGGATTCAGAGGCTGGATGCTCATGCTCTGGGCAGCAACAGGTATGTTTGCTTATCTGATCATCGGTAACTATCCACTTAACATCCTTAGTGATCTCTATGGAGGCTCACAGACACTTTCAACTATTTATACAGTAGCATCAATAGTTGGTATCGTCGTTCAGCTGGCTATCTCCAGCAAGGCTGGTAAGATCAAGAGCTGGAAGACACTCGGTGTTATCTTCGGCGTAATCACAATCTTATGCCTTCTGGGCATTATGTTCTTACAGCCGGGAACAGCATGGCTTATCGTTTACGGTTTAGGAACAGTTATTTCTCTTCTTTATGGTACATGGATACTTTCAGTACTCGTTGGTATCTGGTTCCCTAGAAGAAAAGGAACTGTTATGGGTATCGTAACATTTGCTTACCCAATCGGTAATGGTATCATCGGATTCTTCGCTGAGGGATATTTTGCTAAATATGGTACACTCATGGGTACACAGGCAGAAGCTAAGATCGGTGAGCTCATTGCTTCCGGAACTGACGCGGCAGCAGCTGAAGGAATTGTTTCAGGACAGTTTGCTCAGGCAACATCTGCAACAGCATTTATTCCATATCTTATCGTAATCGTAGTTGGCCTTATTATCGGTATTATTCTTATCAAGGACTTCCCAGAATTATGCGGATGCTACCGTGATAATGATAAGTCTATCACTCCTGAAGTTGCCAATGCTATGATGAAGGCTGAAGAAGAAAACAGAAGAACATCAGTATGGACTACAGGTCATACAATGGGATCAGCTGATTTCTGGCTTATCTCGATTCCTTGCGGATTACTTCTTATGTTCTCAGTTGGTGCTATGACACAGACTAATGCTATTATTACTCCTTATGCTGAGGATCTGGCATGGATCGGCGGATATACAGGCGTTATGATGGCAATCGCTATCTTCGGTATCATCGGAAGCTATGTATTTGGTCTTGTTGATACTAAGTTCGGTACCAGAAAGTCACTTATAATTTCTATGCTTTGCATGATTGCATCTGGTATCCTCGGTGCTATTGACAATGCTATAGCACTGTTTATCAGCTTACTGCTTCTTGCTATGTTCATGGGTGCTTCATCTAACTTCACAGTTTCAGCAGCAGTTCAGTACTGGAGAATTGAGGATTTCCCTAGCGTATTCTCAGTTGTTAATCCTATAGCTAATATACTTAATGCAATTGGACCTATGGTTATCGCAATGCTCATCGCTACATCAATGGGCAAGACAGCTGTATTCATCGTATGCGGCATAGCCGGTGTAGTTGGTCTTGTACTTATGCTTCTCTTTAAGCCTGCACGTGTTAAGGCTAAGGATGATAAGTTCAGAGCAGCAGCAGGCAAGCCACTGGATGACGTGCTTGTTGGCCGTAAGTAATCAGATCATCACTTGAAACAGAGCAAGACGTGCAAATGAATACGCGGATCTTGCTCGTGTGAATGAGTTGAATAAAAAATAAAAGTAAATATCAATTAATCGTTAGAGCTGCCGTTAACCGGCAGCTCTTTTAAATATACCGGCAGAGAATTTCTTGCTCCTAGAAAGATGCAGGCAGTCACATTTTGTAGGCATTCCGGATTTTACATAAAACGCATTGACGTTACATACTATTTTGTTTAAAATTTAGAAAGATTTTGAAGGAATCGAAGGAGGCTTAATGATGAAATTCTTTCGTTTTTTGTTTAAGGTGATAGTTGCATTTCTGGCTATCTGTGGGGCTTGTTATATCTTCGTGGAGATAGTGGAGAATATTTATTCGAAGGATTCCGACAAGGATAAGTCCGACGATGCGCCGCTTCCTAGAAGAGTTATCAAGGCAGCTGATAGAGAGATTCGCAGAGTAAATAAGAAGATAAGTGAGGAAAAGATATGAATACAATAATTACAGTTGGACGTGAATTTGGCTCAGGCGGACGTGAATTAGGATATAAACTGGCCAAGGAATTAGGTTATGCATATTATGACAAGCAGATTCTTTCTGAGATTGTTGAAGAGACGAAGTTTTCTAAGGAATATGTTCAGGAAATCTTAGAAAATAAGATCAGCTACATGCTTCCTACTACATTTCCAGTAGGCATGTCTATCGGAAACGAATATCAGATTCAGCAGATGCAGAATATCATCAAGGCACAGACAGAGGTTATCACTAATATGGCTACTAAGTCATCATGTGTGATCGTCGGACGCTGCGCAGATTATATTCTTAAGGATGTTGAGAATATTCAGCTCTTCAGAATATTTGTTTATGCAGACATGGACAGCAAGATGCAGCGCTGCAAGGACAGAGCGCCTGAAGGCGAGAACTTCACTGATAAGGAATTAGAGAAGCATATTAAGTCAGTTGATAAGAACAGATCCAGCTACTATTCTGACTTCACATTACAGAAGTGGGGAGATAAGTCTAATTACGACATGTGCATCAATACAACTAATATCAATATTGATGATATCATCCCTCATCTGTCAAAAATGTTTAATGACTGCAAGTAGAGACGTGTCTATGCCAGGTATGAATATTTGGCAAATGTCGTGACATCGCGGCAGTCTGGAACCGATTGATTATGATATTTTATGCAATTTATAGGAAATATAGATAATTTCTGAAAAATGTTTGACAAAAATATTACAAAAATATTATAATGAATCCGCGTTTAACTTATAATGCCTCCCAGCGACATAAGGGGAATGCATATGAAAAAAATATTTAAACATATTTTGCCCATGATACACAGTACAAGGGCGGATAAAATCCGCTTTTGTGCTTTTGTGCTGGCAACTGTTTTGGGCATATCCGCAGTGTCTGTATCACCACTCATGACGACATATACGCATGCGGATGAGTACAGCATAACTGATGATTATGTTAATGTGCGCAGCGGACCTGGAACAGATTATGATGTGCTGGGCAGTGTATCTTCGGGTCAAAAGATTTCATCAAGTGAAACTGTGACAGATGATAACGGCGATGTCTGGTATGCATTTTCATATAATGGAACCCAGGGATATGTAAGAGCTGATTTTGTTAGCAGCATACAGGGTTCGGAAGATACAGCCGAGACATCTGCAGATACGCGGGAAGAGACGACCACTGTTGAGCCGGAGTCATACGAAGAGGAAACTACTGCTAAGGATGAGTGGAGTGAAGGCGAGATAGAGGCCTTAGGACTGGGCGATCAACCGGCATGGTCTGGTTATGTGCAGAGTGATGCCGAGTTCGAAGCATCAATCAGCCAGTTTCCTGAGAGCTACAAGCCATATCTCAGAGCTATACATGCGGTTTATCCTAATTATAAGTTTACTGCAGATTATGTAGGACTTGACTATGAGACCGTTGTTGATGAAGAAGTAGGCAAGAAGGTATCGTCCAGCTCGGCTAATTCCTGGAGAGCCATGTATGATGAGAGCTACGGATGGTATGAGAATTATGACTGGGATACAGGAGAGTGGGCCTTCTCAGAAGGATTCTTCACTTATGCATCCAGGGAAGTAATAGAATATTATATAGATCCTAGGAATTTCCTTAATACAACGGATATATATATGTTCATGAGACAGTCGTATTCGAGTAGCCAGACCCTTGACGATCTACGAAGCATGGTAAATGGATCTTTCTTAGCCGATGGATATATACCTAATAAATCTGATGAGAATGATGTCAGATTAGGCGGCGATTATGTGGCAGTATTGATGGAGGCAGCGCAGTATTCAGGCGTGAGTCCATTTGTATTAGCAGCAACAATCATTGTAGAGCAGGGCTGGTCAGGAGAGACTCCATTGGCAACAGGCTATTATGTAGCTGATGATGGCACGGTCTATGACGGCTATTACAACTTCTATGACATAGGAGCTACGGGCTCGGACAATAACAATGTTCTGGTAAATGGATTTGAATATGCTATCTCGGCTGGATGGGATTCTGTTTACAAATGTCTGGTAAATGGAGCTACCTGGTATGCTGACAGCTATATCTCAAATGGCCAGGATACTTATTATTACAGAGAGTTCAATGTAACGAATGGCTATGATGGGTTATATCATCAGTATGCTACAGCTGTTGTAGCAGCACAGCAGGCATCGTATTTGTTAAGAAATCAGTTGTCTGACAGCACATATGCGGCACTGGAATTCAGAATTCCTGTTTATGAGGACATGCCTGACATTCCTGTGACAGAGCCTGCTTATGACGATAAGCTTAACAATTATTATTTTACTGACATGCAGGCTACAGGACTTGAGCCGGAATTTTCAATGGCCAACAGAAACTATACCATGACCATGACCGGTGATACGACGCTCAGTATATCTGTTCCGAAGTGGGCGACATACAATGGATATGATTCGTATGCTATCTATGCAGGAAGTAATGATATAAGTCTTAGTGTTACCAGTCAGACCGGATACGTGCGAACGTATAAGATCGCGGTGACCGCATCGCAGGATTGCACATTATACGTTAATACTGTAGTCGGCAACAGACTGAACATTACAGATGATGCTGATTCGGATAATACATCCTCAGAGACTGACGGTGATATACTTCGCGGAGATGCCAATGGCGATGGTAAGATTTCAGCTCTGGATTATATAACGATCAAGAATCATATAATGGAGACTAAGGTCATAACTGATTCACAAAATCTAAGTGCGGCGGACATGAATGGAGATGGCAAGATTTCAGCACTTGATTATATAGCAATTAAAAATTATATTATGTCGAAATAAGGTGGAAATGAACATGAAAAATACAAGCAAAATATTAACTGGATTAATTACTTTTGCAATGCTGGCAAGCAGTATATGTGTCACTTCATTTGCAGGCGAAGCGGTTGATGGCTCGTATGGCGTCAATACCACGTATCTGGCTCTTAAGCCGGGTGAAACCGGATATATAACCGTGTCTGCAGATAATGCAGCCGGAAGAGTTGACTGGTCTGCATCAGGAACGGTTTCTGTTGATGGAAATACAAGTGCATGGCTTGATAATGGATCAACAACGATTCCTGTAACAGCTGGTTCAGAAGGAACAGGATACATTACCGTTTCACCTACAAGCATTGCTTCATATGATGGAACTGAGCTTAGCTCATCATATACGATTCAGGTTGATGTGATCGGTGATACTTCATCAGCTGATAACAGTCAGACTGCAGCAGATGCCAGCCAGACCACGACGGACAACAGCCAGGCAGCCGCAGATAACAGCAGCGTTCCTGTAGCAACACCGGTTGCACAGGTTGCTGCAGAAGATACAGCAAATGTAGAAGAACAGCCGGCAGCTGAGGATGCAGCTGCAGTTGAGGAAACACAGGCTGAGGAAGAGACCACTGTAGCAGAGAATACAACAGTTCTTACAGATGGCAGCACTGATTATGCTGAGCTCTCAGAGGAAGACAGACTCTATACAACTGTAAATGAGACAGAGCTTTATATGATCCGTTATCCTCGTATGCTTAATGACAATGGCGATGTCGTATGGAATGACGAGATCGCAGGTCTTGAGCTCCTGGAAGGATTCGAATTAACAAGAGTTAATTATAAGGGCCTTGATGTTGATGCATTCACACATGGTGATACAACAGTATTTGTTCTTAAGAATCTCGAAACAGATGAGTCTGATTATTATGTGTTAAATGACGGCGTAGGCTTCTCTAAGCTTACATATGTTACAGCTAATAATAAGGTTTATATAGTTATTGATTTCCCTGCTGATTTCCAGGTTCCTGATGGCTACCAGATGGTAGAGCTGTCATTAGGAGACAATAAGATACATGCACTTAAGAAATTAAATACAGAGGCTGCAGCAGTTGAAGAGACACAGGCTGCAGAGACAGAGGCCGCTGTTGAAGAAACTACTGCAGCTGAGGAGACTGCTCCGGTTGAGGAAGCTGCACCAGTTGAGGAAGCTGCTCCTGCAGAAGAGGCAGTTGAAACTGAAGCTAATGAGGCAAGTGCAGTTGTTGACAGCAGAACAGAGGTTATGCTGAAGGGATACGAAGAGCTTATCTCTCCAGGACTTGATTCAGCAGATCCATCAGCTGATATCTATTATATTTACTGTCTGGTTGACGGACAGACACAGCTGTACAGCTATGACAGCTCAGAGGGAACCCTTCAGAGAGCATCAATAACAGTTTATGATGAGATTCCTACAGAGCCTGAAACAGTAATAGTTTACGAAAATGAATCAGAGAATCAGAATCAGCTTCTTGCAGGTATCGGCTGGTATGACATGGCTATTCAGGTTAAGATGCTCTTAATCGCACTTGCAGTCGCAATTATTATCATCATCGTTCTGATCATTCTCTATATCGTCGCAAATTGCAGAAACAAGAAACTCAGCAGAGCGGCAGAAAGAGGAATGCATCAGCATGCCAGAGGCAATTCTTCACAGTCGAGAAGAGGCAATCGCAGAGCAGATAACGGCGACGAATCTATTTTCTCATATGTAAAGACAGAACCTGATGATATCAATATGGATGATTTTGATAACATGTGATCATCATGAAGAAGATAACATTGATGTAAATTGAATTTCATTAAGGAAGCCCTAAGCAGGCTTCCTTAATATTTGCCCGGAAAATCACAGGCAGAGTGGGAAAATGCGGTATCAGACGGGGCAAATTACAACAAAATTATATTGCTTGATGGTTGCTATATTGAATATATTTATAATTTCATTGGTTGATTTTTGACTAAGATAAGAGTATCATTGAAACGGTAAATTTGTTAGGTAAAGTTTGCCTTGAATTTGCTTTACAAAAATAGTTTATTAATAATATTACCCGGCGGTTTACGTCGGGAATAAGAGGAGGAAACTAAAATGGTAGATTTACAGAAAAGTTTTGTACAGAATATGTATTCTGTAGAAGGCAAAGTTGCATTAGTTACAGGTGCTACAGGCGCTCTTGGTAAGGTTGGTGCTAAGGCTTACGGATATGCAGGAGCTAAGGTATTCCTGACAGGACGTAATGCTAAGAAGCTTCAGGAGTTAGTAGACGAATTTAAGGCAGAAGGTATTGATTGCGATTTCTTCGCAGCTGATCCTGCAAAGGAAGAAGATGTAGCAGCTCTTATTAAGGCAGTTGTTGCTAAATATGGCCGTATCGATATCTTATTCATCGCTCATGGTTTCAATAAGCCACAGAACATTCTTGAGCAGAGTGTTGCTGATTGGTCATATATTATGGATGCTGACTGCAAGTCAGTTTATGTAGTTATGAAGTATGTAGCAGAGCAGATGGTTGCTCAGCTCGGTGGTGCAGAAGAAGTTGAATCTGGCCAGGGCGGCAAGATCGTTGTTGTTACATCACAGCGTTCTAAGAGAGGTATGGCTGGTTACACAGGATACTGCACATCTAAGGGTGGCGCTGATATGATGATCGCTTCAGCAGCATGTGATCTTTCAGCTAAATACGGCATCAATGTTAATGCTATCTGCCCAACAGTATTCCGTTCAGAACTTACAGAGTGGATGTTCGATAAGACATCAGCTGTATACCAGAACTTCCTTAAGAGAGAGCCTATCGGACGTCTTGCTGAGCCTTCAGATTTCGTTGGATATATTCTCTTCCTTTCTTCAAATGCTTCTAACTTCATCACAGGTGCAGCATGTGACTGCTCAGGTGGATACTTAGTTTGCTAAGATTTTTTTGAAAATAAAGCTGATCGGCATGCAGTTTAATGCATGCCGGGCAGCTTTTTGTGCGAAGTAATGAGCCAAGCGGACATGCATCGTATGTTCATTTGACGAATGCTGTCGCGAGGAGATTCGCGCAGAGCGATTTTCAAATTAGAAAATAAGGAGATAATTAAAATGGACAAAGTTAAAAATGTCGTTATCTGCGGTGCAGGTATGATGGGCAATATGATTGCACTTGTTTTCTCAAGCTGCCCAGACTTTAATATCACAGTTTGGAACAGAAGAGAAAAACCATGCAAGGAAGTAATCAAGGCTAACTTAGAGCAGCTTCGTGACAAAGGCATTATCACAGATGCTGAGATTGCAGATCGTCTTTCAAGAATTAATTTCGTATTCCCTAACAAGGGCAAGGAATTTGCAGAGGCTGATCTCGTAATCGAGTGCGTTGCAGAGGTTATGGAAACTAAGCAGGATCTGTTCGCTGAATTAGAGGGAATCTGCCGTGAGGATTGTATCTTCGCTACAAATACTTCAGTTATGAGCCCAACAGAAATCGCTTCTAAGTGCGTTCATAAAGAGCGTGTAGTTGGTACACACTTCTGGAATCCGGGTCATCTTATTCCTCTGGTTGAGGTTGTTAAGACTAAGGATACAACAGAAGAGGTTATGCAGCTTACAATCGATGCTCTTACAAGAGCTGGTAAGAAGCCTATCTACTGCAAGAAGGATGTTCCTGGTTTCGTAGCAAACAGAATGCAGCATGCTCTTTGGAGAGAGGCTATCTCAATCGTTGAGCAGGGTATCGCTGATCCTAAGACAGTTGATGATGCAGTTAAGTACAGCTTCGGACTTCGTCTGCCACAGTTAGGACCTATCGAAAACTCAGATATGGTTACAACACAGCTTACTTACAATATTCACTCATATGTTCTTAAGTATCTTGCTGACAACCATGAGCCATCACCAATTCTTAAGAAGATGCTTGATGAAGGCAAGAATGGCTTCCCAGCTGGAGAAGGATTCATGAAGTGGGACGAAGAGTCTATTGCTAAGTCTAAGAAAGACCTTAATGAATACCTCATCAAGATGGTATACGGCAAATAATTATTGTTTTAATTCGTTTTTAGTAATGACGTGTCCATCATGATATGCATGTCCGCATGAATCAATCATATGCGATATTGTTGTTATTAAAATATAACGTTATATTTTAAATTTTTTATTGGAGGAACACTACAATGGGAAAAATGGTTTATGTTGATTTAACACATCCTTTCAGCGCTGAGATTCCACGTTGGCCATACTTTGACAAGCCTTTCATCGAGGGCAAGCACTCTATGGCTAAGGGCGGCGTTCTTACACAGTACGTTGGCTGCACAATGCACACAGGTACTCACTGCGATGCTCCACGTCACGTTATGGAGAAAGAATTCGATGGCAGACGTGCTCGTTATACACATGAAATGCCAATCGATGCTTATACAGGCAAGGCTGTTTGCTTAGAGATCCATGTTGACAAATGGCAGCTGATCTTACCAGAACATCTTGAAGATGCTTGCCGTCGTGCAGGTATTGATCCTGATTCAGGTGAACTTGAAGGCATGGTAATCTGCCTTAACACAGGTATGCATCGTCTCTTCGATGATACAAAGGAATACTATCACTACTCATGCGGTACTGGTATCGATGCTGGTAAGTGGTTCGTATCTAAGAAGGTTAAATGCGTAGCTATGGATATGCAGGCTCTGGATCATCCTCTTCATACAGCTATGGGTAACAACGGTATGACAAGAATGAACCTTCTTGGTGCATCAGGCAACCCAATCACAGAAGAGTTCAAGGCTCTCTATGGCGAAGAAGCATATGCTGAGTTCGATAAATTCGAATACATCAGAATTCATGGCCAGGAAGCTTACGATGAGAAGTTCGGCGAGCTCGAAGAGATCGGTGTTTGGGGAACATGGGAGCCATGCCATAAGGAACTCCTTGGCCACGGCATCGTTGGTGTTGAGAACCTTGGTGGTGACCTTGATAAGGTTTCTAACAAGAAGTTCATGTTCTACTGCTTCCCACTTCGTTGGTACATGGGCGACGGCTCTATGGCTCGTTGCGTAGCTTACATTGACGAAGACGATCTGAACGATGTTCCAGATAGAACATACAAGTACTGTGGTACAGGCTGCGAAGACAGAGATATCTTCCTTAACGCTCCATACCCAGGAACAAGCTTCAAAGGCGTTTCAATCAAATAATTAAATCAACATCTATGCAAGCACATTGCACCCGTGCAGTGTGCTTGCAAACATATCTGATGCTATAAAACGTCAGAATATCAGGAGGACTTTTAAAATGAAAGAAATCGTAATTGCCAGCGCTTGCAGAACAGCAATCGGCAAATTCGGCGGAACACTTAAGAATGTACCAGCAGTTGAACTTGGTGCAACAGTAATCAAAGAAGCAGTTAACCGTGCAGGCATCAAGCCAGAGCAGGTTGATGAAGTTATCTTTGGTAACGTTATTACAGGTGGTCTTGGACAGAACCCTGCTCGTCAGGCTTCTATCAAGGCTGGTCTTCCAATCGAGTGCACAGCTATGACAATCAACATCGTTTGCGGTTCTGGTCTTAAGGCAGTTGCTCTTGCAGCTAACCAGATCAAGGCTGGCGAGGCTGAAATCGTAGTTTGCGGTGGTATGGAAAACATGTCAGCAGCTCCTTATGCAATCCCTTCAGCACGTTGGGGCGCAAGAATGGGCAATTCAAAGATGGTTGACCTTACAGTTAACGATGGTCTGTGGGATGCATTCAATGATTATCACATGGGCATCACAGCTGAGAACGTTGCTGAGAAGTGGGGTCTTACAAGAGAAATGCAGGATCAGTTCGCAGTAAACAGCCAGAACAAGGCTGAGAAGGCTGTTGATTCAGGCGTATTTGACGAAGAAATCGTTCCTGTAGTTATCCCACAGAAGAAGGGCGATCCAATCGTATTCAACAGAGATGAGCATCTTTCACGTGGCAACACGATGGAGAAGGTTGCTAAGCTTAAACCAGCTTTCAAGAAAGATGGTACAGTTACAGCAGCTAATGCTTCAGGTATCAACGATGGTGCAGCTGCACTCGTAGTTATGAGCAAAGAAAAAGCTGAAGAACTTGGAATCAAGCCACTCGCTACAGTTGTTTCTTACGCTACAGGTGGTGTAGATCCTTCAATCATGGGTGTTGGACCAGTTCCAGCTACAAAGAAGGCTATGGAGAAGGCTGGCATCAAGTCAACTAAGGAATTCGATCTTATCGAAGCAAATGAAGCTTTCGCAGCTCAGTCACTTGCAGTAGCTCATGACCTTGAGTTCGATATGGACAAGGTTAACGTAAATGGTGGTGCTATCGCTCTTGGACATCCTGTTGGAGCATCAGGCGCTCGTATCCTTGTTTCACTTCTTTACGAAATGAAGAGAAGAGATTCTAAGTTAGGTCTTGCTACACTGTGCATCGGTGGTGGTATGGGCCAGGCTTGCATCGTAAAGAGAGACTAATTTTCTGATAAATAATTAAGTTATTATCGGTGCCTGCCTATGAATGTAGGCAGGCATTTTAACGTTGGAGGTATTTTTCAAATGAAAAATAAGATTATCACAGCTCAGGAAGCAGCTGCTATGATCAAGGACGGCTCAACTCTTATGGTTGGCGGTTTCATGGCTAATGGTACACCTGAGTCAATTATGGATGCGCTTGTAGAAAAGGGCGTTAAAGACTTAACAGTAATGTGCAACGATGGTGGTTTCGGTCCTTCATTCGATGAGAATGGCAATGAGACAGCAGCTCCACGTGGAAATGGTAAGCTTATTAAGGCTAAGGCTGTTAAGAAGCTTATTGCTACACATATTGGTCTGAACAAGCAGGTTGCTGAGCAGATGAATGCTGGAACACTTGAGGTTACTCTGGTTCCACAGGGCTCAATGGTAGAAATGATCCGTGCAGGCGGAGCTGGCCTCGGCGGAGTTCTTACACCTACTGGTGTTGGCACAGATGTTGCTGAAGGCAAGGATGTTGTTACAGTAGATGGTAAAGATTATCTGTTAGAGAAACCTCTTCATGCAGATGTTGCAGTTCTTCGCGGCAACATCGTTGACAAGAAGGGTAATGTATTCTACAAAGGCACAACAAAGAACTTCCAGATTGCTATGGCAACAGCAGCAGACCTTGTTATTGTTGAGGCTGAGAAGATTGTTGAAGTTGGCGAATTAGATCCTGATTACGTTATGACTCCATACATCTTTGTTGATTATATCGTAGGAGGTGACAAATAATGGCTAACGTTAAACAGATTATTGCTCACCGTGTAGCACAGGAACTTCAGGATGGATATGTAGTAAACCTTGGTATCGGTCTTCCAACAATGGTAGCAAGCTATGTTCCTGAAGGAATTGATATTTCTCTTCAGTCTGAGAATGGTATTATTGGTATGGCAGGAGTTTGCGCTCCGGAAGATGCTGATCCTAACGTAGTTAACTCAGGCGGTGTTAACGTTTCTGTATATCCTGGAGCTGCATATTTTGATTCAGCTACATCATTTGGTATCATCCGTGGTGGACATGTTGATATGACAGTTCTTGGTGCTCTTCAGGTAGATCAGGAAGGCAATATTGCATCACATATCATCCCTGGTAAGATGGTTCCAGGTATGGGTGGCGCTATGGACCTTGTTGTTGGTGCTAAGAAGGTTATCGTTGCTATGACTCACACTAACAAGGGTGCTCCAAAGCTCTTCGAGCATATCTCACTTCCAGCTACAGCTCTTAAGGCTGTTGACATGATCGTTACAGAGATGGGCGTTATCGAAGTAGTTCAGGGTAAGGGCTTCGTTCTTAGAGAGCTTGCTCCTGGGGTATCAGTAGATGACATTAAGGCAGCTACAGCAGCTCCTATCATCGTTGAAGGCGAAATCAAAGAAATGGTTATGCCAGCTGAATAATTTCAGATATTCTTTAAATTTAATGGGCAGAGCAGCGAATAACTGTTCTGCCTTTTTTTCTATAAAAATATCATGTACGCATTTTTGTGCAAAAAGGCGATTTTACAGAACAAAAACTGTGTATTTTTTACCTAATAACCATTTTTTTTATAATTTCACTGTGATATTATATTTACAGAAAAAGGGATCCATTTTGGGCGTTTTTTATTCCAAATTTGCATTATCTTGCCTGTATAAGGCATAATGCGATAATTATTTTTTATATGTATTTCAGGGAGGGACATAATATGCCATTAGTTACAAGTACAGAGATGTTTAAGAAAGCATATGATGGCGGATATGCAATCGGAGCTTTTAATGTTAATAACATGGAAATCGTTCAGGGTATTACAGAGGCAGCTAAGGATCTTAATGCTCCTTTAATTCTTCAGGTTTCCAAGGGTGCGCGTGCATATGCTAATCATACATATCTTATGAAGCTGGTTGAGGCAGCTGTTATCGAAACACAGCTTCCAATCTGCCTTCACTTAGATCATGGCGATACATTTGAAACATGTAAGAGCTGCATCGATGGCGGCTTCACATCCGTTATGATTGATGCTTCATCGAAGCCTTTTGCTGAGAATATTGAGATTACTAAGAAGGTTGTTGAATATGCTCACGACCATGGTGTTGTAGTAGAGGCCGAGCTGGGAACTCTGGCAGGTATTGAAGATGAAGTTAAGGTTAAGGCTGAGGATTCTTCATATACACATCCGGAAGAAGTAGAAGAATTTGTATCCAAGACAGGCTGCGATTCACTTGCTATTGCTATCGGTACAAGCCATGGCGCATATAAATTCAAACCAGGAACGAAGCCACAGCTTAGATTTGATGTTCTTGAAGAAGTATCTAAGAGACTTCCTGGATTCCCAATCGTTCTTCATGGTTCATCATCAGTTCCACAGGAATTCGTTGAGAAGATCAACAAATACGGTGGCAATATGCCAGGCGCTGTAGGTGTTCCTGAGGATCAGCTCAGAAAGGCAGCTTCAATGTCAGTTTGCAAGATTAATATCGATTCCGACTTGAGACTTGCCATGACAGCAACAATCCGTGAGTTCATGTATGAGCATCCGGATAAATTCGACCCGAGAGAATATCTCAAACCAGCCCGTGCTGCAATCAAGGAAATGGTTGCTCACAAGATTAAAGACGTATTAGGATGCGATAATAAAGCATGATGAAATAAGATATCTATGCTGGATTTATGCGGAAAGATTCAGTGTATATATAATGTTACTCTCAACAATAAATGATACCTTTTAGGTATCATTTATTGTTATGCTATAAAAGTCCGTCCAGTGTCTGTGCATCTGGGCGAGCTTGCTCGCCCAGATGCACAGACATTGGACGGGCTAACGGACATGAGCATGGAGAGCGATAGCTCGGAATGCGAATGCTATAATTGTCTTTTATAGTTGACTATATGAAATGAAAGGCCTTACTAACTGTATGCATAAATTATTTATTAAACCCCTGAACATATCAATAGAAGCACAGGACAACGAAACCTTGCTGTCTGCTCAGATTCGAGCAGGATTATCACCTGATGCACCCTGCGGCGGTCAGGGCACATGCGGCAAATGTCTTGTTAAAATTATAGATGAAACAGGAACAGAGAACATAGTAAAGGCATGCCAGTATAAAATAACATCTGACACCACTATAGAGCTCCTGCCTCAGGAAGAATCTTCCAAAATACTTGAAAAAGGAATAAAAAGATCAGTTGCAGTGGCTCCGTATGTAAGTGAAGGATATGGAGCAGCATTTGATATAGGAACAACAACAGTTGTATGCTATTTAATTGATTTAAAGACAGGCCAGCAGGTATCGCATGCCAGTATATTGAATCCACAGCGCCAGTTTGGCGCGGATGTAATATCCAGATGTGAATATGCATTGGCAAATGGAGTAGAGACACTCTCGTCAGTTATTAAATCGGCATTGAACGATCTGATTAAACAGGTTTGTGCTGATGCCAATATAGATATAAAAAACATAAATATCATAAGCGTTGTAGGAAACACGTGTATGCATCATTTGTTACTGAATATTGATCCAAAATCACTTACGGTTGCTCCGTATGAGGCTGTAGTTAGGGATGAGCAGATAATGAAAGCATCAGATATAGGACTGGATGCATCAGAGGATGCGATGGTTCTGGTGCTTCCTAACATAGCCGGATTTGTTGGAGCGGATACAGTCGGATGTATGTTAGCAACTCAGTTTGATCAATTAGATGAATTAAGCCTTATGATTGATATCGGAACTAATGGTGAGATGGTTATGGGCAACAGAAATCGTATGATTACATGCTCGACGGCTGCAGGACCTGCATTTGAGGGTGCTAAGATTGATTGCGGCATGAGAGGAGAGAACGGAGCCATTGACTATGTCGGATGTGTGGATGGTAAGCTCGAATGCCATGTTATAGGCGATGTTGAGGCCCGGGGAATATGCGGAAGCGGACTGATGGACGCGGTTGCGGCATCATTAGATGCTGAAATAATCGATGAAACCGGCAGAATTGATGAAGAAAATGAAAATGTATTTGCACTTCCGGAAAATAATCAGCTCGCAATTAAACTCGCTGGAAATGTATATCTGAGCCAGAAGGATATTCGGGAAGTGCAGTTAGCCAAGGGAGCCATCGCTGCAGGCATAGAGCTTATGGCTGATGAACTAAAAATTAAAATAAATGATATAAAAAAAGTATATATAGCCGGAGCATTTGGCAATTATATGAATCCTCATTCTGCATGCAGAATAGGTTTGCTGCCTGCAGCACTTGAAGAAAAAATCACTATGATAGGAAATGCGGCAGGCGAGGGAAGCCAAATCGCATTAGTAAATTATAATGAATTTCTGCATGCGCAGGAGCTGATAGATAAGATAGATTTCATTGAATTGGCTTCATCTCCAGATTTCCAGGATGTATTTATTGATCAGCTGATGTTTTAGAATCCTGATAATTGTACTAGCCAGCGAGCCTGCGTACCTGGATACAGTCGTGTGCAATTGCGAGAGTACGAAATACAGGCAGTTGGCTTGAAAATTCTGATGATCAAGCAACTGGTGAGCTTATGCACCCTTATCTTCATAGATACATTCACTCGCAGAAGGTAGTATTGCATGGCATTAAATAGTAATAAAAAACTAAAAAAATTGCCAAAAATATAAAAAAAGTTATATAACCTGGTTTGAATCACTATTATGCTATAACTATTCTAAATGGTTATAGCATTTTATGAATGCCAGATTTTGTTGTGATAAAAATGAACGACTTAATTAATATATTAAAAGAATGTGGATTTGATACGGTAGTGCAGTTGGACGTAAGCACACTGAAGGTGCTCCCGGAGGTAAGGCAGATGTGTGAGGTTAACACCTGCGGAGCCTATAATAAGAGATGGTCGTGTCCTCCAGGTTGCGGCAGTATCGAAGAATGTGAGAATAAAATGAAGAAATTCTCACATGGCATACTTGTTCAGACCGTTGGTGATATCGAAGATTCACTCGACTGGGAAGGCATGATGGAAGTTAAATCCGCGCATGACAAGAGATTCATCGAAGGAACTAAGAGACTGCATAAAGAGGTGCCAGAGCTCCTGTCACTGGGAGATGGAAGCTGTTCTTTATGCAAGGATTGTACTTATCCTGATAAACCTTGCAGATTCCCGGATATTCAGAGCGCCTCAATGGAAGCCTTTGGACTCTTTGTATCGGATGTGTGCAAGAAAAATAATGTTGCATATAATTATGGTCCTGGAAAAATGTGCTATACAGGATGTTACCTGTATTAGAAAATTGTGAGAGCGTGAAAAGGAAAATCTGGACTTCGAATATATGAAAAAAATAAATGAAAAATATTTAAAGAAATATTTATAAGTGATCGTTACAATACTATTGTAATATAACTGATTTTGATATATAATCAGAAACGGTGTTATTCATTGTGACGATTTTTGTTGGATATAATTTCTCATTAGTTTATAAGGGCAATTGTGCCTTTAAATAATTTTATTTTTTCAAAGGAGAAAAAATCTATGTCAAAAATTGATGAAATCGCTCAGGCAGTTATTGCCGGCAAAGCAAAAATCGTAACCGGACTTGTTCAGGAAGCACTTGATGAGGGCATTGCACCTATGGATATCCTGAATACAGGTCTTATTGATGCCATGGGAGTTATCGGTGAGAAGTTCAAAAATAATGAGATCTTCGTACCAGAGATGCTCGTAGCAGCACGTGCCATGAAGAAGGGCGTTGAGATCGTTAAGCCTTATCTTGGAGACGGAAGTTCTATTTCTAAGGGCAAGATGGTAATCGGTACTGTACAGGGTGACCTTCATGATATCGGTAAGAATCTTGTAAGCATGATGATTGAATCCGCAGGATTCGAGATGATCGACCTCGGTGTTGATGTTCCGAAGGAGAAATTCATCGAGGCAGTAGCTGATCCTTCGGTTGTTCTGGTTGGATGCTCAGCACTTCTTACAACAACAATGCCGGCACTTCGTGATACAGTAGCAGCTCTTAATGAGTTACCTAATCGTTCACAGTTTAAGATCATGATCGGTGGAGCACCTATTACTCAGGAATTTGCTGATGAAATCGGTGCTGATATATATACAGCAGATGCAGCCGCTGCTGCAGAGGCAGCTAAGGCAACCGTAGCTTAATCCTAATTTTAATATTGATTTTATTTATTTTGTTATTTGTCTGTTTTATCAAAAGGGAGAGGGATAATAATATATAAATATATAGCAAAATAAATATTATATGCTAATATAGAGGATGTTTTAAGGAGGAGAACATCCTCTATATTTATGTCAATTGTAATTGTTCACAGCCATACAAAACTGCTTTCTGCGAATGCCTGCATTCTCAAGCAGGAAAGCCGTTTTATAGAATATCAAGGGAACTATCTAATGAATTATCAGGAAGCATTAAATTATATAAGCAGCGTTAATTGGAAGGGCTCAAGACCGGGTCTTGAAAGAATCTCAGAGCTAATGAATAAGCTGGGCAATCCCCAGGATTGTCTAAAATTTATTCATATTGCAGGCACAAATGGCAAGGGTTCTGCCGCAGCTTTTATCTCTAACATTCTAAGGGCATCAGGATACAAAGTCGGCTTATTCATCTCTCCGTTTATAGAGGTATTCAATGAAAGGATGCAGATCAATAACCAGAATATTTCTGATGAAGAGCTGGCCGAGATTACTGAATACATTAAGCCATTTGCGGAGAAAATGCAGGATCTGCCTACAGAATTTGAACTTAATACTGCTATCGCTCTTGTATATTTCAGCAGGAATAATTGCGATATAGTCGTATTGGAAGTAGGCATGGGCGGCGAGTTTGACGCAACCAATATTATAAAAAGCCCGGAGGTTGCTGTAATAACAGCAATAGGCCTGGATCATGTCGAATATCTCGGTGATACCGTGGAAAAAATCGCGGCGACCAAGTCAGGAATAATCAAGCCTGGCTGTGAAGTGGTGCTTTATAGGCAGTCTCAAAACATAATTGAAGTTATAGATAAGAAATGCACAGAGACAGGCGCATCGCTGCATATCTCCAATCCTGCCAACCTGAAATTAGTTAATTCAGACATTGATATGCAGGAATTTGAGACGTCAGATTACGGAAGGCTGACGATACATCTGACCGCGTCCTATCAGAAGAACAATCTGGCTGTGGTGCTGACTATCGTCGATGTTTTGAAGAAAAAAGGATACCATATTGATAATGATAGTGTGAAATTGGGGCTGTCTCAGACATATTGGCCTGGAAGATTCGAGATTCTGCAGAAGGATCCGATTTTTCTTGTAGATGGAGCCCATAATCCGCAGGGGATTGAGGCAACGGCAGCCAGCCTTAGGTCAGCATTTAAGGATAAGAAGATCATATTCGTATTCGGTGTTCTGGCAGATAAGAATTACAATGAAATGCTGGATACTATCGCGCCGCTGGCCAGATGCATAATATGCGTTTCTCCAACCAACAGCCGGGCGTTGTCAGTTGCTGATCTGGCAAATGAAGTAAGAAAAAGAAATCTCGAGGCTGTCCCTTGCGATACCGTAAGGGCGGGGGTTGATAAAGCACTTTCTATGGCAAATGCAGATGATGTAATCTGCGCCATAGGCTCACTATATATGATCGGCGATATAAAAACTTATATGTAACTTGTTCAGAGTCATGCAAGCCGCTTCCTGTAAATGTTTGTATTCAAGCAGACAAGCGGTTTTATAATTGAACAGTTAAAATATTTGTAAATGAAAAAGGGGATTGCTTCCCACCTGAGTGTTTGGCAATCCCCATTCTTATTGTAATTGAAAAATATGCTTAAAAATCTTAGTATGTGATTCCCTGCCACATCATAGCGTCAGCAACCTTAAGGAATCCGGCGATATTAGCACCTGCAGCGTAGTTGCCTGGCATTCCGGCTTCTTCAGCTGCGCTTTCGCATGCCTTGAAGATGTTAACCATGATCTCATGAAGCTTAGCATCAACTTCTTCAGCGCTCCAGTAGATTCTCTCAGAGTTCTGAGTCATCTCGAGACCTGATGTAGCAACACCGCCTGCATTTGCAGCCTTAGCTGGTCCGAAGAGAACGCCGGCCTTCTGGAATGCAGCGATAGCTTCAGGTGTTGAAGGCATATTAGCACCTTCGCATACGCATTTAACGCCGTTTGCGATAAGTGCATTTGCACAATCAAGATCAATATCGTTCTGTGTAGCACATGGAAGAGCAATATCACATTTGATTGTCCAGATGCCCTTGTATCCTTCTGTATATGTTGCCTGTGGATGTGTTGCAACATACTCCTTAATACGGGCACGCTTAACTTCCTTAAGCTCCTGGATGCATGCAATGTCAACTCCGTTTGGATCATAGATATATCCGTTTGAATCGCACATAGCAACAACCTTGCCGCCTAATTCTGTAGCCTTCTTAGCTGCATAGATAGCAACATTTCCTGAACCAGAGATAACAACGATCTGATCCTTGAAGCTCTTGCCGTTAGCCTTAAGAACTTCATTTGTGAAATAGCATAAGCCATATCCTGTAGCTTCTGTACGGATAAGTGATCCTCCAGCGCCAACCTTCTTACCTGTGAGAACGCCGGTAAATTCGTTAGCAAGTCTCTTGTACTGTCCGAATAAATAACCAACTTCACGTCCGCCTACACCGATATCACCAGCTGGTACGTCAGTGTCAGGACCGATGTGCTTAACAAGCTCTGTCATAAAGCTCTGGCAGAATGCCATAACTTCGCGGTCTGATTTGCCCTTAGGATCAAAATCAGATCCACCCTTGCCGCCACCCATTGGAAGAGTAGTAAGACTGTTCTTGAAGATCTGTTCAAAGCCTAAGAATTTTAATACTGAAAGATTAACTGATGGATGGAATCTGAGTCCTCCCTTGTAAGGTCCGATTGCTGAGTTGAACTGTACACGGTAACCACGGTTAACCTGAACCTTACCCTTATCATCTACCCATGGTACACGGAACATGATAACTCGCTCTGGTTCTACGATTCTCTCCATGAGTGATGCTGCCTCATACTCAGGATGTTTCTCAACGACTGGCTCGAGGCTCTCGAAAACTTCTTCAACTGCCTGAAGAAATTCCTTCTCATTAGCACATCTAGCTGCAAGATCGTCATAAACTCTCTTTAAATAAGAATTTGTTAATGCCATATTTGCTCCTTCCGTTTTAGTGCTTTAAAGCGATATAAATTTTTTGGTTATAATTTTATAATCATATATACAGTAATGCAAGAAAAAAATTGCAAGAAATTTCAAAAAAATCTAAAAAAATTTCTGCGCAAAAAATCGAAAAAGATAATCCGCGTTGCAAAAGAAATACTACTTTGCTATAATCACGAACGTTTGGTGGTATTAACAGCGTGGTTTATTCCATGTTGTTTTTGTTATGTGCAGAAAAAATACATACATCAGACCGGGTCGCCTGCGACAATATTTATTCTTGCATAATAGATGCTTTATGTTAGAACCATTATTGCATAGAATAGTAAATGCGATAATAGAAATTTCGAAGACATTATTTGTTACAGGAGGTTATTAATATTGGAAAATGAGAAGATTGTAGTGGCAGTTGATGCCATGGGCGGAGATTATGCACCTGCTGAACAGGTTAAGGGTGCAGTTGATGCCGTTAATCAGAGCAGAGGAGTTTTGGTAAAGCTGTTTGGCGATGAAGCCAGGATAAAACAGGAATTATCTGCTTATGCATATAATAAAGAACAGATTGAGATAATTCACTGCCAGAGCGTGGTAGAGAATTGTGATGTTCCGACCGTAGCTATCAGGTCAAAAAAGGATTCTTCCATGGTTATGGGCTTGTATGCATTAAAAAATGGCGAAGCCGATGCGTTTATTTCTTGCGGCAACACAGGAGCACTTCTTGTAGGAGGACAGGTTATTGTCGGAAGAATTAAAGGCATAGAAAGAGCCGGACTGGCGTTTCTGGTGCCATCAATTAAGGGACCTGTTCTTATTATGGACTGTGGAGCCAATGTGGACTGCAAACCAGAGATGCTGCCGCAGTTTGCCGTGATGGGATCTATATATATGAAGTCCGTTCTGGGCATAGCAAATCCAAAAGTCGGAATTATAAATAATGGAGAAGAGGAAAATAAAGGCAATCAGTTTGTCAAGGATTCATTTCCATTATTAAAGGAAACAGCCAATATCAATTTTACTGGAAGCGTTGAGACCAGGGGTCTTACTGATGGCGAAGTTGATGTAGCTGTATGCGACGGTTTCGTTGGAAATATAATTCTTAAGACATATGAGGGCGTAGCTGCCACGATGCTTAAGGTAGTTAAGGATGCCATAATGTCCACTACCAAGTCCAAGATCGGCGGCATGTTGATCAAAAATGATCTGAAGAAGGCCATGAAACAGTTCTCAATTGAAGAATATGGCGGGGCACCGATGTTAGGACTTAAGGGATTTGTTGTAAAGCCTCATGGAAGCTCTAAGGCACCGGAAATTAAAAATGCAGTTCTTCAGTGTGAGACAGCGATTCGCCAGGATGTCACCGGCAAGATCGCAGAGAGCCTGCAGTAATGGTGGGCACGAATAAGCATTTGCAGTGACAGTGCCATATGGCAGTAAGGTAACTTGATTAGATTTTAGCATATCAGGGAGAAAAGGTATGGAATTTGAAAAATTACAGAAGATCATAGCTGACGCACTTAATGTTGATCCGGCTAAGATAACAATGGATACAAAATTCGTGGATGATCTGGGTGCAGATTCATTGGATCTGTTTCAGGTTATCATGGAGATAGAAAAGCAGTTTGAAGTAACGATTGACGATGTGCGCATAGAGAAGATCGTCACAGTTGCAGATGCTGTAGAAGAAATAAAAAATACCCTTAAATAAATATAAATATGAAATAGCTAAGGTAATTAATGCATTATGAAAAATATAGAAGAACTTCAAAAAATTATAGGTTATGAATTTAATGATAAAAATCTTCTCTTGCAGGCATTAACACACAGCTCTTTTATAAATGAAAACAAAAAAGCTGACAATCTTCCTCAGGATAATGAGCGATTGGAATTTTTCGGAGATGCGATCATTGAATTTTATGTAAGTGAGTATCTCTTTAAGAATTATGCCGATAATCCTGAGGGGGATCTGACCAAGCTAAGAGCTTCGCTTGTATGCGAGAAGAGTCTTGCCCTTTGCAGCAAACAGATCCATCTGGGAGAGTATCTTCAGATGGGCAAAGGAGAGGAAGCTTCTGGTGGAAGAGAACGCGCATCGATTACGTCCGATGCTTTTGAGGCACTTACTGCAGCTATCTACCTTGATTCAGGAAGAAATGCAGCAGAGAATTTTATATACAAATATCTTCTTAAGACGCTGGAAAATAAGGCGTTGTTTTATGATGCCAAGACACGTCTTCAGGAAATGGTACAAAAAAACGGACCATGCACTCTCAGATATGAGATTATTTCTGAGGAAGGACCGAGTCATAATAAGGTATTTGTCACGGCAGCACTTTTAGACGATGTCGAGATAGGAAGAGGTGTGGGCAAATCAAAAAAAGAATCCCAGCAGGATGCAGCAGTGCACGCAATTGACAAGATCATAAGTGATAATTCAAAGTCAAAGGATAGGCAAGAAAAATGAGTAAAAAAACAAAGATCAAATCAATAATTATTTTCGCAGTGATTATTGCAGTGATTATTATTTGCTTGTGCTTTGTAAAAACCAAAACGGGTGAAACAGAATCCATACAGGTTGCTATGAGAGATGCTGTTTTGCACGAGACCAAGAAGGTCGATTTTTTAGGCATGCAAGTTAATCCAGGATTAATTTCTGCATTTTGTGTGACAGGTATGTTCTTGATATTTGGACTGTTTGTAAGATTTATTGCAGTTCCGAGATTTAAGAAGATTCCAGGCAAATTCCAGATGCTGCTGGAAACAGTGGTGGGATTGTTCGATAATATGGCCAAAACCAATAGCCCTCGCATGAATTCGTTTTTGGGCGCATATATATTCATGGCAGGTGCATATATATTTGTGGGAACTATATTCGAGCTGTTCGGATTCCAGGTCATAACCACTACCGGCGAATCTACCAGCTTACCGGCACCATTGGCGGATATTAACGGCGCTATCGTTATGGGCTGTCTGTCATATCTTATTATTATGTCCGGTGGCGTTATAGCTAATAAATTTAAAGGCTTTGCTAAGACGCTTAAGGACTTCTCGCTTCCTATTTCAATGAGCTTCCGACTCTTCGGCGCATTGTTATCAGGAGCACTTGTAACAGAACTCGTCTATTATTATCCGCTTACAAGATATGGATTCCCTATCATTGTAGGTGTGTTATTCACATTGCTTCATGCACTTATTCAGGCATATGTTCTTACGACCCTTACCTCAGTATTCTATGGTGAAGTATCAGAGAAGACTCAGAAGGCTCCTAAGCAGCCTAAGATACATAAGTCAAGAAGAAAAGTTAGCGCATAAGTGATGTTATGTTAAATGTAAATCAGCTGCTGCACGCCGAGGTTCACGGGCGCGGCAGCTGTAATCAGATCAACTGATCGATAAAGTAGTATTACTTATTATAATAGATTGCCATTTTGGCAGGAGGTTTTTTAAAAATGAATAAGTATCTTAAAATTATAGTTATTGCACTCGCACTTGTTATTGTGGGAACAGGCATTTCCATTCCTGTTATTGCATCTGCATCTCAGGAAGCTCCAGCTGATGAAGTGACTGAAGAAGGTGTTATGCTTAGTGTAGAGGGAGAGTTGGATGTAGAGGATATGGAATCTACAGATGATGATGCAGTTTCTATAACAGCTGAGGCTCAGACTAAGAGCAACAAGGCAATAGGCGCTGCTATTGTTGTAGGTCTTGCTGCAGCTGCTGGTGCTATCGCGATGGGTATTGCCATTGCCAAATCTGTTGAAGGTGTTTCACGTCAGCCAGAGGCAAGCGGCAAGATTCAGACCATGCTGATGCTTGGACTTGTATTTATTGAAACAGCTATTATTTATGCTTTGATTGTAGCAATTTTGGTTATCTTTGTATTGTAAGTGGAGGTGTAAGGTTCGATGAACGGAGTGCCACTGAATATTGATTTTCAGCAGATTCTTCTTCACCTACTGAATGTAGCTATATTATTTGCCATTTTATATTTTCTGCTCTATAAACCAGTAAAAAACTTTATCGATAAGCGCAAGCAGGAATATAAAAATCTCGATGATGCGGCTAATAGTAAAATGAAGGAAGCTGAAGATTTAAAAGAGGCTTATGATGCAAAATTGAAACAGGCTGATGACGAAATAAGAACTATGAAGTCAGAGGCTACAAAAACTATGAATGAAAGGGCTCTTGCAAGCGAACAGAAGGCTAAGGAAGAATCAGCACAGATTATCGCCAGAGCGAAATCTCAGGCTGAAAGCGAGAAGAGAATGATTATCGATCAGGCACATGATCAGGTAACAGACATCGCTTCACAGGCTGCAAGAAAAGTCTTATTCAAGGATTCATCAGATGCATTTGACAGCTTCCTTAAAACTGTAGAGGATGAAGAAAATGATGGAAACTAAAAAAGCGTTTTTGTATTCTGCTGTTAGTCCTGACAGCAGACAGGAAGAAGGCTTTAAGTCTTTCCTGAAGAAAAAATATGATGAAGAATATGAATTGGAATGGGTAAATGATCCTATTCTGAATAATGGTTTCATACTTGAAGTTGGAAATGATATTTATGACTGGAGCCCTAAGGGCGTATTTGAACAGCTTAATAAGGCTGTTAACAGTCAGAAATATGCTCCTGATAATGTTATTCCGCTTATCAAGCATACACTTGATAACTGGGAAATGGCGGCTCTCCCTGAGGAAGTGGGAAGCGTTAAAACTATCGGCGATGGTATAGCTAAGGTCAGCAAGCTCCCGGGAGCGCAGTATGGTGAGATTCTGTTATTTAAGGATGACACCAGAGGATTGGTTCTGAGTCTGACAGATGAGGACGCAGGATGCGTATTATTCGATGCTGATGAGAACATAAGAGCTGGCAGCAAGGTGCGCCGTACAGGAAGAACTGCAGGTGTGCCAGTAGGTGATGCCCTGTTAGGACGAGTTGTTAATCCGCTGGGTGCACCGATAGATGGTCTCGGAGATATAGCTACGAAGGAATACAGACCTATCGAGCATACAGCTCCGGGTATTATCGACAGAAGCCCTGTTAATACATCTCTTGAGACAGGAATCTTATCAATTGATGCGATGTTTCCTATAGGAAGGGGACAGCGTGAGCTTATAATAGGTGACAGACAGACAGGTAAGACTACTATTGCAACTGATACGATAATTAACCAGAAGGGCAAGAACTGTATCTGTATCTATGTTGCCATCGGTCAGAAGGCTTCATCTGTAGCTCAGATCGCAGAAAACCTGAGAAAGCATGGCGCGATGGATTATACAATAATCGTTGCAGCAACTGCATCAGATGCAGATCCTTTATTGTATATCGCTCCTTATTCAGGATGTGCGATGGGAGAGTATTTTATGGAAAAGGGCAAGGATGTCCTCATCGTATATGATGATCTCTCTAAGCATGCGGTTGCATATAGAACACTTAGTCTTCTGCTGGATCGTCCGCCAGGACGTGAGGCATATCCTGGAGATGTTTTCTACCTTCATTCAAGACTTCTTGAAAGAAGTGCGAAATTAAGCAAGGAAAAAGGCGGCGGAAGTATGACGGCGCTTCCTATTGTAGAGACACAGGCGGGAGACGTATCGGCATATATTCCGACAAATATTATTTCTATCACAGACGGACAGATCTTCCTTGAGAGCGGATTGTTCTTCTCAGGTCAGAGACCTGCTGTAAATGTCGGATTGTCAGTATCCCGTGTCGGAGGTGATGCACAGACGAAGGCTGTTAAGAAGGCAGGCGGTACATTAAGACTTGATCTGGCACAGTACAGAGAAATGGAGGTCTTCACACAGTTTGCCAGTGACCTGGATGATGATACCAAGAAGCAGCTGGCTTATGGTCAGGGTCTTATGAGAATGTTAAGACAGCCGCAGAATAAGCCATATTCTCATATTGATAAGGTTATTATCCTGTCAGCTGCGCTGGCACATTGTTTCGATGGCCTGGCATTAGATGATATAAATGCTTTTATTTATGATATGATCGATTATGTTAAGGCAAATTGTGCTGAGGTATGTGATAGAATCGACAGTACAGGGCAGTTGTCCGATGAGGATAAGGCTGCTGTAATTGATTGTGCAAAGGAAGCTAAAGACAAATGGCTGACACAAAAGCAATAGCAAATAGAATAAAAAGCGTAAGGGATACTCGTAAGATCACAAATGCCATGTATCTCATCGCTTCTACAAAATTAAATAAATCCAGAACAAGTCTGGAAAATACAAAACCATTTTTCTATGCATTAAGAGGAGAAATCGGTAAGATCGTAAGCCATACACATGTAGAAAACAGCAGATATTTTATGGACGATGATGCCGAAAATGTGGAAGGCACCTGCGGCATTCTTGCCATTACAGCTGATAAAGGACTGGCAGGCTCTTATAATCAGAGTGTAATAAAGGAGACTTTGAAATTAATAGAGGCTCATCCAGATTACAAGCTGTTTGTTGTGGGAGAATATGGAAGACATTATTTTATGTCTCATAAGATTGCATTTGAAGAGGACTTTAATTTTCCTGATCATGAACCTAGCCTTGTAAGAGCCAGGTTCATAGCAGGTTATATTATGGAACAGTTCGACAGCGGCGAGCTAGCGCAGGTTCAGATTGTATATACTAATTTTAAAAATGCATTAACATCAGAGGTTGAAAGCTATAGACTGGTTCCTTTTGAAAAAAGCCATTTCGTAGATGAGGAATGTGTCAAGATTTCTAAAGAATATTTTGATGAAGATACAGATCCGGAGTTTCTTGAATTTGAATATGCACCTTCACCATTCGAAGTAATGGAAAAATGCATACCGGTTTATTGTATTGGAATTATATATTCTGTTATGGTTTATTCCTTCTGCTGCGAACAAAACGATCGAATGATGGCGATGGATTCAGCCAATCAAAATGCCGATAAGCTGTTAGGAGAGCTTACTGTCAAATATAATCATTTGAGACAGAACAGCATTACGCAGGAAATAACTGAGATCTCCGGCAGCGTTAAGGCGTCGCATAGATAAATGATTGAAAGGTAAATGCAATGACAGGTAAAATTGTACAGGTTTCAGGATCCGTTGCGGAAGTAATGTTTCCTGATATGAACCTTCCTAAAATAAAAGAAACGCTTACAGTAGATGTAAACGGTAAAAAAAGATTGATGGAAGTAGCCATGCATATCGGTGAGAACCGCGTAAGATGCATATTGTTGTCTGAAGGCGAGGGTCTGGCCAGAGGTATGATGGTAACGGCTACAGGACATCAGATAGAAGTTCCGGTAGGAAGCTGTACTCTAGGCAGATTATTCAACGTCTTAGGTGAACCTATTGATGGAGGAGATCCGATACCTGAGTCAGCTGACAGGTGGCCAATTCATAGAAAAGCACCAGCTTTCAGCGAGCAGACACCATCTGTTGATATACTTGAAACAGGTATAAAGGTTATTGACCTTCTTGAGCCATATGCTAAGGGCGGCAAGATAGGTTTGTTTGGCGGTGCCGGTGTAGGCAAAACAGTCCTTATTCAGGAGCTTATACATAATATTGCCATGGAGCATGGCGGATATTCAGTATTTACTGGTGTTGGAGAACGTTCAAGAGAGGGTAATGATCTCTGGAATGAAATGAAGGCCAGCGGTGTATTTGATAAAACGGCTCTAGTATTTGGTCAGATGAATGAGGCTCCCGGTGTACGTATGAGAGTTGCACTGACGGGACTTACGATGGCTGAATATTTCAGAGATCACGAAAATAAAGATATTCTGCTGTTTATTGATAATATTTTCCGTTTTGTGCAGGCAGGTTCTGAAGTATCAACACTTCTGGGACGTATGCCTTCAGCCGTTGGTTACCAGCCTACATTGGCATCTGAAATGGGTCAGCTTCAGGAGAGAATCACATCAACTAAGAACGGTTCTGTAACATCTGTTCAGGCGGTATATGTACCAGCGGATGACTTAACAGACCCGGCCCCGGCCACAGTATTTGCCCACCTGGATGCTACAACAGTTCTTTCAAGAAAGATCGCTGAGCAGGGTATATATCCTGCAGTAGATCCGCTTGAATCTACATCAAGAATACTTGAAGCAGATGTTGTGGGTGAGGAGCATTATAATACTGCCAGATCGGTTCAGGCTATATTGCAGAAGTATTCAGAGCTTCAGGATATTATCGCTATCCTTGGTATGGATGAATTAAGTGAAGATGATAAGCTTACTGTAAACAGAGCCAGAAAGATTCAGAGATTCTTATCACAGCCATTCCATGTAGCTGAGAAGTTTACCGGAATTAAGGGCGCTTATGTTCCTCTTGCCGAAACAATCAAGGGATTTAAGTCAATTATTAATGGCGAGATGGATGAGTATCCTGAGGCAGCATTCTTCAATGTTGGTACGATTGAAGATGTTAAGATCAAAGCGGAGACATTATAATTATGAAAGCATTTAAATTGCATTTTCTGTGTGCTGATCATTGCGAATATGAGGGCGACTGTGTTTCTATCAATCTTCCGCTGGTAGATGGTTATGCGGGTATTCTGGCAGATCATGCTAATATGGTATCTATTATAAAAACAGGTGAGTTAAGGATAGATACTGGCTCCGAAGTTCTGGAGTATGCTATAACAGACGGATTACTGCAGATAGAAAACGGTGCGGTGCTTATACTGGCATTCTCTGCAGAAAAACCGGATGAAATCGATGAAAAACGAGCTGAGGAGGCTGCAGAAAGAGCCAGATTGAAGCTCAGAAGGCAGCAGAGCAGGCTGGAATATCGTCAGGCACAGGCGGCTCTGTCCAGAGC
The DNA here is from genome assembly GCA_963591145.1 of Anaerotignum sp. Lineage (GTDB taxonomy): Bacteria > Bacillota > Clostridia > Lachnospirales > Lachnospiraceae > RGIG5612. Next base: position 17,455 of record CAVARE010000037.1, on the reverse strand, counting down.
ATTAAACAGATTAAAAGTAAAACACAGGGGATAGTATGTACTTAAAGAGTATCGAAATACATGGATTTAAAAGCTTTGCAAATAAAATAGTTTTTGAGTTTCCTGAGGGAATTACAGGAATCGTCGGACCTAACGGATCAGGCAAAAGTAATGTTGCCGATGCTGTAAGATGGGTTCTGGGTGAGCAGAAGATTAAGCAGCTCAGAGGCTCTAAGATGGAGGATGTAATCTTCGCAGGAACTTCAAACAGAAAGCCCCAAAGCTATGCATATGTTGCGATAACTCTTGATAATTCTGATCACAAATTAAAGCTTGATTATGATACTGTTACCATATCAAGACGTGTTTACAGATCAGGAGAAAGTGAATATATGATGAACGGCTCTGTATGTCGATTAAAAGACGTACAGGAGCTGTTCTATGATACCGGTATCGGTAAAGAGGGATACTCGATTATCGGTCAGGGTCAGATAGACAAAATACTTCAGGGCAAGCCCGAAGAAAGACGAGAGATATTTGACGAAGCAGTAGGAATCGTCAAGTTTAAGAAGAGAAAAACTCTGGCATTAAAGAAGCTGGAAAATGAACGGCTTAATCTGTCAAGAGTTAATGATATCCTTACGGAGCTTAAGAGACAGGTAGGGCCTCTTAAGAGACAAAGCGAGGCTGCAGAGCAGTTCGTTGTCTATAAGAATGATCTGAAAAAATATGATATCAATCTGTTTTTATTTGAAAATGGTGATATAAAATCCAAGATCAGGGAATATCAGGATAAAGAAGAACTGGCCAGACATAATCTCGAGCAGGCCAGAATTGATTACGAAAATACTAAGGCTGAATACGAGACAATCAGTATAAGCTTGTCAGAAATAGAAGATAAAATCAATAATATTAAGTCTCTGTTATCCAGAACAAATATTATCAAAGAAAATCTTAATGGCCAGATAAATGTTTTATCTGAGCAGATTAAGTCTATTAAGGCTAGTCAGAGTTCCTATGAAGAACGAATGACAGCATTAAATCAGCAATTATCAGAAGAAAAAGAAGAATTGGAGCATTTTAAGTCTGAAAAAGAAAAAAATCAGACTGAATTAACTGCTGCCATCTCAACTGTTGCCATCAAGGATAGTACAGTCCTGGATATTCAGAACAAAAATGACGAATTAAGAAAGACTATTGAGGATTCAAAGGAGCGAATAATCGCCCTTGTTAACGACCGTGCCAGAATCTCAGGACGAATGGAACGACTTGATGCCACTTTAGAACAGATAAAGAAACGTCGTGAAGAGCTTCAGTCTAATCTGGAGAGATATACATCAGTCAAGGCAGACAGAGAAAAGGAAATAAATGATCTCTTAGCTGAACTTGATACAGCCAAGGCTGATCTGACAGAGTCGGAGGAAAAATTAAACAGCAAGACCCAGGCTCTGAAGCAGGCTGAAAATGAAATAAGACTTAATGAAGCTGAGCTCTCTCAAACCAAGGAAAAGATAGTTAAAGACAGAGCCTCCCTGGAGAGCCTTAGAAATATAACAGAAAGATATGAAGGCTATGGCAATTCTGTGCGTGAAATTATGAAACTGAAGGAGAAAAATCCCGGTATTCATGGCGTAGTTGCGGATATCATTCGTACTGAGAAGAAATACGAGACTGCCATTGAGACAGCTCTGGGCGGCAATATCCAGAATGTCGTAACGGATAATGAAGCTACGGCTAAGAAGGTAATCGAATATCTTAAACAGAATAAATTAGGAAGGGCAACATTTCTTCCACTTAAGGCCATTACAGGACGCGGCGAATTCAAGAACACCGATGTTCTAAACGAAAATGGTGTAATCGGTCTGGCATGTGAGCTGGTAAATGTTGATGATAAATATAAAGGCGTGGCAAGCTATTTGCTGGGCAAAATCGTAGTAGTTGATACAATAGATCATGCGCTTGTAATTGCCCGCAAATATAACTATTCCAATATCATGGTCACACTGGAGGGTGAGCTCTTAAATAAGGGCGGAAGCCTCACAGGTGGTGCCTTCAGGAATAAATCTAATCTTCTGGGAAGAAGGCGCGAGATGGATGAACTGGAAGCATCAATACAAGCGCTAAAGGCTAAGCAGAAGGAACTGGACGAAAAAACTGACAAGGCCAGAGAAGATAAGAATAAATTGTCAGAGGAAATTGATGCGATTCAGAAGGAGCTGCAGGAGCACAGGCTGTATCTTAATACCATCGCCGTTAATCTTAAGGCTGCGCAGGTACGAAATGAGGAAATTGAAGACCAGTTTAGGGGCGTAAATAAAGAAAATGAGTCAATCCTGGAGCAGACTGACAGCATTAATACCGAAAATGTTACACTTGAGCAGCAGCTTAAGAGCAACGACGAGGAAAATGTCAAAGTAAAAGAAATCATAGAAAAGGCAGAGGCTGAGCTGGAAGAGGGCAAGAAAGCGGAGGCTGAGGAACTCTTGCTTGCCCAGACCATGAAGGTACAGCTCTCCAAGTTAACCGAGCAGAACAGCCATCTGACAGAGTCAATCCAAAGAGTTGAAAATTCTATAAATAAGACTGCTAATGAGATAAAGACCTTAGAAGAAAACAATACGGATTCTACAGGAGACGTTGCGAATAAAGAAAATGAAATCGAAGAGATCCGTAAGTCTATGGCTCAGGCAGATGAAGAAGCGAAACTGCAGAATAGTGAATTGTCTGAGCTGGAGCAGCAAAAAGACGAAATGTCAGCGGCTCATAAAGATTTTATAAAGAAGCGTGAAGAATATTCTGAGATGACAGCTAATCTGGACAAAGAGTTATACAGACTCAGCGCCATGAGAGAGAAGCTGGAGGAAAGATTTGAAAATAAATCAAATTATATCTGGGAAGAATATCAGCTGACATATAATAATGCCTTATCCCTTAGGGACGAGGAATTGTCTGATTCCAAGCAAATGCGGGAAAAGATTGCCGAGCTTAAGACTAACATCCGTGGTCTGGGCAATATAAATGTAGGAGCCATTGAGGAATATAAAGAGGTAAGTGAACGATACGAATTCTTATCTAAACAATACGAAGACCTGCAAAAGGCCGAGGCAGACCTTACTAAGATCATAAGAGATCTGGATAAGGAAATGCGAAATCAGTTTAATGTAGAATTCAAGAAGATTAAAACTGAATTTGCCAAAGTATTTAAGGAAATGTTCGGCGGCGGACAGGGAACGATTGAACTGGAAGAGGACATGGATGTTCTCGAAGCTGGCATTACAGTCATAGCTCAGCCGCCAGGCAAGAAGCTCCAGAACATGATGCAGCTGTCAGGTGGAGAGAAGGCATTAACGGCCATCGCATTATTATTTGCAATACAGAATCTCAAGCCATCACCGTTCTGTATTCTCGATGAAATCGAAGCGGCACTTGATGATTCAAATATTGAAAGATATGCAGGATACCTGCACAAGCTGACTAAAGACACGCAGTTTATTGTTATCACTCATAGAAAGGGAACGATGGAAGCGGCCGACAGACTCTATGGTATAACGATGCAGGAAAGAGGCGTTTCGTCGCTTATCTCCGTTAATCTGGCAGATGTTGAGGACGAGCAGGTAGGATGATTTTGTGTTTGCAATAGATAATTCATATCTGCCAGACAGACTAATCTGCATGAGTAAGCAGAGCTGCGCCGTATATTTGCAATGAAATAACACAAATAAAAAAGTATGACAAAAAAAGAAGAAGCCTTGGCTAAAAAGGCAGCTAAATTAGAATTAGAAAAATCCCGAATAGAAGAAATGAAATCATATGAGCGCGGCATAGAAAATGTGACGCTTATATGTGGTATTGATGAAGCGGGACGGGGACCATTTGCAGGACCTGTTGTAGCTGGCGCGGTTATACTTGATATTGATAATCCTGATAAGGAAATATTGTACCTTAACGATTCTAAGAAATTATCCGAGAAGAAGAGGGAACTGCTGTATAGGGAGATCTTATCTAAGGCTATAGCGGTAGGCGTAGGATATTCCGGCGCCATGCTTATAGACAAGATAAATATTCTCCAGGCAACATATGCGGCGATGAGGATGGCAATATCCAATCTTCAGAATGTGTCTGATATCGTAACAGAGGATGCGGATACACATATGCTTGTGGAACGGCTGATAAAACGGGAAATATCTAAGGATTCTGCCAATAACAACCCGATAATTCCGGAATATATCCTGGCAGATGCTGTTCATATTCCGGGGATCACTATTCCACAGATGGGAATTATTAAGGGTGATGCCAAGAGTATAAACATTGCTGCGGGAAGTATTATTGCAAAAGTCACAAGAGATCATATAATGTATGAATATGACAAACAGTATCCTGAATATGGATTTGCCTCTCATAAGGGATATGGAACTGCGGCGCATATTGCTGCCATCAAGGAACATGGTATGCTTGATATACACAGAAGATCTTTTATACATTTCTAATTTATGAACAAACGAAAGATAGGCGCAGAATACGAGCAGCTGGCATGCGAGAGACTTGAAAGTGAAGGCATGCAGATACTTGAAACTAATTATAGAGTTCGTATAGGCGAAATTGACATTATCGCCAGAGACAAGGACGTATTGGTATTTGTTGAGGTAAAATACCGTAAGGATACCTCCTGCGGCGGGGCATCCTATGCGATTTCATATACGAAACAGCAGAAGATACGCAGGGTCGCCGAATGGTATATGAATGAGAAGCATATTTCGCCAAATGCATATTGCAGGTTCGATGCGGTGCTCATAGACAATGGCGACATTAATCATGTTAAAAATGCCTGGTAAGATTTTATTAAAGAAAGAGAATTAATATTATGAATATGACATTTTTCAGAAAGCTGGCTATTCCTATGGAAGTAAAGGAAATGTATCCTTTAGATGGCAAGCTGGCTCAGGTTATCGCGGAAAGAGATGCGCAGATGAAGGCTATATTAAGTGGTAAGGATGACAGGATCATTCTGATCATCGGACCTTGCTCTGCAGATAGAGAGGATAGTGTACTTGATTATATTTCAAGGCTTATCCCTGTTCAGGAGAAGGTAAAGGACAAGATCCTGATCGTACCGAGAGTATATACCGGCAAGCCTCGTACAACAGGAGACGGATATAAGGGCATCATGCATCAGCCTAATCCTGATGAAGCGCCTGATGTATTCAAGGGAATCATAACAGTAAGAGAGCTTCATATGAGAGTTGTTAGGGAGACTGGATTTTCATGCGCAGACGAACTGCTTTATCCTGAAAATTATAAATACATTGATGACATCTTAGGATATATCGCTATTGGCGCCCGTTCTGTGGAGGATCAGCAGCATCGCCTTACTGCCAGCGGCACGGAGGCACCGGTAGGAATGAAGAATCCAACCGGCGGAGACCTTTCAATAATGATGAATGCCATCCATGCAGCTCAGAATTCCCATACATTTATTTACAGAGGCTGGGAGGCGCAGTCTACAGGCAACCCTTATGCGCATGCTATTCTGAGAGGATATACGGTAGGCAATGTTACCAAGCCGAATTACCATTATGAGGATCTGATAAATCTGTTTAACCTTTATGAGAAGGAAAAATCACTGCTTAATCCTGCAGTTATCATAGATGCGAATCATGCTAATTCAGGTAAGAATCCTTTAGAGCAGCCTCGTATCATTAAGGAGGTTCTTCATAATTGCAAATACAATGCCGACATTAAGAAAATCGTCAAGGGCTTCATGGTTGAAAGCTATATAGAAGATGGCAACCAGAAGATAGGCGAGGGTATTTATGGCAAATCCATAACAGATGCATGCCTGGGCTGGGAAAAGTCTGAGCGTATGATCTACGAGATAGCCGATATACTGTAATTTTTCTTTTGATATACCTAATGTGTCAAACTTTTTGTTGACGTGTTTATTAATTGTGTTATAATCATAAAGCGCGTAAGCGGATGAAATCCATTATTGGAGGGAGGTTTGTTTTTAGCTTATGTCAAATGTTATCGTTAAAGATGGCGAATCTATCGACAGCGCTCTTAGACGTTTCAAGAGAAACTGTGCTAAGGCTGGTATTCAGCAGGAGATTCGTAAACGTGAGCATTACGAGAAGCCAAGCGTAAGACGCAAGAAAAAGTCTGAAGCTGCTCGTAAGCGCAAATACAACTAACATATACTTTGTTACTGAAAGGCAATCATATTATATGGTTGCCTTTTTTGTGATTATTCAGAGCCATGCAAAACGGCTTTCTATGAATGCTTGCATTCGGGCAGATAAGCACCATTGCAGGCTTGTATCTTTTTCTAGTCTAATTGAAAACTCTGTGCTACAATGACTCGTTGTATTGATCATAAATTTATTAAAGAGGATTAAAATTTGAGTGATATAGAATCAATCGCAGGCATATCTGCCCAGACATTAAAAGAGGTTTTCGGAAACCTTGACGAAAATATCAAGAAAATAGAAAAAAATCTGCATGTTAAAGTTTTGGCCAGAGATGGAGAGGTTAAGATAATCGGAACCCCTTCACAAAATGAGAAGGCTAAGAAGGTAATCTGCGATCTCGTATCAATTGCAGAAAAAGGCACAGCGATCACTGCTCAAAATGTAGATTATGCTATTTCTCTGGCCAGAGAAAACAGCAGTCATACAGTCGGCGAGCTTGATAACGAGATCATCTGCCGCACGATCAACGGACGTCCAATCAAACCCAAGACCTTTAATCAGAAAAGCTACGTTGATGCAATACGCGACAATATGATCGTATTTGGTCTGGGACCTGCAGGTACAGGCAAAACATATCTTGCCATGGCAATGGCGATAAATGCATTTAAACAGGGCGATGTTAACAGGATAATCCTTACAAGACCTGCTATTGAGGCCGGCGAAAATCTGGGATTTCTCCCGGGAGATTTGCAGCAGAAGATAGATCCGTATCTGCGTCCTTTATATGATGCTATTTATCAGATCATGGGCGCCGAATCATATATGTCTAATTGCGAGAAAGGACTTATTGAGGTAGCGCCTCTTGCATACATGAGAGGACGTACACTTGATAATGCCTTTATAATTCTTGACGAGGCACAGAATACAACTCCTGCGCAGATGAAGATGTTCCTGACACGTATCGGATTTGGATCCAAGGTGGTAGTTACAGGTGACAGGACACAGAAGGATCTGCCTTATGGCCAGGTATCGGGTCTTGATGTGGCCATAAAGGTTTTAAGCGGTATTGAAGATGATATTAAGATCATAAATCTTACCAGTCAGGACGTTGTCCGTCATCCTGTTGTACAGAAGATCGTTCAGGCATATGAAGATTATGAGAATAAGCAGCAGCTTAAGGTTCGCACCAGTAAAGAACAGCGTAAGAAACAGCAGATTTAAATAATGACCGGAGAGAAAAATGGCAGTATATATAGAAAACCAGGCAAAAACCAGATTTAACTTTCATTATAAGGTTGTAATTGAGAAGGCAATCAAGACTGTGATGGAAGAAAAAAACATTCCTGAGGGATTAGATGTTAACGTTATGATCGTATCTCCTGAGGAAATCAGATCCATCAATAATGATACAAGAAATATCGACAATGTAACAGATATATTGTCATTCCCGTATTTTGAATATGACGAGCCTGGTATATTCGATGAAGAAAAAAATGAATGGAATGAAGAGGACATTTTAGGCGATATAGTTGTATGCGGAGATAAGGTAAAATCGCAGGCAGAGGAATATGGCCACAGTGAGAAGAGAGAACTGGCATTTCTCATTGTACACAGCATGCTTCACATTACGGGCTATGATCATATAGAAGAGGCAGATGCCGAGGTGATGGAAGCTGAACAGAAGAGGATCATGGATATTCTGGGCATTTCAAGATAATCTTTTTTGAAGCAGAATATACATTTGATGGAATATAATAGATATTTATATAAATGAGACAAAAGATAAAAAACAGAAATTTCATGGTGCAGGGAGCCATATTAGGAGCCTCATCAATTATTGTAAGATTAATCGGTATTATATACCGTATACCGCTGACCAATATAATCGGTGATAAAGGCATCGGTTATTACAGTGTTGCATTTGACATTTATCAGATATTATTGCTGCTGTCATCATACAGCTTACCATTGGCCGTGTCTAAGATGGTTTCAGAGAGAATGGCCAAGGGATATTATAGAAGAACCAGGAAGATATTCTTCAGTTCCCTGGTTTTTGCATTAATAGTCGGATTTTGTGCTTTCTGCATAACATTTTTCTTTGCTGACTTTTTCGCAGCTACTATCATGGATGTTCCCCAGAGCGCGAAGGCTCTGAAGGTTCTGGCATTTGCCCTTGTTATTTTAGCTGTGCTGGGTGTATTGAGAGGATACTTCCAGGGATTGGGCAACATGGTGCCTACGGCAGTTTCTAATATAGTAGAGCAGATACTTAATGCCATCGTAAGTGTGGTTGCAGCCGGAGCCCTGTTTAATTATGGCTCGAATATTGCAGCCGGAGAATATAATTATTCTAATGCCCCCGAGGCATTTGGTGCGGCCGGCGGCACATTGGGTACTGTAGCTGGTGCATTTCTGGCTATGATAGTGCTTATTGCATGGGTCAGAAAATATAATAAGCTTAACAGAAGAAAGTTAATGCGTGACGAGGTCGAGGAGGAAACCACGGGATTTATCATAAAAATCCTGGTGCTTACTATCGTGCCTGTCATCCTTAATACTGCTATTTATAATATGAGCAGTGTTATAGATAAATTTATATTCACTAATATGATGTCCCTTAAGGGCATGGATACAGACCTTAGAGATTCATTGGTGGGCATGTATTCGGGCAAATACTGGCTGATCGTTAATATTCCGATTGCGTTATCCAGTGCTCTGGCATCTTCACTGATTCCGTCTATAGTAACTTCAAAGGCCCAAAGGGACAGAAGAGCTGTTCTGAAAAAAATAAATTCAGCGATTTCTATTACAACTATAATAGCCTTTCCATGCGCTGCAGGCATAGGATTTTTATCAGGTCCGATAATCAACCTGCTGTTTCCTACGAGCGACGATCCTGACAAGATCGCGCTGATGCTTAGTATCGGATGTCTTACAGTTGTATTTTATTGCTTATCTACGATTACCAATTCTATACTTCAGGGCATTGATAAGATGAGAATACCGGTTATTCATTCTGCAGTTTCTCTCGGAATCAATGCTGTTGTGCTGACATTATTATTGTGGATAACGGATCTGAATGTATTTGCATGGATAATTGCTGATATGCTATTTGCTCTTATCATGTGTATCTTAAATGCCAGATCCCTTAAGAGGTATCTGAGATACAGACAGGAAGTGGCCAATACTTTCATAAAGCCGATACTGGCCGCACTTATCATGGGTCTGGCTGCATTCTTTATTCAGAAATTGATGAATGGCATATTCAGACATTCATGGAGTGTAATCATAACTATAATAATTGCGGTTGTTATTTATTTTGTGCTGCTGCTGGCATTCAAGGTAATAGATGAAGAAAAACTAAGAGCCATACCAGGCGGCACGAGAGTCGCCAGAACGTTGAAGAAGCTGCGCCTGATCAGATAGGAATTATTGTGACATTTAACAAAAAACTGTATCTTGATGAATATACTAATAGATATCGAGCACGGATAATGAAAAAGCTTCATGCAGGCAAACTGTGCATGGGCATCTATGCTATATGCATCTCTTCATCTGAACATGATCTGCTTGATATTATTCCGTCTTATATGATGTTTAGCCCTATGTCCAGGGAACAGCTGGTTGTAGGCATCGCATCGTCTAAGGAAGATGCATTTGAATTATGCCGTCACATAGTAGATGATGTCTATACACGGACATCAGGATATGATCTGAAACAATATTTCAAGGTGCAGAGATGATCATATTAGAGATAATTAAGATCATAGCAATCATAATCGGATGCATCGCCGGATGTGTGTTATTGCTTCTTCTTTTGCTGACGTTACGACCATTTAGATACAAGATCATCCTGACTAAGGAATGTGGTACTTTTCTGGTAAACGGCACTGTCAGGTGGATGTTGGGATTTGCCTCCATCAAATGCACATATATTGACAAAAAGTTAAAATATTATATTAGAATCGCCGGATTTAAGGCTATTGATTCAGAGAATGATCAGGGCAAGGCGCAGAAGCAGAAGAAAAAAGCCAATAATAAGACAAAGCCTGCAGTTGTGACAGAGCCTTCATCCAAGAAAAAAAATCCTGAAAAGAAGGAATTAAAAAAGGCCTCCCACAAGAAGTTTAGTAAAAATATAATAAAAAAAATAAAGAATATAGTTCAAATTACGAGAGATGACAGCTTCAAGCCTGCATTAAAGCACGTGCGAATTGAGCTGTTAAACCTTTTATCCCACATAAGACCACGAAAAATAAGCGGAAACCTATCGTTCGGACTGGAGAGTCCTGATAAAACGGCATTGGCATATGCCGTTGCAGCCAATATTATCAATATAATTAATGCGGATGTCATGGTTGAGCCTGACATGGATGATCAGAGACTGGATTGTGATATTAAGGTGCAGGGAAGGTTATATCTGGGGTATATCATTGTTATGGCCGTCAGGCTGTTTTTTGATAATGAATTTAAGACTTTTGTGAAGAAGTTAAGGAGTATATGAAATGGCGGAAAAATTAGATCAGACAATTGAAACATTGATGAGCAGCATAGATCAGCATATTTCAACTAAAACGGTTATGGGTGAGCCGATAACTGCCAATGGTATTACAGTTTTTCCGATGGCCGATGTATCTTTCGGAATTGCTGCCGGGGCGTTTAATAAAGAGAAAAACGACAATGGAGCCGGCGGTGTAGGAGCCAAGATAACCCCTAGTGCGCTGCTTATAATTCAGAACGGAACATCGCGTGTTATCAATATCAAGGACACGGATGCCGTGAATAAATTGATAAATATGATTCCTGATATTGTAGATAAGATCACAGGAATGTTTGAAGACAAGATCGATTAATATTATGCTGGGGCGGCAGAGCTCTGTTCTATATGGATTTGCAGGAATTTTTTAAGAAATATAATAAGGCGGCACTGGCATTTTCAGGCGGGGTAGATTCATCATATCTTCTGTATGCAGCCATTTCCTATGGCTGCGATGTCACAGCATATTATGTCAAGACGGAATTTCAGCCTGAATTTGAATATAATGATGCTATGAAGCTGGCAGGCGAGCTTAATGCTAAGATCAAAATATTGCCTATGTCGGCATTGGCAGATGAAAAGGTAAGAAATAATGACGGTAAGCGTTGCTATCATTGTAAGACCAGGATATTTTCAAGAATATTACAGGCGGCTCAGGAGGATGGTTATACAACTATAATTGATGGTACTAATGCCTCTGATGATGCAAATGACAGGCCTGGCATGAAGGCACTGGAAGAGTTGAAGGTCTTATCGCCGCTTAGAATATGCGGCCTTACCAAAACAGAAATAAGGCAAATGTCTAAGGAAGCGAAGCTTTTTACATGGAACAAGCCTTCCTATGCATGTCTGGCTACGAGAATTCCTACAGGTACTAAGATTACCTTAGATGCACTTCAAATAACAGAACAGGCAGAAAATAATTTGTCAAAAATGGGATTTAAAAATTTCCGCGTCAGAAAAATCGGCAATGCTGCCAGAATTCAGGTGACAGAAAATCAGATGCAGTATGCTATAGATAATAGAGAACAGATATGCAGCTGTTTGAAGGAATATTACGATTCGATAATGCTCGATCTGGAGGCAAGGGCTGATGAATGATTTGAAGGAAGTCTTAACCAAATTCAAGAATGGTGATATCTCAATTGATGATGCAATGCTTGAAATAAAAAAAGCTCCTTATGAAGATATTGATTTTGCTAAGATCGATCTGCACAGAAAGGTAAGGCAGGGAGAAGCGGAGGTTATCTACGGCGCCGGTAAGACAGCCGATCAGATAATAAGCATCTGCAAGGTCATGAATAAGAACGGCCAGAAAACGATCCTGATCACAAGATTAAGTAAGGATTCTGCAGATGCCATATCGGAGCAGTTTCCGATTAAATATTTTGAGCAGGCTCGCATCGGTATAATAGGAGAATTTCCAGACAAGAATGGAAATGGAACCATCGTCGTAGCCACAGGCGGCACCAGTGATATTCCGGTTGCAGAAGAGGCCGCGCTTACAGCGGAAGCATTTGGAAATGATGTAATAAGGCTCTATGATGTGGGCGTGGCAGGTCTTCACAGGCTGCTGTCTCATGTAGATGACATTATGAATGCTAATGTGATTATAGCGATTGCCGGAATGGAGGGTGCGCTGGCCAGTGTTATAGGGGGACTGGCGGACTGTCCTGTTATAGCAGTGCCTACGAGCGTAGGATATGGAACTTCATTTGGAGGTGTTTCAGCCCTGCTGTCGATGCTTAATTCATGCGCCAGCGGTGTTTCGGTAGTAAATATAGATAATGGATTTGGTGCGGGATTTCTGGCCAGCAGGATAAATCATATGGAAGGCAAAGTAAGAAAATAACGGCAAATGGCAACGGGACATTTTATGTAATGCCTGTTTTAAGAGAAAATTAGATTCAAAAATATGAAGATATTATATTTAGATTTAGGTATGGGCGCAGCAGGCGATATGCTGAGCGCGGCATTGCTGGAGCTGATACCTGATAAGGAAGCATTTGTAAATAAATTGAATTCTCTGGGTATCCCGGGAGTTAAATATGAGACCGAAACTGTCACAAAGTGTGGGATTAACGGCACGTATATGAGGGTTCTGGTAAACGGCGAGGAAGAGGTCTGCGCGGATCATCACAGCCACGAGCATATTCATGAACATAGCCATGAACACGGACACGAACATGGACACCATCACAGCACCATGCATGATATAGAGCATATTATTTATGATCATATTGACATGCCTGATAATGTAAAAAAGGATGTAATTGAAGTATACAGGCTTATAGCCGAGGCGGAGGGTCATGCCCATGGAAAACCTGTATCAGAGATACATTTTCATGAAGTAGGAACCATGGATGCGGTAGCTGATATTACAGCTGTCTGTCTGCTCATGAATGAGCTTGCACCTGATAAGGTCTATGCATCACCAGTCCATGTAGGCAGCGGTCATGTTCATTGTGCCCATGGAATTCTTCCGGTACCTGCACCAGCCACGGAATTTATATTAAGAGATATTCCTGTTTACGGTGGAAAGATAGAAGGCGAATTATGTACTCCTACAGGAGCAGCTTTGCTTAAGCATTTCGTAACCAATTTTGGTGAAATGCCTGTGATGTGCATCACGGCAGCAGGATATGGAATGGGCCGGAAGGATTTCCCTATCGTTAATTGTGTAAGAGCACTGATGGGTGAATCAGAAGACAAGAAGGATGATATCTATGAGCTGTCTTGTAATGTAGATGACATGACAGGAGAAAAGATAGGATTTGCGGTTGAAAGATTATTTGCAGCAGGTGCAATGGATGTATATACGGTTCCAATAGGGATGAAAAAATCTCGTCCGGGACTTCTGATAAGAGTGATCTGTCACGAAGATCAGCGTGAGATTATGGTCAGAGCCATCTTCAAATATACAACAACCATCGGCATCAGAGAGCAGAAGATGCACAGATATATCCTGCATCGGGATATAGAAGCTATTGAGACTGAATATGGCCGCATAAGGAAGAAAACGTCCACCGGATATGGCGTTGAGAGAACTAAGCTGGAATATGATGATATAGCTGGCGCTGCCTTGCAGGAGGAATGCAGCCTTACGGATATGGAAGGGAAATTAACACAATATATGCTGTGATATTCTCAGACATATGAGTCAATCACGATGCGATATAAGCCAGAGTTCATGATGTGTGTAAATAAAAGGCTGTCTTATACGGCATGAAATCAAGGAATGATCAAAATTTTGCGGATTTTAAAGATTGAAAGAAAAAAATCAAGACTAACCAGATTATTATGCTTATTATCAGCGATAAGCCTTCTTTTTTGTATTCCTGCGATGGCAGCAGATGCTGATTCATCCACTGTTCTTGTATATGGATCAAGTGACTATACAAGGATCAATCCGGCGCTGGATGAGCATGGTGAGATAAACATATTGATCTTTGACGGGCTCACTGCTCATGATGGCGATAACAATGTGGTTCCTGCACTTGCCAGAAGCTGGGATTATGATGAGTCAACGCATACATATACATTTTATCTCGAAGAGGGCGTAACCTGGCATGATGGTGAGTTGTTCATGGCAAATGATGTGAAATTCACAATTGAAGCCATTATGAATCCGGCTAATGCATCGGAAAATGCACCGGATTTTGAAGATATTCTTGAGATAAATATAATTGATGACTATACCATAGAATTCATTTTGCAGGACACGAATGCTGCATTTCTGGACTATATGACTATGTCGATTCTGCCAGAGCATTTGCTGGAAGGTGAGGATATGCAGACATCTGATTTCTTTCGGCATCCTGTAGGAACGGGTCCTTATAAGCTTACTGGCTGGGATACAGGACAGTCTATTACGCTTGAGAAAAATGAAGATTATTTTAAAGGCGCAGCGAATATCGAGAAGATCATATTTAAGATAGTAACTGATGATTCTTCTAAGGCACTGCAGCTGCTGTCAGGGGATCTGGATTTGTGCCAGGTTACTCCGAGGGATTCCCAGCTTTTTATGGATTCGGCTGATTATAATGTCTATGATATGAAGACCTCTGATTACAGAGGCATTCTGTATAATTTTAATAATTCATATTGGCAGGAAAATGCGGATATTATTCCAGCGATAAATTATGCGATTGACAGACAGGCTATAGTGGATGCTGTCCTTCTGGGAAAAGGCGAGGTGGCATATGGCCCACTGCAGCGAAATATTTACAATTATGAAGACTGTGAGCATTATGATTTTAATCTGGAAAAGTCTGCCGAATTAATGACAGCGGCGGGCTGCACCAGAGATGCAGAAGGATATTGGTGCAGAAATGGCAGCAGGATATCATTTACAATCAATGCCACATCGGGAGATCAGGTGAGAATTGATATGGCGCAGGTCGCCGCCCAGCAGCTGCAAGAGGCGGGATTTGACGTCAATGTTGATATTCCTGAAGATGGGATAGACTGGGCTGATCAGCAGTGCTGTATTATAGGCTGGGGCAGTCCATTTGACGCAGATGATCATACATATAAGGTCTTCGGAACAGATAAGGGAGCCAATTATAGCGGATATTCCAATGAATTGGTGGATTATTATCTGACTGAAGCCAGAAGAACAAATGACGAAAACAAGCGCTCAGAGTATTATGCACTTTTCCAGGAGGAGTTGGCAGATACGCCAGCCTATACATTTTTCTGTTATGTTGATGCAATATATGTATCTGATAAGTCGATATCGGGTATAACAGAAAATAAAATTCTGGGACACCATGGAGTGGGCATATTCTGGAATATCTGTGAATGGTCAATAGAATAACGGCTCACTGATAAACTAATGCATAGAATAATTATCAGAGATAAAATTGGATATATTATAAGAAAGCTGGCAATTTTTATTGTCAGCATATTTGTGTTGTCCATATTAGTTTTCTGCCTGTCCAGATTGGCACCAGGGGATCCTCTTCAGAGCTTCTATGGAGAACGGGCAGAGAAGATGTCAGAAGAGCAAAAGTACAAGGCGAGAGAGCAGCTGGGACTTAATGATAATCTGGGCGTTCAATATGTCAGGTGGCTTCGGAATGCCCTGCAGGGAGACTTTGGAATATCGCTTAAATACAAACAGGATGTTATTACTGTTATATCAGAGCGAGCTGGCAATACGTTGCTGCTGGGCGGTCTTGGATTTGTTTTAACGGTATTGCTTTCCGCAGTGCTTGGAATATTCTGCGCCTGGAACGAGGGCAGATTGATTGATAAAATTCTATGTAAGGTCGGAACAGTTATCAGCTGCATCCCGGAATTTTGGCTGTCGATGGTTCTTATTTTAATATTTGCGGTTATTTTAAAATGGCTTCCCAGCTCTGGTGCATATTCTGTTGTCGAGGCAAGTGATATAACGGATAGAATAAGGCATCTCATTCTTCCAATCACTGTCGTCATAATAGATCATCTCTGGTACTATGCATATATTATCAGAACCAGGCTCATTGAAGAATTCAGGAAGGAATATGTTGCATTTGAGCAGACGAAGGGCTTTGGCAAGAGTCATATAATCCTAAGACATTGTATTCGCGGAATATTGCCTGTCTTTTTCAGCATCATAGCAATTTCAGTTCCGCATATTCTGGGAGGAACATATATTGTAGAGACTGTGTTTTCCTATCCGGGAATAGGAACGTTGTGTTATGAAGCTGCCAGATATCATGACTATAATATGCTGATGGTATTATGTCTTATGTCAGGAATTATTGTGATATTCTGCAACATGATCTGTCAGATGATAAATGAGAAAACGGATCCAAGGATCAGGTTCAGCGAGGTGGTAAATGAAGAATAAAAAGACTGCCTCAGGAAAACCTTATATTTCATGCATACTATTGGCCATTATCGTATTGGGCTGTGCATTTGCCGAGCTTATCATGACCAGGGAGCCATCTTACATGGACCTCACTAATTGCCTCAAGGCCCCATGCGCAGAATTTCCATTTGGAACAGATTCTCTGGGAAGAGATATATTCTCCATGATCTGGTATGGCGGCCGTATATCGCTTGAGATCGGCATTTTATCAACTGTGATTTCAACCTTTATCGCCGTAATTTACGGAACATTCTGTGCGATGTCACCCAGATGGCTGGATCATATGCTGGTTAGATTCGCTGAAATAGTTTTAAGCATACCGAATCTGCTGCTGATTCTTTCAATTCAGGCGATATTTGGCGATGCCAATATAATCAGCATATCCGCTGTTATTGGAATCACCAGCTGGCCGTCGATTGCACAGGTTATAAGAACAGAAGTGCGGCAAATGCGTCGAAATGAATATATACTGGCTTCAAGAACGCTGGGCGGCGGTTTTATCCATATACTTACTCATCACATGATACCGGGCATAATGCCGTCGGTTACATTTATGATCATAATGAATGTGAGAAGTGCGATCATAGCAGAGTCTACATTAAGCTTCATAGGAATCGGGCTTCCTGTTGACGTGATCAGCTGGGGCAGTATGCTCTCGACTACAGACAGCGCAGTTCTTACAGGAGCATGGTGGATATTGGTAATACCGGGATTGTTTCTTATTATAACAATCTTCGCCATGACAGAAATCGGAAACTATCTAAAAAGTCTGTGAAGACGTCCTGCGGCAATTTCTATAATGCCCTCGTGCCGGGACGGCGCAGACACTGCTAAACGGAGATTGCTACGCACTTCGTGCTCTCGCAATCCAACCTGAATTCGCAATCCGAGCTA
>CAVARE010000036.1:0-4985 GCA_963591145.1 Anaerotignum sp. | reverse complement strand
ATCCATGTACGGATCATAGTAAATGCTTTCCAGCCTATACTCTTTTCATTAACATGCAGTTTCTTCTTCAGCTTCTTGAATGAAGGATCTAACAGCAGCTCGATTCCCATGGTGAGGCCATAATAAAGACCGAATATAACCGCGTTGCCATTGGCGGTATGCCAGATTCCGATCAGGAAAAATATAATGATCGTGGATACTGTCGCAGGAAGCGCGCGGCCTGCCTTCTTACCGAAGAGTTTGCGGCCTGCCTTACTCAGCGCCAGACCAAATCCACTGGTGGTGATGGGATAGAACAGATAGCTTCTGAACCATGTTCCCAGTGTTATATGCCATCTGCGCCAATATTCAGCAACGCTGAGGGAGAAGAACGGCCTCTTGAAATTTTCAGCCATATCAATGCCCATCATCTTAGCAGCTCCCCTGATGACATCCATGCCGCCCGAGAAGTCAGCATATAACCTGACAGAATATATAATAACTGACAGGATAATAAACCAACCCTTGTAGTCAGGTGTTATAACATCCGTAACCAGCGCCAGTCTGTCGGCTATGACCATTTTCTTGAAAAATCCCCACAGTGCCAGCTGCACGCCCATGACGAAATTATCAGGGTCGAACCGATTGCCATTAATAAGCTGCGGCATTAACTGAGGATATGTCGAGATGGGTCCCTGTGTCATCTGCGGGAAGAATGATACGAACAGGAGATATTTAAGCGGATTTTTCTCGGCTGAATATTTGCCTCTATAAATATCTACCATATAGCCCACACTCTGGAATGTAAAATATGATAATCCCAGAGGAACTATCAGACTTAATTGCGGCAGCGACGAGATCCAGGCCCGCAGGCAGTCGTAATATTTGGTAAATGCCATCGCTGCAAATGGCAGGATAATAGAAACTGCCAGTACGATTTTCCTGAGCTTTTTAGCCTTGCGGCTGGAAGAAAACCAACCCTTGTCTGGAAGATTCGGAATATAATGGCCATCGCCATTTTCATTTGCTGCCTCACTTATGGCATCTTCGATCCTGGAGATTTTCTTTTCCTTATTTATAAGGCGTTCCTGCAGAATCGACGACAGGAAGGTAACTCCTGTCACCAGCACGAGCCAAATGCAGCCCTGCCAGCCGGACAGAGCATAGAAAACACAGCTGGCTGCAAGTAAAACCAGCCACCTGTGTTTCAGAGGTATAACGTAATAAAGAATAACTGTAGCTAAAACAAATGCTACGAACTCAATTGAGAGTATGCTCATTTTCCCACTCCTGTCTTATTCGGACACGGTCCATTTTTCCGTTGCCGGTTTCGGGGAGAGAATCTTTATGAACATATATATCGGGTAACATATATTTAGGAAGCTTCTTCTTAAGCGCCCTGGTGATTTCCTTCTCATCAGGCTCACCTGTATAGAAGCTTATGATATTTTCTGTCTTGCTGTCGAACAGGCAGCAGCCCTTCTTTATGCCCGGGATGCTGCTTAATGCAGTCTCTATCTCACCGAGCTCGATCCTGTAGCCATGACGCTTGATCTGAGAATCCTTGCGTCCTAAGAACATCAGCTCGCCACGGTCATTATATTCACCCAGGTCGCCTGTCTTGTAAATGATCTCTCTGATCTGAGGCCTCAGCGGATTCTGAACAAATACCTCCGCCGTCTTCTGAGGTGCATTGTAATATCCCGGTGACAGACATGTTCCGCCTACGCAGATCTCGCCGTCTATCAGCCCGACCCAGGTATTGGCACAGGCCTTGCCGATAGGAAGTGAGTCCGTGTCCGCAAATTCACGATCGATTATGTAATATGCGCATACGTCTGTGATCTCTGTAGGACCATACATGTTGACATATGCTGCATTTGGCAGAACCTTCCTCCAGGTATTAAGCGTGCTGCAGTGCATAACCTCGCCACAGAAGAATATATTCTTAAGCGCCGGTACAGTCTGGTCAAGTGCTCCGCTTGAGGCAACATTTGCCAGGGCAGACGGAACCCAGAACAGCGTATTGATGCCGCGCTCTTCTATATATTTTAATAATTTGCCTGGAAACGAGAATAGTGATGCGGGAATGAAATCCACGCATGCCCCAATCCTGATAGATGTATATATATCCAGCACAGAATTGTCGAAATAAAGCGGAGCCTGGTTGCCGAAAATGCAAGTTTCATCCACTGGAAGCGTCGATGACGTCCAGTCTATAAAATCTATAACGCTTCTGTGCGTTATGGCAACGCCCTTAGGAAGGCCTGTAGAGCCGCTGGTAAAAAGAACATACAGCAGGTCATTATCCAGATGCTGCTGTGCAGCTTTTAATAATGCTTCCTCGTCGATCTCCTCCGGGATGTCTTCCTCGGCAAATACTTCCACGTCTGCCAGTTCCCTGGCTGCGTCCATATGCTTGCTGCTGCAGACAATGCACGAAGGTTGAAGCACTGAAACTATGAGCTTCATTCTCTCCTTCGGCATGGCCGGATCGATCGGCGTGTAAAAACAGCCTGCTCTTACGATGCCCTGCATGGCGCACAAACATAAAGGTCCCTTATCCATAAATAAAAGAACCCCTGTCTGCCTGTCAACCCTGTGTGCCAGGAAGCTGCCGATCTGCTTCGATCTTAAATTAAGCTGTGAATATGTGACCTCGCTGTCTTTGCCCTTAAATGCCGGAGCATTCGGTCTGCGCCGTGCGGATGCTTCCAGCCAGTCTAAAACATTGCGTGTCATCTCTTAGCCTGATAACGCTTAACAGTCTCAAGTATAGACTCAACACTGTTGAAGTTCTCTGGTTCGATCTCAGATGCTTCTATACGAATGTTAAATTCTTCATCCAGCGCAGTGATGATAGATGTGATATCGAAAGAATCAATTAGACCATCGTCTACTAATGCTTTCTCGTGTTCGAAATCTACGTCTTCATTAATGTCGACTAAAATCTCTAACAGTTTCTTAATTTCTTCGTTCATATTTCCCTCTCTCTTAAGCGCAGGCTGCTGTATTATTGCCTGGGCAAATGCCACCTGCCTGAAAAGTAGTATATCCATTATCGCAAAAAAATACAACATTTACTAATTTTAAAAATTATCAAAAATATAGTTGACATATTGTGACATTGAATGTACAATACGCCCAGAGTTAGCCAGTGCTAACCAAGCAGAGACGATTTAATGACATAGAGACTTGTCTCAAGAAGTCTCGACCGATATGTTTTTAGTTGCTACCAGCTAACTGCATTCGGTCAACTTGTTAAAAACATTCCGGTTTTTCCTTGCTCCGGAACCTCACAAATTGCAATCTGCACTTTTTCCTTTATTATTGTTGTAACGATAAAGCCCGCACATACGTGCGGGCTTTACGTTATTCTACTTCACCGTAACATCTGCATATTGGAATCTGATTACCTTATTTATGTCTGCAGGGTTGACCTCCACCTGATAGCCCACCTTGCCTGCGCTGAATATAATCGTATCGAATCCTTCAGCGCTTTGATCTATAGTGGTAGTGAAGAATTTCTTCATTCCGATAGGCGAGCAGCCTCCGTGGACATAACCCGTAAGCGGCAGCAGTTCCTTCTGCGGAATCATCTCAATATTCTTCTCTCCCACAGCTGCTGCTGCCTTCTTAAGATCCAATTCGCAGCCCACCGGAATCACGAACACGTAGTGATTTTTAGTCTTTCCGACTGTCACCAGAGTTTTAAATACCTGATCTGGATTCTGCCCGTTCATTTGCGCGATCTGAACACCCGTAAGCGTCGCATCCAGTTCCTTATGAAACGGCTTGTATGTCACCTTCTTCTGATCCAGCACTCTCATTACATTAGTTTTATCATCATTCTTAGCCATATGAATTTCCTCGGATATAATTTCTACAGTGCCTGCATATTGCATATGATTTTCTTTCACGAACCCGGCATACACGAGTGTCGAAGCAGCGTAAAACACCTCCGTGCAGAAGCCCTCGTACAGCTAACTTTATGCAAATGCAAGACCCGCTACAGGGGCATTTTACTACATTCGAGTTTTCATTACATTAAAAACATCTTTCGTTACATCATTTAACATTTCATTGTGGTTATGTGATATATTGTCATGGTCGGATCATCGACAGAGAGGTGGTGACACATATTTGATCATTACGATAAGAGTATCTGATCTGGACGGTGCTCTAATCAAGCGTTATGCAGCCTATAACAAGGAAACTGTTAGTTCTATCCTGAAACGTCTCATCATGGAGCAGATCGAAAGTGACTATAATAAGCTGCTAGCCGATCGAAAACCCATTGACTTATATGCAGCAGGTAATCGAAAGCCCATTGATTAACACTTGATCAGAAAAACCACGCCTCGATCATGTCAGGTTGATGTGATAAAAAAGTCCCGGACAGCGGCTGTGCAGTTAGGCAAGCTTGCTTGCCTAGCTGTGCAGACATTGGACGGGCTAGACGACATGAGCAAGAAGGGCGTTAGCCCGAGATTGCGAATGTCGGCGAAGCTGCGAGAGCGCCATTAGGCGCGTAGCAGCTGACTTTTTTATATGAAATTTTATTGGTCCCGGACAGCGGCTGCACGACTGGGCGAGCTTGCTCGCTCAGTCGTGCAGACATTGGACGGGCTAGCTTAATACTTCTCACTTTTCTTTCTGATTATAGTAGGCGAAGTACCCACAGATTCCTATTCCCACCAGAACCCATATTATGGCGCTCTCGCAGAAATCGTGAAAATCTCCGCCAACAATAATGCTCACCCCATAGGTAACAAGAACTATCGTCACTACCGCTGCGAGGAATATTATCAGTCTCTTATTTTCCCTCGTATTCTTCGATTCCTTTTTAACCTTTTCTGTCATCTTAAGACTCCTTCTTACTACTTCATTGTCAGGCGCTTTGTTTAACCATTCAAATATTATTTATATAAGCAGCAAAAGTAAAAAGCGCCAGCCGCCCATTGTAAAATCAATGTTAACCGCCTTGACTTATGATTTGATATTGA
>CAVARE010000035.1:0-7590 GCA_963591145.1 Anaerotignum sp. | reverse complement strand
ATCCAGAAGGAATCCATATTGTCAGATATATCTGTATCCTGCGCAGGTTCAGGGAATCGGAGCATCGCAGACCATATGCGAGGGTATCAGAGTGCTTGATGAGATGAACCTGGATGCCATTATAGTCGGCCGGGGCGGCGGCTCCATTGAGGATCTGTGGGCATTTAACGAGGAAAATGTGGCCAGAGCCATATTTGATGCCCAGACTCCTATAATATCAGCTGTCGGGCATGAGACGGATACAACAATTGCTGACTGGGTAGCAGACCTTCGCGCGCCTACACCGTCAGCAGCGGCCGAACTGGCAGTTTTCGATTATCAGAGATTTGAAGCAGATCTGAATGATTATATTTACAGGATGCAGTATAGCCTGAATAACAAATTAAGGCATTATATTACCAGAACTGAAAATTACAGGTTAAGACTGGATAAATTATCACCACAGAACCAGATTCTTCAGAAACAGCAATATCTGGCGGATCTGGTAAGCAGCATGGATGATATATTAAAGAGCAGGCTGTCGGACAGAAGAGAGAGATTAATAACATTAACCGAACGGTTAGAGGGACTGTCGCCGCTTAAAAGGCTGTCAGAGGGATACTCCTTCGTGACAGATGCGGCAGGACATACGATAAAATCTGTCAGACAGGTTAAGCCTGGCGACGAGCTTGAGATTAATGTATCAGATGGTATGATAAATGCAGTGGTTGGCGCAGTTACAGATGCTGCGCGGCTGTCATGAGAGTGAGCAGATGATTTATGGAAAATGAGAATAAAGAAATATCAATTGAGCAGTCATTCGAACAGTTAGAGACGATTGTAGATAAAATGCAGTCAGATGAGTTATCCCTTGAGGAAACATTTGCATTATATAAAAAGGGACTGTCGCTGGTCGAAAACTGCAATAAGAAGATAGATAAGATCCAGTGTGACATCCACAAGATTACTGCAGGAGATGAATGATGGACAAATTGATTTTGAAGAAGCATATAGAAGAAATCAACAATATTATATATGAATTTCTGCCTGAAGCGGATGACCATAATGATGAGCTGGTTCAGGCGGTGAATTATTCTGTCCGTGTGGGTGGCAAGAGATTAAGACCTATGTTTGTCCTGGAAACATATAGAATGTTCCAGGCAAATGCTGAGGCAGAGCCTGAGATTGTTCATGCATTAATGGCAGCGATAGAATTCATTCATACATATTCACTGGTGCATGATGATCTTCCTGCGATGGATAATGATGAATATAGGCGGGGACAGCTTACGACTCATACCAAGTATGGCGAGGCTGCAGGCATTCTGGCAGGTGATGCGCTTCTTAACTGGGCATATGAAGTCATGTTTAGTGCCATTAGCTCCTGCAGCAATCCTGAAGACATGAAGATCGCAGCCGGGGCAGCGCAGGTTCTGGCCTCTAAGGCTGGTCTGCATGGCATGGTCGGCGGACAGTCCGTTGATGTATATGCTGATAAGCATGGTGAATTCAAGGTAGACGAGAAATGTCTCGAGTATATATATAATAACAAGACATCTGCGCTTATAGAGGCAGCGTTTATGATGGGAGCGATCCTGGGACATGCCAGTGATAGAGAGACAACTGCGATTGAAAAAATGGCCGGTTACATAGGCATGGCATTTCAGATTCAGGACGATATACTGGATGTGGTGGGTGACCAGGCAGTCCTGGGCAAGCCTATCGGAAGCGATGAGAAAAATGACAAGCAGACCTATGTCAAAATACATGGTCTTGATGCAGCGAGAAGGGCTGTGAAGGATTATACGGCTGAGGCGCTTAAGATATTTGACAGCCTTAGTAAAACAAATACATTTTTAAGGGAGTTAATTGTCGATCTGATCGACAGAGAAAAATAATGGATTTTCCAATACTAGATACAATAAATAAACCGGAGGATCTGCAGAATCTGACTGATGCACAGCTGAATGAATTGGCAGATGAGATACGCAGGTTTCTGGTGCAGAAGGTAAGCAAGACGGGAGGACATCTTGCATCTAACCTGGGGGTAGTTGAGCTTACATTGGCACTTCTGTTATGTACGGATTTGCCGAAGGATAAGATAGTTTGGGATGTAGGACACCAGTCCTATGTATATAAGATTTTAACAGGAAGAAAAGAAGGCTTCGACCATCTGAGAGAATACGGGGGCTTGAGCGGTTTTCCCAAGAGAAGAGAGTCGGAATATGATGCATTTAATACAGGACATTCGTCAACATCTATTTCGGCAGCTCTCGGTATAGCCGAAGCATTTGAAATAGATCATAATGATGCGGCTGTCATAGCGGTAATCGGCGACGGATCCTTAACGGGAGGCATGGCATTCGAAGCGCTTAATAACGCCTCGAAGATCAAGCGTAATCTTATTATAATTTTAAATGATAATGAGATGTCTATCTCGAAGAATGTGGGAGGACTGTCAACTTATCTGTCAGGACTTCGTGCGGGCAAGAGATATAATAATCTGAAGTTAAGAGTTGTAGATGTGCTGGAGAGAATTCCGAAGGTAGGAGATAAGGCTATCAAGCATATCAAGAGGACCAAGAGCAGCCTGAAACAATTGATAGTACCTGGAATCATATTTGAGGATATGGGACTTACATATCTGGGCCCTTTCGACGGACATGATATCAGAGGCCTGAGAAATATAATTACTGAGGCCAGGCAAATAGATCATCCGGTCGTAATTCATGTAAAAACAGTTAAGGGCAAGGGATATCTTCCGGCTGAGCAGCATCCGGATAAGTTCCACGGAATATCACAATTCTATCCTGAGACAGGAGAACTGGTAAATAAATCATCTAAGAAGACGTATACAGGATATTTTTCTGATGCGATCACTCAGTTAGGCGAGAGAGATCCTAAGGTTATAGCTATTACAGCGGCTATGCCGGATGGAACAGGATTAAAAAAATTCAAAGAAAAATTCCCGAAACGATTTTTCGATGTCGGCATAGCAGAAGAGCATGCCGTAACATTTGCCGCAGGAATGGCATCGGTGGGATATAAACCCTTCGTGGCTATTTATTCTTCGTTCCTGCAGAGGGCATTTGACCAGGTTATGCATGATGTCTGCCTTCAGAGCCTTCCGGTCACGTTCTGCATAGACAGAGCAGGGCTCGTAGGTCAGGACGGTGAGACCCATCAGGGAATATTCGATATTTCATATCTGAGCACTATTCCTAACATGAATATTATTGCTCCGAAAAACGGTCAGGAGCTGATGGATGCGATTAATTTTGCGGACGGATTTAATGCACCATTAGCCATCAGATATCCTAGGGGTGCGGCTAAGGAAGTGCTGGAAGACTTCAGAGAGCCTATTATATTTGGACGCAGTGAGGGAATATATCTGGAGAAGGATATTGCCATCATATCTGTCGGCGCCATGATGGCCACGGCGCTGGAAGTAAGAGAAAGGCTTAAGCAGAAAGGCTTAAATGTAACGCTTATAAATGCCAGATTCGTTAAGCCTATTGATGAGAAGCTTATAAATGACCTGCTGTATGACCATAAAGTGATAATCACACTGGAGGAAAATGTGATCATCGGCGGCTATGGAATGGCGGTCCTGCGTCATGTAAATAGCATAAATGCTGACATTAAAGTAATAAATATAGCTATTCCGAATATGTATGTGGAACAGGGCAGTCCTGACATTCAATATAAGGAATGCAGAATAGACGCTGATTCAATCTGCAGACGTCTTGAGAAAGAACTAAAGGAAATACAATGAAAAAAAGACTCGATGTACTTCTTACCGAATTAAATCCTGAATTGACCAGATCTAAGGCGCAGACCATCATAATGAGCGGCGTTGTATATGTTAACAACCAGAAGGAGACGAAGGCAGGGTCCATGTTCCCCGAGGACGCTGTAGTTGAAGTAAGGGGAGAAACCCTCAGATACGTAAGCAGAGGCGGCCTGAAACTGGAGAAAGCGATGGAGTGTTTCCCGGTGAGTCCGTCTGGCAAGATCTGCATGGATATAGGCTCATCTACGGGAGGATTTACAGATTGCATGCTGCAAAATGGCGCAGTGAAGGTATATTCGGTAGATGTAGGTAAGGGACTGCTTCATTACAAATTAAGGAATGATCCCAGGGTAGTTGTAATGGAAAAAACAAATATCCGTTACCTGAAGCCCGAAGAGGTTCCTGAGAAAATCAATTTCGCCAGCGTAGATGTTTCATTCATCTCACTTACGCTTATACTTCCTGCTGCATTAGAGCTTCTGGATGAACATAAGGAAATGGTAATGCTTATAAAGCCACAGTTCGAGGCTGGAAGAGAGAAGGTAGGTAAGAAAGGCGTTGTAAGGGATCCTGCGGTTCATGAGGAAGTAATTGAGAAAATATATGATTTTGTGAACAGCCAGGGACTTAAGATACATGGGCTTGATTTCTCGCCTGTTAAGGGACCTGAAGGCAATATAGAATATCTCATTTATATTAATGCAGACGGCGATGAGTCTATCTCCAAGGACTGCATTTCATCAGTTGTTAAGGCGGCTCACGATAAATTGGATAAATGATATGAAGAAATTTGTACTTGTTACCAATACAACCAAAGATCCTACAGGCAAGCTCACCGATCAGGCACGCCAGATAATTGAATCAAATGGCGGTATCTGTTCAGCATGCCTTTTTAATGGCAAGAATGGCAGAAACGCATATGGCCGCATAAATCCTAGGTCTATTCCTAAGGATACGGATCTGGTAATTTCTCTGGGCGGCGACGGCTCGCTCCTTCATACTGCCAAGGATCTGATAGGTCTCAATATCCCGATAATGGGCATAAATCTGGGAACGCTGGGTTATCTCACTGAGATGGATATGACCGGCTTTCGCGAGGAATTCAAGAATATAATGAATGGTGCCTGCCATGTAGAGGAACGTATGCTCCTTAAGGGCTCTATCATAAGGGATGATAAGATCATAAAGGAAGATATAGCGATCAATGATATAGTTCTTAATCGTCTGGGAACCATGAGCATCATAAAATTTGATGTCATGGTTAATAACAGATTTCTTAATTCATACAATGCGGACGGATATATCATTTGCTCGCCTACGGGCTCAACCGGATATAATCTGTCGGCAGGCGGACCTGTAGCACATCCGGTTTCAGAAGTAATTATTACGACACCTATTTGCGAGCATACGCTTAATTCCAGAAGCGTTGTATTTTCTGCTGATGCCCAGATCGATATCATAGTCAGACAGAAGGAAGACGAAGAAAAGCAGATCAAGGCAATATCATTTGACGGAGGCAACGCTATCGTACTGAAAAACGGTGATATCGTGCGCGTTACGTCGGCTGATAAAAAGATGCTGAATCTGCGGCTGGATAAACTGAGCTTCGTTGAACATCTGGGCAAGAAAATGAGATAAAAGTGAAAGGAAAATGATATGAAAAAGCCAGTGGTATTAATGATATTAGATGGTTATGGACTGGGTCCTGTTTATGATGGCAATGCTATCGCCAAGGCGCATACACCTGTTATGGACAAAATGATGCAGGAATATCCATTTGTTACAGGACAAGCATCGGGGCTCGCGGTGGGACTTCCTGATGGTCAGATGGGCAATTCTGAGGTAGGACATCTCAATATGGGTGCCGGCAGAATAGTTTATCAGGATCTCACCAGAATCACTAAATCAATCGAGGACGGCGATTTTTTCGAAAAGCCTGAGCTCCTGGAAGCAATTAAGAACTGCCAGGATAACGGAACTGATCTTCATATATATGGGCTTATGTCAGATGGCGGCGTTCATAGCGATATCAGGCACCTGTATGCACTTCTTAAATTATGCAAGATGAAGGGACTGGACAGGGTCTATGTTCACTGCTTCATGGATGGCCGTGACACATCTCCTACATCAGGTGTGGGATATATTAAGGATCTGATGAAGGTTATGGCTGAACAGACCGGGCAGATCGCGACTATCACAGGCAGATATTATGCTATGGACAGGGACAATCGCTGGGAGCGTGTAGAGCGTGCTTATAATGCATTGGCAAATGGTATCGGCAATCATGAAACAGATCCGGTTGAGGCTATAGAAAAATCCTATGCTGCAGGTGTAAATGACGAATTTATAGAGCCTATTGTTATAACGAAGGATGATAAACCAGTTGCTACGATTAAGAATGGAGATTCGATCGTATTTATCAATTTCAGACCTGACAGAGCCAGGGAGATA
Source organism: Anaerotignum sp. (assembly GCA_963591145.1). GTDB lineage: Bacteria > Bacillota > Clostridia > Lachnospirales > Lachnospiraceae > RGIG5612. The sequence continues at coordinate 1,367 of CAVARE010000035.1, read as the reverse complement.
ACAAGAACATTCTGCATGGATGAGTTCGATGGATTTGCCAGGGGCGACAGAATAAAGACATTCTATGTATGTTTCACGGAATACGATGTAACAATTCCTAATAAGCATATCGTATTCAAGGAAGAAGAAATTGAAAATACTCTGGGAGAATATCTGGCAAAATGCGGACTCAAGCAGGCCAGAATAGCTGAAACAGAGAAATATGCTCACGTTACATTCTTCTTCAACGGCGGTGTAGAGAAGCCAAATGAAGGCGAAGACCGATTCCTTGTGGCATCACCTAAGGTTGCTACATATGATCTGCAGCCTGAGATGAGCGCTCCAGCGGTTTGCGACACATTGGTTGATAAAATTAAGTGCGGCGAATATGACGTTATTATTATTAACTTCGCTAACCCTGATATGGTAGGACATACGGGCATTGAAGCTGCGGTAATTAAGGCGATTGAGACTGTTGATGCAATGGTTGCAAGAGCAGTGAAAGCCATTAAAGAGGTCGATGGAGTCATATTCCTGTGTGCCGATCATGGAAATGCAGAGGAACTCATCGACTACAAGACTGGTGAGCCATGGACTGCGCATACAACCAATCCTGTACCGTTTATTCTTATCAATGGTCCTGAAGGATGGAAGTTAAGAGAAGGCGGCAGACTGTGCGATATCGCGCCGACACTGTTAGAACTCTTAGGATTAGAACAGCCTAAGGAGATGACAGGTGAGAGCCTGATAGTGAAGTGATTATAAAGTTACAGAAATTTTAAATTTAAAATTGGTTATTGCCTATAGACGGCAGTTGTGCTATAAATATTCTGTTGATTTCTGTTTAGGAGGTAATAGTTTTGTTTTACACAATAGCAACGATCATTATTTCGATCATAAGCGTTATTTTAATAGTAGCAATAGTTCTGCAGCAGGGTAAGAGTGCTGGACTGTCAAGCTCACTTGCTGGTTCATCAGAAACATTCTGGACCAAGAGCAAGTCTAAGACTAAAGAGGGTAAGCTTGAGAAGATTACTACAATCGCAGGAATAATATTCTTTATATTAGCAATCCTCCTGAATGTAGGAATGTTCACAAAATAATGAGTTTTGAAGGCACTCTCGATTGAGGGTGCTTTTTATTGGCAAAGTATAAAAGAGTATGGGAAAAGATTATTCAAAACTTATAGCGAATAATAAAAAGGCATACCATGATTATTTCGTAGAAGAAACCTATGAGGCTGGTCTGGTTCTGGTGGGTACAGAGGTTAAGTCTCTTCGAATGGGCAAATGCAGCATCAAGGAGTCCTTTATACGAATAAAAGATGGCGAGGCCATTATTTATGGTATGAACATTTCTCCATACGAGAAGGGCAATATATTTAACAG
>CAVARE010000034.1:0-8012 GCA_963591145.1 Anaerotignum sp. | reverse complement strand
GACTTAAGTCTCTTGTCATAATATGCCATTGTTCTGTAGCACTCAAGCATAAGAGCAACTGTAGCTTCAGCAACAGCATCAGCATTGGCACCCTTATTATTAGAAACGTAAACACCCTTAGCCTTAGCAGCTTCTGTGTCGATCTTGTTGAATGCAACACCTTCTGACTGGATGAATTTAAGATTTGGGCAAGCGTCGATAACTGCCTTTGTTACTGGATGTGTAGCATTAACAAGGATATATTCCTTATCACCTACAGCCTTGATCATATCTTCGTCTGTATAAGGTGCCTCGAGATATGTAATCTCCCAGTCTGATGGGAAGTGGATTCCATATTTGTCGAAACGACTTGCAAGTACTGTTGAAACTAATTTCTTTGCCATTGGTTTGTCCTCCTAAATAATATACTACATAAATAGATGCAAATATCTGTATCTATTCAACTACTGTACTTTTTAAAAACATACCTTGCTAGTTTACATCACAATCATAAACTCGTCAATTGATTATCCCCGCCAATGCAGTGCATACTCTTGTTCTTTGTTCATACATCATAAAACCCTGGCTTTTCTCGCCGATACTAAGCGCTGCATGTATATGTGCAAATGCATCTGCTGCCTGAACAGAGCCTCTGCCGGTATGTCTTATTTACTTCTTCATAAACAGCCTGTTTTATCTGGCCTTTACAGCCTCGGCCAGCTTCCTGATATGCTCTGGTGTGGTTCCACAGCAGCCGCCTACGATTCTCGCCCCTGCATCAATAAGTGGCATCATCTCTCGAGCAAATTCCTCTGGTGACAGGTCATATGTGATCTTGCCATCAGCGCCCTGATGAGGAAGACCTGCATTTGGCTTGGCAATAACCGGAAGATCAGTTGCCGCTGCCATCGCCTCGATGATACTCTTCATATTCTCAGGACCTGTAGAGCAGTTCGTTCCCAGCGCGTCAACGCCCTCTTCCGTGAGCACTCTGGCTACCTTCTCAGGTGTGTCTCCATACAGCGTTCTTCCGTTGCTCTCGAAGGTCATGGTCACCATCACAGGAAGATCCGATACGGCCTTGATTCCTCTTACAGCAGTTCTGGCATCCTCGAGGCTTATCATAGTCTCGACTGCAAACAGATCACAGCCTGCAGCGTCCAGAATCTGAGCCTGTTCCTTATATACCTCCACTACCTCGTCAAAGCTCTCGTCATCATCAGGATAAATGATCAGGCCTGTCATGGAAACATTGCCTGCTACGAGACATTTGCCATGCACAGCTTCCTTACTGAGCTTAACATTGGATGTATTGATCTCTGCGATATCCTTCTCACGGCCTGAACCCTTGAGCCTTACTCTGTTAGCGCCAAATGTCGGCGCCATAACGATGCGGCTGCCAGCCTCCTGGTATGCACCCTGCAGCTCTAATATCGGATCCGGATTGTCCATAACCCAGACCTCCGGACATACTCCCTGCGGCATTCCTTTTGAAATCAGGAATGAACCTGTGCCTCCGTCAAGGATCACTATATTTTCTGCAACTAATTTCTTGAAATCATCTCTGGTCATGTATATGTACCTCGCCATATTGAATAATAGGGTAACTATTTCCCTGACTCGGAATAGTTACATAATAGGGGAGTTTATAAAATATCGGCGCAATAATCAAGATGTCAGAAACCGCATGGCGGCATATTTTAAATAAGCCCTACGGCGGCAATGAATCTTCATTATGTAAAAAGAGCTCTGTCCAAAGTCTGAACAGAGCTCTCTTAATCTGCTTATATAGCCGGGAATTTGATTTCTTTATATTTGTTGATAGTCTCCTTAACTGAAGGATCCTCGCCCATCTTCTTCATGAAGTCGATACGTGTGGCAACGATTTCATCAAGATGATATCCTCTGGCCTCGTCAACATTTCTGTCTCTGCAGAGACCATTCTCTGCGATCACGAATTTGCCGTCAACCAGATTAAGTCCTGTACCGCAGACTGCACATTCATAATTGAACTTGAGTCCATCCCAGTGCTCATCACCCTTGAATACTAAACCGCCGTGGCAGTTTGGACATAAGCCTAAGTCTGGATCGCCCAGCCACTTTCTCTCTTCAACAGGAGTCTTGATGGCCTCAATAATATGCTCGCCCATCTTATGGCATCTGTCGATGCATTCCTGACGGATTACAATATTGCCCGGACGGCCTACTCTTGTTACCAGATACTGGTCAACGACCTTAACTGAGTTGGTGAACATGGTTGCGCCCAGTGCCTCAAGGCTGAAGCCCTGCCAGTCATGGCATGAACCGCCCACTGAGATAAGACCTGCTACCATGTTAGGATTTTCCTTAACTGCACCTATCTTAAGTCTGAATGATAATTCATATGCCAGAAATCTCTGGGCAAACTTAAGATAAAGTGAAGATGGCAGGAGGTCATATGTAGGACATCCTACGATGAGACCATTGCAGCTCTGGAATACATCCATGATCTTATCCATGTCGTCCTTATCCTTAAGAACACAGCCCGGATAATCCTTTCTCTTGCCTAATGCTACGTCACCCATCATCATGGTACATGACTCACATCCTGTACATGGTAAGATGTTGTAGTCAAACAGATTGATGAAAACTACCTCTGCTCCTGCTTCCTGGCATGCAAGCAATGCTTCCTTAACCGCGATGTCGCTATTGCCGTTATGTCTTCCGGCACTAATACCTAAAACTTTCATGCATTTCCTCTTTTCTATTGTTGTGTTGCTATATTTAAGAGAATGGCCACCTCCGCACATTCTCATACATGCATTGTTTCTGTACAATTGCACAGTCAGTGGAAGTATAGCACTTTGTTAAATTTATCGCAAGCTGTTGTCAAGCAGATTGATTGTGATAGAATTTTACCAGTTAACAATCTGTCTGCAGGACAAACAGCCTCCATCTGCTGTCAAAATTTCTTTTGCAGCGGACGCGGCAACTGCAGCATATGTCAGATTAACAAGGAGGTGCGTGATATGAAGCTGTCATTAAAGATCATCAGTGAACGTTTGGAAAAAGATGTACATGTTATCCGCTTCAAGGATATATACAGCACGTTAAGACTGAACCGCCCTGTGTTTCTGACAGACGAGACAGAGCTTCTGGCGGATACTCTCTATATCACGTCTGCCGACAGGCTGCCTTCTAACCTCACGTATCAGAACGGCTGCGCGCTGATCCTCACGGGCAATATTAATACGGACGTTCTTAACTGCCCTGCCGTAATTCTCGTATCCGAGACTGCGGATATCTTCAAGGTTCATAATTATGTAAATGGCATCTTCGATTTCTTCGACGACTGGCAGCATAAGCTTGAATATATCTCCACCCACTATGGCAGGATGTCGTCATTTAAGAAATGCCTGGAGGCATCGCTGAAGGTATTTGAAAATCCTGTCTCAATCTCCGACCCGTCTTATAATTATCTGATCGCCAGCCTGGAATCATCGCAGGCTGCTTTTAATGTGAAAAAGCTGTCCGATAAGATGAAAAACTACATTAATGACAGCCCATTTGGACGAATGCTGGCCTCGGAGAAGGATGTATTTACCATCAGTGATCCACATCTGCAGCACAGAATGATCGTTCGAAATGTCTTCTACGGGCGAGATGTTATCTATCGTCTGAGTGTTCACGAGTCTACCAGGGCATTTCGCGAAACAGATTATATTCTGCTGGATCTCCTCGCTCATTATATTTCAGAGTCATTTGAGAAGGATTATTCTGATTCTGATTCTGGAAGCGCGGTACTGTCTAAGCTCTTATCCTCCGCCCTCTCGTCAGGCATCATTAATAAATCTGCATTGAAGCTGGAGCTGGATAAGATAAACTGGTCTGCTTCCGATCAATTCGTGATAGCATATACCCAGACGACTTATCAGGACCTTACTCTCGACTCGATCCCGTATTATTGCGAGGAAATCGCCCGCGACTATCCGGGTGTGCTGGCATTTAGCTACCAGGGCAATATTGCCATATTATTTAATCTGAATCTGTTCAGCGGCGCAGACGATCTCAATCCGATTCAGTCTGGTGCAGTTGAATCTCAGGCAAATGCTGCCATGAGCCAGATCACTGATGCCAAAATTCAAAATACTGCGAAATCGGATTCCGCTGCGGATAGTATGGAAACCAACCAGGTGTCCGCAGATGGCGGCAAACTGACTGAATCAGTCAATGTTGAAATCAGCGATACTAATAAGTCTGACGAGGCGGCATCTAATGGCAGCAAATCAGCGGAATCTGTCAAGGCCTCTGCTGAGGGCGGCAAGTCGGCCGATAATGCCAAAGCCGACGATGAACCTGACTATATAGTTGCGCTGTCAGAATTTCTGTCTTCATATAATATGCGTGTAGGCATATCGAATACATTTGACAACATCTATAAGATCAGACACTACTTCCGTCAGGCACAGACGGCGCTGGATGTGGGCTCAAGGCTGCATCCTGATGATATGATCAGTTATTTTCACAAATGTGTGCTGCCGCTGCTTATCAATCTAGCGTCGATGGAATTTACCAAGGATGATCTCGTATCACCGGTTTATGCCCGCATCAAGCAGCATGACCAGCAGAATAACACGGAATATCTGAAGACTCTGCGCGAATATCTGAATCAGAATCTTAATACTGCCCAGACCGCGTCCGCGCTCTATATTCATCGTCTGACTATGGTCTACAGGGTTAAGCGTATCTGCGAAATCGGAAAAACGGATCTAAAAAAGCCAGACGAATTGCTTCATCTGGCTCTGTCATTTATGATTGATGAGTCTTAATATTCAACTTCCTGATCCATCGGAAGCTCTAACAGCTCCGGGTTTTCTATAAGGGTCTTAAGGAGTCTCAGGGATTTGGCATAATAATATCCATCTGCCAGTCTCTCGTCGAGAGTAAGTCCCAGGCTTACGATCTCCTTCTCTACCTCGTTGCCGTTTTCATCCGGTTCCATAACCTTCTTGATCTCGCCCATGATACAGAACAGTGAGCAGGTGCCCCAGTTTGTAAGATGGTGGTAGCCTACATTCAGCTTAAGGGAACCGAGATTCGACAGCAGCATCGACGTATAATACGGATCCGTTTCTATCAGGCCTCTAGGACATTTGCCGATCTTATCCAGGAAGCAAATGATCTCGCAGAACAGCCTGGTAAGCCTTCTCGGCATACGGCTGACAATGTCCATGCTCTCTGAGGACTTGTCGATCTTATCGCTGCGGCCGGAGCTGATCTGCTTATACAGCTTCTCATGAATCGTATGAATGTCATCCTTGTCCTCTGCATGGATGATGGCCAATGCTTCTGATCCGTTGTCTGAGAACAGCTTCTTAACTACGAAGGAAACCGAAACCTCGTTGCGCTGGTACATTAATTTGTTGGCTACGAATCTGTTAAGACGAGGCCTTAAGGTCAGCGTCTTAATAGCTGCAGTTACTATGATATGAAATGGTGTGAACGGAAAATCCGTTTCGTTTTCATTTAACTTGGCCAGATATGCCCTCATGGGTGCCATATCGAATTTTTCCAAAAAATATGCTTCGTTATCGCAGCGATTAGGATACAAAATCGGTGTGATAACATGCATAGGATCTAAATCACGTATTAATTTGCCGTCAAATCTGTCTCCAAAACGACGGTGTTCTTTCTTTTTTGCCATATTGTCCCCTACAATAATTTATTATCAGTCTACTATCGCACCACAAACCCATGTATATATTCACCGCCCGAGGGCATTTTTTATATACCGGCGACCTTGCGCTGTCTCAACGCTATAGTAAGTTGATTTTTTCTAACTGCCAGCAAATCATGCCACCGCTGGCGCAGACTGGCTGATTATATTCCAAACGCAGTTACATTTGCAAGCATATTATGATGTCGGCAGCAGAAGCCCTTTATATCCGACGGGCAGATATGAATCTGCTGATGCCTTACGCACCGAATTTAATATCTGCCAGTCATGTCATTCATCCCGCATTTTCCATCTTGGCAACGTCGTCGTCTTCTAATGTTGCAGCAACCAGGGCGATCTGCTCCTTCTTAGCCGTGCCCGGATCCATGGCATTCTTCTCTTCCTCTGTCTGAGCGGCGATCTTGGCCAGCTCTTCTTCTTCGAGGATTCTGTAAGCGACCTTGCCTACCAGGGTCTTAGGCAGGGAGTCTCTGAACTCGATGTCGCATGGCATAGCATATTTTGCTACATGCTTCTTGCAGTAAGCCATCAGCTGCAGCCAGGTCTCCTCAGATGGTGTATATCCAGGATTCAGAACGACGAAAGCCTTAACCTTCTGCATCTTGTATGAATCCGGCAGACCGATTACACAGCTCATGTGAACCATCTTGTTGCCGTCCAGGATATTTTCCATCTGTGCCGGGTAAATGTTATATCCGGAGCTGATGATCATTCTCTTAGAACGGCCCTTGAAATATACGAATCCCTCGCTGTCCATCTTGCCCAGGTCGCCTGTATATACCCAGGTGAGTCCGTCAGCATGCTTTCTTAATGTATTGGCCGTTTCCTCCGGCTTGTCCATATATCCCTTCATAGCGGTAGGACCTGCCAGCAGGATCTCGCCTTCTTCGCCGTACGGCAGCTCTTCATCTGTGCCAGGGCGCACAATCTTAATAAATGTATCAGGAAATGGCACGCCGATGCTTCCTTCCTTATGCATGTTCGGAGGCGTGAGGCAGCAAGCCGTAACGGTTTCTGTGGTTCCATAGCCCTCACGAACCTGGATAGAAGCATTATGGTCATATAAGAATTTGTCAAATTTTTTCTTAAGCTCGATAGACAGTGAATCGCCGCCTGAGAATACGCCCTTAAGGCTGCTTAAGTCTGCCTTATCCATGCAGTCAAGTCTCAGGAGTGCCTCATAAAGCGTAGGAACTCCTGCTATGAAATTACATTTGTATCTCGTGATCTGCTTAGCATAGCTCTGAGGTGTAAATCTCGGAATCAGGATACATCTGCCGCCGTTGAAGAGCATTGAGTGAATGCATACACCCAGACCAAAGCCATGGAATACCGGCATGGCTGCCAGCATCTTATCTCCCGGCTTAAACATAGGATTAACACCAACTATCTGTGTTGCCAGGGCATTGAAGTTTCTATTTGACAGCTCGATACCCTTGGTCGTTCCTGTAGTTCCGCCTGAATACAGGATAACTGCGGTTTCATTGGCATCCTTATGTGTCTCGTAGTTCCAGAAGCATGCCTTGCCTATATTCATGAAGTCTGCCCATCTGATTACAGGGGCATCCTTAGGGATTTTCTTGATCTTGCGGCCTTCGGTCAGCATATAGCCGGCCTTGATCGGCTGTGCCAGCTCATCCTTAACAGAGGCGATTACAACATTGACCAGCTTAGTATTCTGACGGATGGCCTCGATCTTATTATAGAACTGATCCAGTGTGATAACTGAGATACTCTTAGATTCGTTGATATAGAATTCCAGTTCCTTCTCGGCTGAAAGCGGATGAACCATATTGGCAACTGCGCCGATGCAGTTAAGTCCATAGAAGGCATATATTGCCTGTGGGCAGTTCGGAAGGGCAACCGTTACACGGTCATTCTCTCTGATGCCCAGAGTTTTGAGGGATCTGGCGCATCTCTGGATCTCTGAGATCATCTTGCGGTAGGTAGTAGATTTGCCCATGAAATCAAATGCTATATTGTTAGGATATCTCTCGGCTGTTGCCTTAAGAGCTTCATATAATGTGCCGTTGTAATAATCCATGTGAAATGGCAGATCTCCCAGATAGTCCTTCCAAGGAGTCTTGGCCGTAATCGGATCAGAAGCCGTAACCTCGTTAACATATCTGGCCTTTAATTCTGAATTTTCCATCTTATCCCCTTTTCTTATCATCGTTTTATCTATAGCAGTGCATATTTTGCGCGCAAATGCATGTCGAGCACGGCAGTCACTGCGTTCTTTCGCAATCTCACAGATTTTACAATCACAGTTTTTCACCGTCAATCGCAGGATGAATCTTTATACACAGTGTAAAAA
>CAVARE010000033.1:0-20194 GCA_963591145.1 Anaerotignum sp. | reverse complement strand
TATGAAGATCAGTATGTGGATAGTCAATGACTGGCTGGAGAAATATAATCCGAAGCCGAATATTTTTAATGGTGAGCGCAGCATTCTGGGTGTGCGCTACCTGTCTGATGACGTGGAACTGAGCCAAGACTATATCTATATCGGCGACAGCAGGGCATTTATCCCCACCTCCAGCGATAACATCATCTGCGTAAACAGTACCGATATCATCCTGCTGACAGCACCCGATATGTTCACTATCTTCAATGAGCTGCAGCAAATGCTTGAATACTACAACAGCTGTGAGATGCAGTTGCTGAAGTTTATCAATTCGGACGCACCGCTGGCGGATATACTGCCGCTGGGCGCAAGTCTTCTTAAAACCGGCGTCGCCATCTCAGACATCTCGCATAAGGTTCTGGGAGACTCTCACTACAATGGCATAGAGGAGAAGATCAAGCTCGTCAATGGCTTCCTCGACATCAACGATGTCACTGTTATCAACGAGCAGCTGCAGCAGCACGTAAACGAACGCTCCCCGTATATAGTTCGCACTAACATCTCATGCGAGATCATCAGAAATCTCTACTCGACCGACAATCACCTCATCGGCTGGTTCGTGGCCCTGGACGGCGGACGCAGCGAGAGCCTGCACTCACGAATGCAGCTCGTAGAGGTCTTCTGCTCGTTTCTGGATCTGTGGTTTAAGATCAACCATAGCGGCTATATAATCTCCAATCTGTTCCTGGATATCCTGATTCAGCAGGAGGTTAACCCTGAGAATATGCAGCTGCGCCTTGAAGGCATGGGCTGGAATGATCACCCGCAGATGCAGCTGATTATGCTGCGCTCGCTGTCCGACAATATGCCGGATCTGTATCTTGCCTCCCGCATACTTAAGACGGATTTTCCAATGCTATCCGATTTCGTCTATCATCATGAGTATCTGATAGTTGCAAATGTTTCTGCCACCAACATGGTCTCCTTTCACAAACGGCTGCAGGCAGTCATGCAAATGCACAAAATCTACTGTGGCTGTAGCTATATATTTACCGACCCATCATATATCAGTACAGCCTTCCGACAGAGCGAGATTGCTAATCGCTATGGGCATACCGATGCAGGCACCATTAACAGATGCGAGGATTATGCACTCGAATACATGCAGAGCGTTATGAGCAATGTCATGGAGACAGATGTTACATCACCAGTGCTCACAACACTGAGTGATTATGATGCGAAAAACGGCACCGAATATTATGAGACACTGCGGGAATATCTGATCTGTGAACGCGATCAGACATTAACGGCAAATAGGCTGTGCATTCACCGCAACTCGCTGGTATACCGGATCAAAAAAATAGAGTCCCTCGTACCGATTCATCTGGACGATGAACGCGAGCGACTCTATCTGATGCTGTCATTCTTTCTCAAGACATATAGCGGCTGACTTATATGCAGCTCCCGTGCTGCTAGGTGCATATAAGTCTGCTGCTACGCCGAGGTTCACAGCACGGGACTGGCAGTTTTTATCCCTGCTGCAGCTGCTTCTTGAAGATCAGTCTGAACAGCATTCTGACGAATGGCCCGATGAAGAACAGCTGCAGACACAGTGCACATGGGAAGCAGTAGAATCCGAGAGATATCCACTGTATGAACCAGTCTGCTGTAAATCCGTTATGAATGAATGTTGCGATAAGTGTGATCGTAGGCACGATAAGGCATACCGTGCAGCACTGAATTGACGCGATCATGAATATCGGCTTGGTCTCGCCCGGCTTAATATGCTTGCTTGCCAGCTTCATGGCAGCCGGTGATATCAGGAAGAAGATCAGCACGAATACGATCACGTATTCAAGCCACATTTCTTTGATGGCCAGCAGGAAGACCTCATATGTGAGTCTTCCGAATTTCTGGGCGATGGTATAACAGGTCATACAATAAACCATGCAAAATACCATCATGGCTGTAAATATTACACTTTGAAATTTTGTTCTTGGCATTTCTTTTTTCTCCCTTCATTTTTGCTGCAAGCATTTCATGCATATCCTGTGGCATATCTGAGCATAAATCCGCCGTTGCATGTACAGACTCCAGACTGCTCAGGCTGTCATCGTTTTTTTGCAAATGCTTATACAACAAAAAAGACACCTCATGCTGCAGAGCCCACCAGACATAGGACTCTGCAGTATTTAGTGTCATTGTTATCATTATAAATTACGCGAACTGGATTATTCTATCACCATGCGAAAATTTTCGCAACGCTATCTTTAATTTGCCCGAACACGACTCAGCTCTCAAGACAGCTGTTTTTCATAGGATTTGCCGCTTCAGACATTAAGAATATCACCCACACCATTAAGGATCATAGTCGGCTGATATGCATACATCTTAGGAGTATTCCTGTCCGACACCCCAGTCAGAACCAGCACGGTATCCACGCCGCTCTCTGTTCCGGCGATGATATCCGTATCCATGCGATCTCCGATGATTACCGCATCCTCTGAATGACAGCCCAGAAGCTTAAGACCGGTTCTCATCATCAGTGGATTAGGCTTGCCGCAGAAATATGCCTGTTTTCCAGTCGCCATCTCAATAGGCGCGATAAGGGCACGGCATGCAGGTGCGATACCGTTTTCAATATTTCCTGACACATCAGAGTTGGCTCCTATCAGCTTCGCACCGCCGATTATGAGATTAACCGCCTTGGTGATGCTCTCCAGCGTATAATTAGGACCCTCGCCTACAACTACATAGTCAGGATTAACATCATTCATCGTTATCCCTGCGTTATACAGAGCATTCAATAGTCCCGCCTCGCCGATAACATATGCCGAACATCCCGGTGCCTGAGCCTTCAGAAATTCCGCTGTTGCAAGGGCGCTCGTATAAAAATGCTCATCCGACACCTCGACTCCCATGCGCTCTAATTTCTGGTTCAGTTCCTTCGGAGTCTTGCCGCTATTATTGGTCAGGAACAGATATTCTTTATTATTATCCTGAAGCCACTTAATAAATTCCACCGCACCCGGCAGAATCTTGTTGCCGTGGTAGATGACTCCATCCATGTCACAGATGAAGCCCTTTTTCTCGTTAAAATTGATTTTCAATTAGATTCCTTTCTAATCAGCCGTCCTTCGTGGCTGACTCTCAATATGTTCTCTTCACATCGATTTCTATGTTTCCGCATAAAACTTTATTACGTATATGTATAATCGAAAACCACATTCTTGTAAAGTCTGCGTAAATTGTCTCACAGCTGATACCGCTGCAAATGTTATTTAGCCCTATGATAAGCGGCAAAGCTGCCATGAAATATCGCCATAATGCACGGCCTTGACACAGATTCGTTTAATATGCACAATGTAATCGTAACTGCTCAGAACCACATTTGCCACATAAAACTGCTCATCTGTCTGAATGCAGGCATTAAAAAGCGGTTTGATGTGGCTCTGAATATTTGCATATAAATAAGCAATTTATCTTATTTTAACAGTAAGCCAGAAAAAAGGAGTTTTTCAAAATGGAGAATAATAAAAATATGGAAGCCAGACGTGCGCTTCTGCATGAAAAATATTTATTCCGTGATGTGCGTAAGGATGAAGCATGCGTGACGGCGGAGATTGAGAGTATCTGCTTTCCTCCCAATGAAGCCTGCTCACTGGAGCATATGACTGACAGAGTTAACAGGGCGCCTGAATATCTGCTGGTGGCTGAAGATAAGGCGACTGGTAAGATAGCAGGATTATTGAGCGGACTGGCAACTGATAAGGAGCATTTGACGGATGATTTCTTCACAGATGCGAGTGTTCATGATCCAAATGGTGCCAATATTATGCTTCTGGGACTGGACGTGCTTCCAGAGTACAGAAGTCAGGGGTTGGCCAGAGAGCTAGTTGAGCAGTATAAGCTCCGCGAGAAGGCTAAGGGCAGAAAGAAGCTGATCCTTACATGCCTTCCTGCGAAGGTTCAGATGTACGAAAGCTTCGGCTTCAAGAACCGGGGCATAGGCGTATCTGAGTGGGGCGGCGAGGCCTGGTACGAGATGGTAATAGAGATCTAGAATCCTACAACCGCATCTACCGGCAATGACATGACGATGCCCTGCGCCTCGCTGTGCATGCCGCAGCTCTCGCTTATACATTTCATGAGATTGATCTTATTGGCAGATTCAGTGAGGATAAGGATGATCTCCTTTTCCTCCTGCATGCCGGCACCCCAGAAGCTGGCGGCTTCTTTATTTTCTATCTGTCTGCTGTGAATTACGGTTCCTCCTCTTGCACCGGCTGAGCGAACCGCATCCATAACATCACCGATAAATCCGCGATTTACAATTGCTGCAATTAGAGAATGCTTCGATTCAGACATATTTCCATTCCTCATTTCATTATAATTTCTATCAAATGTATCATCTCGCACCGGCTTCCTGCATTCAACCGGATCACCATGGGCATGGCCATCAGAAACGTCAGTTTCCTGCCTGTGAGGCGGGTTATCGCCGCTATGCAGCGCTGCAGCCGGATGAACAACATCCTGTCCCAGAGCCCTTAATATCAGATTATTGACTCCGTTTAATGGAATCGTAAATGCGATGCCGCTGTTGGCTTTATACATATGTAACTCAGAATACAGTCTGACCATCAGATCCGTGGATGCACTCTGCTTGGTGATGCTTACCAGTGCGCTCTTATCTATGCTTCCCAGCCCTAACATATCCATAATCTCACTGGATGCAGTGCCCTCGGCATAGAAACGGTACAGCAGAGTATGCCCCTCCAGCTCCAGCAGCTCCTCGGCCTGATCTGCCAGCTTCGGTGTGGTTATAAGAACCAGAGCCTGCAGTGGGGCAGGTCTGGCAGGCTGCTCTTTTTTTATTTCTTTATTAAAAGTGCTCGTGGGAGCGTCCTTAACATTCTTCATCTCAAATATTTCCTCTTTTAGATTTGTGCCGCAACCCTGGAGATTCCAGATGCGGCAATTGTTTCTGCAAATTTTTCTCTGTCACAGCATTGGCCAAATGCATATGCTCGCTGGCCGTATCAATTCCTGCATAATTGACATCTGCATCAGCTTCTCTAGGATTGTTATGCATCATCCTCTGAGAGATCAACGATCATATCGCTGTCATCGGTGATAATAACAGGCTGGGCAGGCGCCTTTCTGGCAGCCTTGAACTTGTATACCAGACCCATTATCTGAATTGCGATAAGGGGTGTGAGAGCCACCAGTGCAACGACTCCGAAGGCATCGGTCATGAGGTTGCCGCCTAAGGCCTCGCATACGCCGATGCTTAATGGCAGCAGGAATGTGGATGTCATGGGACCGCTGGCTACTCCGCCTGAGTCGAAGGCGATACCGATGAAGATATCAGGAACGGTTCTGGAAAGTATCAGCGCGATCACATAGCTAGGGATTACGAACCATTGAATGGAGATTCCTGTAAGAACCCGGAGCATCGCCAGGCCTACGCTGATGGCAACGCCGACGGACATGCAGGTGTTCATCATCCTCACGGACACGGCGCCATTAGTGACATTTGCCACCTGATGATTCAGTACCTGGATGGCAGGCTCAGCCTTCACTATATAATAGCCGATGATCATGCCGATAGGAATGAGAGCCCAGCTAAAGGATGAGCCGGCCAGCTGCTTGCCGAGATATGCGCCGACCGGGGCGAATCCGACATTTGCCCCGCACAGGAAGAGCACGAGACCGATGTAAGTATAGATAAGGCCGATGATGATTCTGATGATCTGCCGTTTGTGGTAGCGCCTTGTAAGCAGTTGGAATATCAGGAACACGGCGGCGATAGGAAGCAGGGATATGAACACTTCCTTGGCATATACAGGCAGATTGCTGGCAAATACTCTGGCAACGTCGTGGGTTGTGACTACATTTGCAACGTCGGTGAGAGAGTAGGACGCTTCCCCGGGCTTGTAGAAGCAGCCCAGAATTAGCACGGCCAGAATCGGGCCGACGCTTGACAGTGCTACCAGACCGAAGCTGTCACTGGCAGCGTCCTTGTCACTTCTTACGGACGCAAGACCTACACCCATTGCCATTATGAACGGCACGGTCATGGGGCCTGTGGTGACACCTCCCGAGTCAAATGCTACTGCCAGAAAGTCCTGCGGCACGAAGAATGATACCACCAGAAGCAGCGCGTAGCAGATAATCAGAAGGAGTGACAGCTTGATCTTATATCTGATTCGGAGAATGGCCAGCGCCAGGAATATGCCGACGCCTGCGGCAACTGTCAGAATGAGGGCAGTGTTGGGAATGGATGGAACTTGATTGGCCAGCACCTGCAGGTCTGGCTCGGAGACCGTGATAATGATTCCCATAACAAGGCCAGTCAGAAGAACGGTGATGCATTTCTTCATCTTCGAGATCTGCACGCCGACACCATCGCCGATGGGGGTCATGGCCATCTCGGAACCCAGCTGAAAGAATCCCATACCCACGATTAACATGAACGCGCCGGTAAGGAACATAACTATGGTTCCCAGTTCCATCGGAACTAGGAAGATGCTGATTATCAGTACAATCACGGTGATAGGCAGAACCGCCGACAGCGATTCACGGGTTTTTTCTTTTAGCTTCTGGTTCAATAGGCATTACCTCCTGGATCGATCAAGTAATAATACAATCAAAGTTGATGACTGCGCGCCGTGAACCTCGGCGTAGCAGCCACTGTTCGAAAACGCCTTCGCTGATTGTTTTCTCGCAGTGGCTGCGCCGTCCCGGCGCGCGCATTCTAACTTCTGTATGACTCCATAAGTTCTTTGAATAGTTCCTGAGTCGATGGCGGAGTATAGGTGATGGCATTTGCTCCGGCCTCAATGGTCCTCTTGATAGAGTCGTTAGTCTTGCCGCCTGATGCGATGATAGGAACATCAGGGAAATCTGCGCGGATCTTAGCAACGACTTTCGGCGTTTTCTCGGCGCAGGCGACATTAAGGACTGCTGCACCATGCTGAATGCGGCTCATGATGTCCGTGGATTCGCTGGTTACTGTTATGATGACCGGGATGTCCACAGATGTGCTCACAGCCAGAAGGTTCAGATCTGAGATGGGAGCATTCAGGACAACGCCCATGGCGCCCTGGGACTCTACATCCTTGGCCAGTGATACGGTTCTGAGACCCTTCGTCGTGCCTCCGCCGACTCCACAGAATACCGGAATATATGACGCCTGGATTATGGCATTGCTGATGGCCTGCTGCGGCGTGAACGGATATACCGCAAATACCGCGTCAGCATCACAGTTCCTGATGATTGCAACATCTGTTGTAAAAACGAAGCTCTTGATTCTGCGTCCGTTGACGATGATTCCGCTGGCCTGATATACGGCACTCGGGATCTTTAATATATGCTGACGCAGTCGGCTTCCGATGCGTGGGATCTGATCTTTTTTATTATCTTCCATATAAATTCACCTCCTGACGGGGATTATAATAGTCGAGTATTAAAACCGAATTTTTTAATAAATGTTGATTGGATATAACTTGATGGGCTTGAATCTGAAAATAAGAAAGTCGGAGCCCATGCAAGCCTGTGGGTTTCGGCAAAATAAGTATAACATATATTGCACGCGGATTGCCAGCCTAAATATTTGCCGTCGGCAGCAGCGCGGATTCATCTGGCAGCATCCACATACTTTCTTTTTTATCATCCCATAGAGGGAGAACTCCGATGATAGGTTTCATAGTAACCTCCGAAATTTCGCCAATTTTTCATGTCATATTGTGTAACCTGTCACGTTTTTGCGCATCACATATTGCAATTATGGGGATTTTGGACTAAAATTCCACTTGCGATTAGCCGCAAATGCATTTGCACGGTCGCCTGATTCGTCATTCTGAGCGAATTATGGATTCACTTGGATATGACAAGCAGGTTTTATATAACAACTAAATATTGCCAGTTGAAATCTACAGGAAAGTGGGTTCGTCCCTGCCGAAGGAGTAAAACTCTCAGGAATCATCTGATTAGGACTGTAGATGGATGGCAATCTGGAGACACTCGTTAGATCGAGGGCCGAAGGGGCAAGCATCACCTACGTGATTGAATCTCTCAGGCAAAAGGACAGAAATGATTGTTCGTTTACTTTTAAAACGAAGTTCTTTTGCAGGATGCTCCTTTGGAGCATCCTGCTTTTTGTTTTTGATGTCTCGTACGGCAGCAATCTCCGTTCAGCAGCGGCCGCGTGCCGTGCGAGTGCTGTTTAATAGTCAATAACAGATGCTACCCCAAATCTGTTTTGAAAATAAATGTAAAACGCAACAATTGAAAGGGAAAGAAAATGGGAATTTTAGAATGGCTTACTAATTTAAACAGCTCCATTAATGGTTTTGTCTGGGGTATACCTATGCTGATCCTGTTGATCGGTACCGGTATATTTATGACAATCCTCACCAAGGTATTTCAGATCAGTCACCTGGGTATGTGGATGAAGAATACTCTCGGAAGTATCTTCACCAACAAGCATATCACCAAGCATACCGGCAAGGATGACAAGTCGATCTCGCAGTTCCAGTCCTTATGTACAGCCCTGGCTGCAACAATAGGTACCGGTAATATCGTCGGCGTTGCTACAGCTATCGCCATCGGCGGTCCCGGAGCTATCTTCTGGATGTGGATCGTTGCATTCTTCGGAATGATGACCAATTATTCAGAAAATATTCTCGGTATATATTACAGAAGGAAGAACAAATACGGCGAATGGTCCGGCGGCGCTATGTATTATCTGCAGGACGGACTGGGCGGCTACAGACGCGGCAAGAAGGGCGGCAATCTGATCAAATGGATCGGCAAGATCCTCGCTATTCTCTTCTCATGCTTCTGCGTTCTGGCATCATTTGGTATCGGAAATGCCAGCCAGGTTAACTCTATCGCTGCCAATATGGATGCAGCATTTGGCATCCCTTCATGGATCATCGGTATCGCACTCCTTGTAATCGGCGGACTTATCATCCTGGGAGGACTTAAGAGAGTTGCAGCCGTAACAGAGAAGATGGTTCCATTTATGGCCATCTTATACATCCTTGCTGCACTTGTAGTAATTATTTATAATTGCGGAAATATCGGACCTGCATTTGTTTCTATCTTCAAGGGTGCCTTCGGACTTAAGGCTGTAGGCGGCGGAATTGTCGGAAGCGGTGTTGCTCTGGCACTTACCTATGGTATGAAGCGTGGTGTATTCTCTAATGAGGCAGGCCTCGGCTCATCTGTTATGGTTCACTCTAACTCAAATGTTAAGGAACCTGTCCGTCAGGGTATGTGGGGTATCTTCGAAGTATTTGCCGATACTATCGTAGTATGTACGCTGACAGCTCTGGTTGTTCTTACTTCCGGCGTTATCGACCTTAATAGCGGCACTGTTGCTGCACAGTATGCAGATGCTTCCATCTCTACACTGGTAGGTCAGGCATTTGGCACATTATTCGGTTCAGCAGGACCTGGATTCGTAGCTATCGCGCTGTTATTCTTCGCATTCTCAACAGTTCTGGGCTGGAGCCATTACGGAACCAAAGCATTCGAATATCTCTTCGGTGAGAAGGCAGCATATATTTATAAGATAGTCTTCGTATTATTTATCTTCGTTGGCGCAACCATGGATCTGTCACTGGCATGGGATATCTCAGATACATTTAACGGACTCATGGCCATCCCTAACCTGATCGGTGTTCTGTCACTGTCACCTGTTATCTATAAGATCACGAAGAACTATGTAGACAGGAAGATCAGACACAAGAATATCGAGCCGATGATCTCCAGCTTCCCTGATATCCAGAAGGTTCAGGCAGAAGCTCTGGCAAGAGGCGAGGAAGAGTAAATTAGAATTTTACTGTGATTTCGGTTCCTATACCAACTTCACTCTTAAGTGTGACCTGAGCCGAATGAATTTCTGCGACATGTTTAACGATCGCAAGTCCCAGACCGGTGCCGCCCGTTTCTCTGGATCTTGATTTATCCACACGATAGAAACGCTCGAATACCCGTTCCTGGTGTTCATGGGGTATTCCGATTCCGGTGTCCTTGACACTTAATATCGGATGCCCCTCTTTTATTGCAACATTTACATCAACAGAGCCGTGCTCCTTGTTATAACGTACTGCATTCTGAAGCAGGTTATCTACCATCTCACGGATCAGACTTCTGTCTGCCTTTATGCCGGCACTGACTCCCGTAAGGCTTAATGTGACTGATTTCTTGTCAGCCAGCGGCTTATACTCATCTACGCATTCCTGCGCTACCGCATAGAGATCTACCTGCTCGAAGCTTCTCTTAAGCTCCTGATGATCCAGTTCTGACAGCTGAATAATATCCGTAACGAGAGATAATAATCTGTCTGCATTATGCTTGATCTGCTGCGCGATATGCACCTCATCATCCCAGCTGACCATCCTGTTCTCTATGAGCTCTGCATAGCCCGAGATCGCCGTTATAGGCGTCTTAAGCTCATGGGATACGCTGGCTGTGAAGTCCTGTCTGCTCTTGGCTACAGCCAATATATTCTCATGCTGTATTCTTATTTTCTCCGCAAATGGTTCTAATTCCTTATAGGCTGATATGCCATCGAAGCTGTCCAGATTATCTGCCATTTCCTGAATAGGCCTCATGAGCTGGCGAGTCAGAAAATGTCCTATCAGGACACAAACGATAAGAGTAACTAATGCTATACAAACGATAACCGGAAGTGCCGAGATCAGCACACTTGTGATAGTTCTGGCCTGAGTTGATACACGCAGAATAGTGCCATTATCAAGGCGCAGCGCGTAATAGAAGGTATTCATATTCATGGTATCAGACCGTCTGGTGCTCTCGCCCTCACCATCGGTCAGAGCCGCCTCTATCTCCGGTCTGTCCAGATGATTTGACAATGCGGACGCATCCGTATCATTGTCAAATAATACAGTTCCGTCCGCATCTATCCATGTAATTCTCAAATTGCCCGAGCTGATAGATTTCAGCGCAGAAGCATTCTCGCTGTCCCCTTCATATGCATTCTGGAAGACCTCCGTCTCCACCAGCAGATCCGCGCTCTGCCTCAGATCCGCACGGATCTGATTCTGGAAAATGCTGTAATATATAAAGGTTACTCCAATCGACGTTGCTATGATAGCAATGACCGCGATCAGACTTAATCTGAGATTTATTCTCTGCTTCATTATTCATCCTCAATCTCTGCGCTGATAGAATATCCCACGCCTCTGATAGTCCGAATCTGTCTGCCGCAATCTCCCAGCTTCTGTCTCAAGGTCTTAATATGCATGTCCACTGTCCGGGTCTCCCCTTCGAAATCCACATCCCATACGCGGCTCATGATGGCCTCACGGCTCAGGACGATATTCTCATTCATCATCAAGTATCTTAACAATTCATATTCCTTCAGTGTAAGAACTACATTCTTATTATCTGCCAGAACGATATGGCGTTCATGATCAAGCAGGATATTGCCTACCTGCAGCTCCCCTGTCTCTTCCTGAGGAGACCGCCTTAAGAGCGCCCGCACCCTCGACAGCAGCTCCATCAGCGAGAAAGGCTTCTTAATATAATCATCGGCACCGTCATCTAATCCCTTCACCATGTCCATCTCTGTGGTCTTAGCAGTCACCATTATGATCGGAACCTTCTTGGTCTTGGAATTACTTCTGAGCTTACGCACGATAGAATATCCATCCTCATCAGGAAGCATTATATCAAGCAGTATAAGGTCAGGAATAATCTCCTCTATCTTAGCATAAAATGTGCTGGCCCTGTCAAATGACTGCACCATATAATTGCTGTTCTTAAGAGCGATCATCTCAATCTCACGGATACTTGCATCATCCTCCACGATATAGATCAGTGCCATATTATTTACTCTCTCTTTCAGGTAAAATATAAACATTTCTCAGCTTAAGGTATCTCTCCTTAAACATAGGATCTGTTCTCTTTAAGGTAACATCCAGGTACTGGTGAGTGTCAAATGCATCTGTAGGAATCTCGATCAGGGCAACAGCTATATTAGAGCAATGATCCGAAACTCTCTCATAATTGGTCAGGATATCCTCCAGCAAGAGGCCTGCCTCCATAGAGCATTCGCCGTTTCTAAGACGCATGATATGCCTCTGCTTCATCTCCATTACCAGGTCATCGATTACTTCTTCCAGCGGCTCAACGCCCTGTGCCTTGACTGAATCCTGGTCAGCAAATGCATCTGTAGTCATATTTAATATATCCTTAAGAGCCGTTGTAAGGCAGGCCAGTTCTCTCTTGCCCTGCTCAGAGAGGCTCACTCCTTCATCGTGCATCTTCTGGGTTGCCTCCGTCAGGTTAATGGCATGATCCGAGATTCTCTCGATGTCATTGATAGAATGAAGAAGTATAGACAGCAGATGGCTGTCATCCGTACTCAGATCACGTCCTGCGATCTTAACCAGATAAGAGCCCAGGCAATCCTCGAACTTATCCGTTAACTGCTCTAACCTCACGACCTCATTGATCTTATCTTTAGAATAACTATTCTGAGCCTCCATTGCAAGGAAAATAGCCTTCTTAGAGTAATCTGCCATCTCAATTACAGCATTTTTACATAACTGTATAGCATATGACGGTGTCTCTAAGAATCTCTCGTCAAGTGCTGCCAATACTGCAGGAACCTGCTCCTGTACAGCCACCTCTGTGCTGTCTGAAGCCTTGTCTCTTACTGTCCATGTTGCGAGCTTTACCAGAACATTTGCAAATGGGAACCAGCATGCTGCGCATGCAACATTAAATAAACTGTGAATTACAGCTATTCCCACGGCTCCTATAGAGTCCGAGAGGAACGAGAAATGTACGAAGCTGTTTATAATATAGAAAACAATCATGAACACGATGGTTCCGATCAGGTTGAAATACAGATGGATGAATGCGGCTCGTTTAGCATTCTTATTGGCTCCGATGGCCGAGATAAGAGCAGTTACGCAGGTACCGATATTCTGTCCCATGATAATAGGAATAGCACTGCCGTATGTGACGACGCCTGAGATACACAGGGCCTGTAATATACCGACCGATGCCGACGAGCTCTGGATTATCGCAGTAAGTATCGCGCCGGCCAACATACCGAGAACAGGATTAGAGAATGCTGTGAGCATGCTGGCAAATGTCGGATCGTCCTTTAATACTGACACGCTGCTGCTCATTGTCTCCATACCAAACATAAGAACGGCAAATCCTAACAGGATGCCTCCGACGATCTTCTTCTTGCTGCCGTCCTTGCCGATCATGATACAGATAACACCAATTGCTGCAAGAATCGGTGAAAATGAACTAGGTTTGAATAATTGAACGATTACATTCTCACTGCTGATTCCAGTGAGCGAAAGGATCCAGGAGGTGACGGTCGTACCGATATTGGCACCCATTATGACGCCCACCGCCTGTGTCAGCTTCATGATTCCTGAATTAACGAAACCTACAACCATAACAGTTGTTGCTGACGATGATTGAATAATACCTGTTACGAATGCTCCCAGCAGTACCGCTATGATACGCTTATTCGTAAGCTTCTCCAGAATGCTTTCCAGCTTGCCGCCTGAGAGCATCACAAGGCTGTCTCCCATGGTATTCATACCATATAGAAAGAGCGCCAGACCTCCGATCAAAGATAATACATTGAATATACTCATATTTTACTTTTCCTACCCCTTTCATTTTACAGTGCCATGATAAAATGAGCTTGTAAAGTGCTTTGGGTATTTTGTGTAAAATTTATGTAAAATAGTAGCTGAGTCGACATTAGTCATTAAGTTTTTCTAATGCTTCCAGGACATGCTTATATTCATGTTCTACCTCTGGGAATTTAAGTCTGGCATCATCCAGTCCTCCTGCCCGCAGCAACTCAGTAATCTCCGATGCCTGCCCGAACAGTCGCGTGATGCCCAGATTGGCGCATACACCCTTAAGCGTATGCGCAGCCCTGAAGGCCGTTTCAACATCCCCGCTGTCAAGTGATGTCTGTAATTCTTCGAAGCTCTTATCTGATGCGAATTTCCGCAGGAAGCGCATAACAAATGCTTCATTTCCTCCCAGTCTGTCTAACACCTCTCTAACGTCAGATCCTACAGCTTCATAAAATTGTTTCAATGTATACATATTCTTATCCTCTATGGCTGAACAGCTGACGATTCACCATCCTCTGTCGCTAATCTCCTTCTCTCATTTTCCTCCAGAAGCCTCATAACATTGCCGTGAGGCAGCTTATTTCTCTCAAGTATCTCTTCTGCGATATGTACAGCAAGCGTCTGATAGTCATATTTTGTATCTGACTCCTTCAGTCCCTTAAGTGACTCCGAAACCTCGCTGAGGCACCTATACATCAGCGGGCTGAATACTCCGCACTCTCCATTAAGCAGCATATCTATCGCCTTCTCATGAGAGAATGCCTTCTTATAGCTGCGATCACTTGTAAGAGCGTCATAGGCATCTGCCATTGATACGACCTGAGCCTCAATAGGTATATCATCTCCTGCCAGACCATCAGGATATCCGCTTCCATCATATTTCTCGTGATGCCATCTGCAGATATTTCTGGCGACCCTGACAAACTTACTGTTCTGATCAAGGGACGCATCGCTTAGTATCTTATCTCCTTCGATCGTATGAGTTTTCATTTGCTCCCACTCATCGGGAGTTAATCGGCCGGGCTTATTCAGAATCTCCTCAGGGATTCTGATCTTACCGATATCATGCAGCGCTGACAGAGTCGAGATCTGAGAAATATCTGAATTGTTCAGCTTATACTGATCCGTTAATTCCACCAGTTTATCCAGCAGCAGATGGGTTATATTCTGTACATTCAGGGTATGACTGCCCAGTTCATGATTTCTCTGCTCCATGACATTGCTGAGAACATTGATCAGGGCATTGTTCATCTTCTCACGGCTATATATCTGTTTCTCAACTAACAGGATCAGCCTGTCCTGCTTGGAATACATTATCAGGATATTCCTCACACGGCGTCGGACTACGAATGAATAAAACGGTCTCATAATATAATCTGTTGCACCCATTTCATATCCACGCCTTATAAAGCTGGTGCCATCCTCCGAGGATATTATTATCACGGGGATTTCATCAATCCAGTGTCGCTCATTCATTATGCGCATTACCTCGAAGCCATCCATCTTCGGCATATTTATATCCAGCAGAATGATATCTACCGATTGATTTGATTCTAGTATTTCTATAACCTCGGTGCCGTCACCGGCATAGATAAAATCATATTGATCACCCAGCATATCGCTGAGCATCTCTCGATTAATCTCGGAATCATCCGCTATTAAAACCCTGTTCTTTAACATTTCCCTACCCTATTTAAAAAACTTCATCTGGCAAAACAACACATCATATAATTATTATATTTATAACAATTAGTCAACTTTTTTCAGTCATAACGACGAATTCTGTACCCTTGCCCAGTTCGCTGTCTACCGTAATCGTGCCATTCATCATATTTCTCATCCGTGAAATCCCGGGCAACATAGAGGACTTCCTTGGCTCTACCATCTTCATTCCGGCTTTTTACAATAAAGCGCGCCTGAAACCATCTGCCGCTGGGATTTTTATATTCCGTTACAATGGTATTGACCGATTCCATACGATCTGCCAGTGTATTCAGATCCAGAAATTCACGCATAGAATCCCGCATGCCCAGCGTCATAAATGCATCAATAATGGCATCCTTCACG
Source organism: Anaerotignum sp. (assembly GCA_963591145.1). Lineage (GTDB taxonomy): Bacteria > Bacillota > Clostridia > Lachnospirales > Lachnospiraceae > RGIG5612. Next base: position 4,493 of record CAVARE010000033.1, on the reverse strand, counting down.
TCGTCAAAATTACCTGATCTCTCCGCCACGGTTACCATCAGGGCAATACTGGTCAGAATTATTCAGAATATTTTCCTTTGCCATTTTTCTTATCCTATGCTGTGAAATTGAATTTGCAGATTCATCAATCTATATGAATTTTTCACCGTTGCCATTATAGCTTTTGTATAATTTGCAGAGCAAGAAAATTTATATTGGGGAGCATTTTTCGCATTTTTATACACGAAATGCTCCCCAATAGTAATTGAGTTTTGGATATGGCCTTTATGAAAGAACTTTGCCGATATTTAATTTCAGGCGGTGCCCGATAATGAGCGCCGCCTGAAGTGAAGATTACTTGCTATATTTAACAAGATAATCGACGATATAAGAAGGCATACTAGAATAATCATTTGTATGACAACCATCAAATAATTTTCTTGATGCCTTGCCTTTTTCATCGTCATATGCACCTGTTTCAGACTTACCATAGAACGATACACTGTCAGTTTTCCCACAGACTCCACACGTGCCCGTTAGGATTACCTTCTCCCCTTTAAAAGCCTTTTTTTTGCCCGTTTCCTTTGTAAAATAGTGAACGTCTGTATGGAGCGTCAGCTTCTCTGTTTTTCCGCATACCGAACACGTAGCCTCATATGCGCAATTTCTTCCCCGTGTGACCACCCAGTCGTGATCTCTCTCCTGCACCATGCCGCATACCTCACAGATCAGCGTTCTCTCGCAGCCGCTGGACTCAGCAGTCGTCCACGTATGAACACCCTCACCATCGCAGTTAACGCCATCCAAGTTCACTTTTCCTGTGGTGCTGTCGTAGTAGTTCTTTTTGACTTGTTGGACTCGTTTGCATCGTTTGCATTGAACCACAACATATTCACCACGGTCAATATCATCTCGAAGCTTCCAATCGTGTCCAAGGGCAGGCACGCTTCCGCCACATTCCTTGCATACCCACGCTTTGACGCACCAACTTGTATCCGTTTTGGAGCTGTAAAAAGAATCACCGGTATCGTATATAAAACTGTCTTTATTCTTCTCCGTCATTTCTTTGACCAGACTCGGATGTGTGCAGAGACCCTGCGCCTGATTGAGAGATGTTTCCATCATCGTCGCATCGCAATAGAGACATTTCAGAACGTAATAGTCTGGCGTACTTGACGTCCCTCCTCGCGTATAAGACCCAGACTTATAAACATACCAGCAGTGTGACGACGGATTCTCCTCGTATAGACCGCAGAGCGTGCAGGTTCGAGGTGACTTACAATTCGCTTCCTCTTCATATTCCCACTGATGCGAGCAGATGGATCGCGTATACGTCTCAACCTCATCCTCATCCTCGTATGCAATGATGACAATCATAGGCGCTTCCTCCTCGGCCTCGATAGCCACTGTGGACTCAGGCTCTGGTGCACGGGTTAGCGTCACCTTCGAGAATGTAATCTCAACCTTGTATGGAGTCTTGTTCGATGATGTGTCCGCAGGTGTATCGCTGGCGAGTTCAGTCTTTTCCTCGTCCTTCATTACCTCAGCGGAGCCAAAGTCGATCATCAGCACGTTTCCTGTGCGTGTGAATATGATGCGATCCAGGTTCTTCTCGGCGATACTGTCTAACTCCGTATAACCCAGCGCAATGCTCGGCGTGCTCAGCTCAAATGTCGCACCCGAGGATGTGGTGACGGTCAGCACGTGCCCGTCCAGACTTACTCCCGTAATCTTCAGCTCCTCGTCGTTTTCAGTCAGCGTCAGTGTGATTTTATCGCCGATGAAGCTTGACTGCATGCCCAGCTGATTGGCAGGTTCGGAGGCGTTCAGGCGCATCCATGCATTTTCGGGATCCTTCTCGGATGCCAGCGTGATACTGTTCAGCGTGGCATCATCGCGGCGCAGTGAATAGCCACCTCCTATCTGCTTAATGGCGCTGGTAAGCGCCAGGTCAGTAAGGTCGCCGTCCTCGTTAACTGTGCCAACGGCATCTGGCACCTGCGAGGCCTTGATCTCAGCCTCGGCCTCCTCATCTACCTCGGTCAGCCCACAGCGGGTGCAGGTATAGGTATAGCCGTCGCTGGTCGTCCAGTCGTGACCGAATGCCTTTATGGTAATGACATTAATCTTATCGCCGCAAGCTGTACACTCATCATGACTTTCCCCTGGCTCAGTGCAGGTAGACGGCGTAGTCACTTTCACATAGCTGTGACTGGTCACGGGCAGTGTCTCTGTATAACTGCTGCCGCAGCCCTCACGGTTGCAAGTATACGTCACGCTGCCTGTAGCCGTGCAGGTTGCATTTGTACGGGCGGTCTCCTTGTAGTCGTGGCCGAGTACTTTTATTGTTGTGACATTTATCTTATCACCGCAGGCTGTGCACTCATCATGACTTTCCCCTGGCTCAGTGCAGGTAGACGGCGTAGTCACTTTCACATAGCTGTGACTGGTCACGGGCAGTGTCTCTGTATAGCTGCTGCCACAGCCCTCACGGTCGCAGGTATAGGTCACACTACCCTTCACCGTACATGTGGAATTTGTGCGAACGGTCTCCTTGTAGTCGTGGCCGAGTACTTTTATTGTGGTGACATTTATCTTATCTCCGCAGGCTATGCACTCATCATGACTTTCCCCTGGCTCAGTGCAGGTAGACGGCGTAGTCACTTTCACATAGCTGTGACTGGTCACGGGCAGTGTCTCTGTATAGCTGCTGCCGCAGCCCTCACGGTTGCAAGTATAAGTCACGCCACCGTTCGTTGTACAGGTCGCTTCCGTGCGGGCGGTCTCCTTGTAGTCATGACCGAGTGGCTGACCGATTGTTCCATGAACCTGCTGCGTGCCGCACTTGGAGCATGCAACATACTCAGTCGCAGGCTCGGTACAGGTGGCCGCCATAAGACTCAGCGTTCCCCTCTGATCATGGCCCGTAGCAGCGAGCGTCTCTTCCTTCGTATCTTCACAGCCGCTGCACATGAGGAAGCTAATGCCCGTTTCAGTACAGGTCGGCTCAATGCGGTCATATTCCTCATACTGATGTGGCAAGGTTTCTCCAACATACTGAAGGTTCTCCCAATCCCAGCATTTGGTGCATTCATCGACATGAATCTCTGGTTCCATGCAGGTAGCGGATATCACCCTGGCAACGTAGTTGTGAGTGGCCAGCGGCAGTTCCTCCGTATAGCTGGTCCCGCAGCCCTCACGGTCACAGGTATAGGTCACACTGCCCTTCACCGTGCATGTGGAATTTGTACGGGCTGTTTCCACATAGTGATGGCCTAACATGGTCAATGGATCTGTATAGCTACTACCGCAGCCCTCACGATCGCAGGTATACGTTACGCTGCCTGTCGCCGTACAGGTTGCATTTGTACGGGCGGTCTCCTTGTAATCATGGCCGAGCGGCTGGCCGATTGTTCCATGAACCTGCTGCGTGCCGCACTTGGAGCATGCAACATACTCGGTCGCGGGCTCAGTGCAGGTGGCCGCCATAAGACTCAGCGATCCCTCCTGATCATGGCCCGTGGCAGCGAGCGTCTCTTCCTTCATATCTTCACAGCCGCTGCACATGAGGAAGCTAATGCCCGTTTCAGTACAGGTCGGCTCAATGCGGTCATATTCCTCATACTGATGTGGCAAGGTTTCTCCAACATACTGAAGGTTCTCCCAATCCCAGCATTTGGTGCATTCATCGACATGAATCTCTGGTTCCATGCAGGTAGCGGATATCACCCTGGCAACGTAGTTGTGAGTGGCCAGCGGCAGTTCCTCCGTATAGCTGGTCCCGCAGCCCTCACGGTCACAGGTATAGGTCACACTGCCCTTCACCGTGCATGTGGAATTTGTACGGGCTGTTTCCACATAGTGATGGCCTAACATGGTCAATGGATCTGTATAGCTACTACCGCAGCCCTCACGGTTGCAAGTATAAGTCACGCCACCGTTCGTTGTACAGGTCGCTTCCGTGCGGGCGGTCTCCTTGTAGTTGTGACCATAAGCATCGGCAAAATGATATCCGCACTTTGTGCAGATGCTGGAAGTCGTGCAGGTAGCAGTCGTGATATCACACGCTTCGCTTTCCCTTATGTTACATTCGTCACAAATGCGCACATGATGCTTAGTCGTGCCAGTGGATGCCTGAGAGTACTCCCATTCGTGTCCTGCTGCATCTGTCGCAAATGTCACGGTCGGCCAAAGCCCCACGGCAAAGCAGACCGCAAGCAGCATACCAATAATTCTTCTTTTTATTTTCACTCTATTTCACCCCTTTTATTCAGATTGTCCGCATATAACGTATAACTTTCTGTCGGCAGCGGACATACCGTGAGAAATAATTATCCGTTCAAGCAAGCGTTGACGGCGGCTGTGCATTACCATAAGGCATCACCACCTTTTATTCTATATGCAGGCATAGAAAAAAGCCGAAGGCAGGTCACAACAGACCCCCCTCCGGCGGTAAAATTTCCAGATTTTTTATGAGATACGATTTGACATACTGAGCAAAGGGCGCTATGTTC
>CAVARE010000032.1:0-38104 GCA_963591145.1 Anaerotignum sp. | reverse complement strand
CTGTATGAGAGATAAGAAATATTCATCAAATTTAATATCTTAATAGTTCAATATTGATAGCAAACAACGCCACACAGCCTTCCATTTTTACATGGAAGGCTGTGCTGTTTTTATCATTTTGTCTCATCTCAATCTTTTTAGTCACATACAATATGCCCATCAGATTTAATGCTTTGATACCTTGATATTGAGAGCAGCATGCCCAGCAGTGCATAGTCTACGAAGGTCATTACCCCGCCGCCGAAGAACGGGAAGGATATGTATAACGACGGACTTATTAATCCCAAGTTACACAACAGCGCTGCCAGTAATTGTACCGCATATAGTATAGCTATCATGAGTGATAGCTGCGCGCCCAGTCTTGTTTTTTGCTTAACAATTACACGGATTAAAACCGCTGCCAACAGGGCATAGAAGAATAAGATAACACATGTTGCCACCAATCCGTAACGGAACGACAGATACAACAGCGGAAATGCTGCTTTTGTTATATTGGCATTGTTCATTACTGCATCACGTAGATTTTCTCCCGTGAATTGCATAGATTTCCATGCATTTGCAATAAAGATCTGATCTGACGTATCCATGCTGAGATTCGATATAATACATCTGACAGATAAGAACAGCGCCGCAGCCATTGCAATTGTTGCGATAATATTTACCGTCTTATTTTTGCACATTATTCTCAAAAATGACGAATCTTTTCTTATTAATAGAATTATTTCCAGAGTATCCATTACTAACAGCACGGTGACGTAGCTCGCGTTTCCACTTATCGCCAGAATCGCCAGCGGTATGATAAATGTTCCCCAGAATGCAGGAACTTCCAGTCGTATTTTCTTATTCTTCAAGTAATATACCAGCCCGGCATGAAGAAAAGGACTTAGCATTAATATGTAACACCACCTGGTTGAGCCTGACATGCTGACTGGTGCAAAAAATTCATCAAATACAAATGTAACCGCTGCCAGTATGACATATCCGCTGTACATAAGGGGTATTCTTTTTGCAAATTCCTCATAATCCAGCCAGTACAGGCAGACGGCTGCTGCCGCTCCGATTAATATACCAATTATGCTTGAATATCCTGAATAAAAACCATGTATAAAGCAGCCGAATATGGCAAATGAGACTAACATAATGATAATTTCAAAATTCACATTCGGCCTATAGACTTCATTAAGCATACTTCCTACCAGCTCAGGGTCGCCAATCTGCTTAACAGCCTTATCCATTGCATCATCGATGGAATCTCCAGCTGCAATATAATTATCGTATAGATCATCTATATGATCAGATATTTCGGCCACTGCTGTAGTTTTCGCCTTTTTCCATTTTATCTTGTTTTTTATATCATTAAGGTATTGCTCCTTGATTCCACGTTCATCCATCGCAACCTCCTAATATCCCGTTAACCGCTGAATAGTACTGATTCCAATTTTCCACTTTTGTTTCGAAGTATTTACGGCCATTTTGTGTCAAATGGTAATACTTCCGCTCTTTTCCTGATTCGGCAATTTTTTTGTATGATTCTAGGTATCCCTTTTCCTCCAGTTGATGAAGAAGCGGATACAATGTTCCCTCTTTCATTTCAAAAAAATGATTGGATTGTTCTGCGAGCCTCTGTGTTATCAGATAACCATATAAATCTTCATCCTTGAGTAAGCCCATCAAGAGCAAGTCTGTATTTCCAAAATTATTATTCTTTGACATCGGTTTTCCTCCGTACCTTGATTATCTATGCAAATAATACCTTGATATACTAGGTATGTCAATAACAAATGTCCATCATTTAAAAATCGTCGAGCATGTACGTTCATTTCTTGCAGAAGGATAGATTTTCACATAAATGTATTATTTTGACGGCAACATTGTACGTTTATTGACCCGGGAAAGAAAATTTGCGTGCTATATTCAGGCTTTTTTATTAAAATGAACATAGGAGAGACAGACAAAAACGTTATGAAAATCTAGTTGATTCCAAAGGGCCTCTCGCTTACAATAAAATCGAAAAATACAGAAAAATGAATACCATATTAACTGCAAAAGGAGATAAGCCGATGACAAACAAGGAACTCGTATTAAAGGTATATGATGAAGTATTTAATAAGTGGGATCTGTCAAATCTTGATGAATATATGCGCGACGATTACATGCAGCATAATCCTACAGTTGAAGATGGCAAGGAAGGCTTCAAAAAATTCTGTGAGAAGTTTCTTGCCGGCAAGCCGCATATGGAGATCAAGAAAATCTTCGAAAATGAGAACAATGAAGTATGCGTATTCTTCAAATGTACAATGGGCGTAAATGGCTCGGTTAATAAGGTTGCTGATATTTACAGAATACAGGATGGCAAATTAGCAGAGCACTGGGATATATTGCAGGGCAATATTGACGAGTCTAATACTGCCAATGGCCGTGGCCAGTTCTGAGAATGGGGGAATGCCGATTTGAATAATTTTGAGATATTTACTGATACAGGCTGCGATATAGTTCCAGAGAAATTAGATGAATGGAACGTAAGATGCATAGACCTTCTCTTCAGAGATGTGAAGACAGAACAGGTATATACTCAGCGCGAGATGCCGGTTGATGTCTTCTATCAGAAGATGAAGGATGGGGATACCTTCAAGACATCCGCAGCCAATATGGATGATTTTATCAAGAGCTTTGAGCCGATATTACAGGAAGGCAAGGACATTCTGTATGTGGGATTTTCGTCAGCTCTCAGCGGCACCGTTAATACGGGTGCGATAGTTGCAAATGAATTGATGGAAAAATATCCGGATCGCAAGATAATAGTTGTTGATACTCTGTGTGCATCAGCCGGGCTGGGAATGTTCGTATACATGGCCGTTCTTAAGAGAGAGAAAGGTGAGTCGATGGAAGATATCGCAGCCTATATAAGGGAGAATGTTCCTTATCTGGGACATTGGTTCACGGTTGGAGATCTGGTTTATCTTAAGAGAAGCGGACGCTGCAGCAAGGCGGCGGCTTTCATGGGAAGCATGCTCAATCTAAAGCCTCTCCTTCATGTTGATGAAGAGGGACACCTGGTGCCTACGGTCAATGTAAGAGGCCGCAAGAAGTCCATAGCAGCTGTGGTTGACAAATACTTTGAACTGGCAAGAGACCCGGAGCATGGTATGTATTTCATCTGCAATGGTGACTGTCGCGAGGATGCCCAGAAATTAGAAGAGATGATCATGGCCAGAAATGGCGGTAAGAAGGCTGATCTCATAACAGACATTGGACCTGTTATAGGCTCACATTCAGGCCCTGGAACCTTAGCAGTATTTTTCCTCGGCAAGCATAGATAATGGCAAATTAATTATCTATTAAAAACATTAATGGATAATAACAAATTAGCTGATATATTCTATTGATAACCCTGATTCTGTGTGATAGAATACAGCCCGTGCCTGGGAAAACAACGGCACGAGAAAGGGTTGTATAATGAATAATAGATACTTTTTTAGCTTTACATTTTCCTTTTACTTTACTGAATAAACAAGTAGAGGCGATTTGTAGTGCATAAAAAGTTCTTAATAGAAGAAAGTTGATGCGGCACAAATTGCATGTGCCGCATTTTTTTCGCAGATATGTGAAGCAAATAAGCCGGCGGCCATGCATGACAGGCCAGAGGATGAAGAGGGAATTCTAATGATAGTTGTATTAAAACCAAATGCTGATGAGAAGAAACAGGAACAGGTCATTAACTGGCTTGAAGGAATGGGTGTCAAGGTTCATGTGGCCGTCGGAGAATATCAGACAGTATTAGGACTTATCGGCAACACTCAGAGAATAGATGAACAGTTAGTTGAAAGCCTTGATATTGTAGATTCTGTAAAAAAAGTTACAGAAAGCTTCAAAACATGTAACCGCAAGTTCCATCCTGATGATACAATAATATCCGTCGGCGATGTGAAGATAGGCGGCGGCCATTTTGCCATGATCGCAGGCCCATGTTCCGTGGAATCAGAGGATCAGATCGTTGAGATCGCCAGAGCTGTCAAGGAATATGGAGCCGATATGTTAAGAGGCGGCGCATTTAAGCCCCGTACATCCCCATATGATTTCCAGGGACTTAAGGCAGAGGGCTTAGAGCTTCTTAAGATCGCCCGTCAGGAGACTGGGCTTCCCATCGTAACGGAGATCATGAGTGTAACTGACCTTGATCTGTTCGAAGACGTAGATGTTATCCAGGTCGGCGCCAGAAATATGCAGAATTTCGACCTTCTTAAGGAGCTGGGCAAGGTAAATAAGCCGATTCTCTTAAAAAGAGGTCTAGCCAATACATTAAAAGAACTGCTGATGAGCGCTGAATATATCATGGCCAGCGGCAACGAGCAGGTTATCTTGTGTGAGAGGGGCATCCGAACCTTCAGTGATTATACGAGAAATACGCTGGACATATCGGCAGTGCCGATGCTTCATGAACTGTCACATTTGCCAGTGATCGTTGACCCAAGTCATGCAACAGGCATTGCCAGATTAGTTCCGCCGATGGCAGCATCTGCGGCGGCCTGCGGAGCAGATGGTCTCATAATCGAGGTTCATAATGATCCAATCCATGCTTTATGCGACGGCGCGCAGTCATTAAGACCAGAGGAATTCAAGAAAGTAGCACAGACAGTGCAGGCGGTAAGAGCCGCCGTTCAGGGGTGAGTCAAATGAAGAAGATACATATAGATGCCTCAACGAGTTATGATGTGTTAATAGGGGCAGGGCTGCTGGATGATGCGGGCGCAATAATAACGCAGCTGGGCGATGTAAAGAATGCTGTCATTATTTCGGATGACAACGTATATCCGCTGTATGGAGACAGATTAAAGCAGCAGTTAGAGGCAAATGCCGTGAACGTCAATACCTTCGTGGCGGCCCATGGTGAGCAGTCCAAATCCCTGGCAGTTTACGGGGAATTACTGGAATTTCTATGCAAATGCCATATGACCAGAAGTGACATACTTATAGCTCTGGGCGGTGGAGTAGTAGGCGACCTGACAGGATTTGCGGCAGCAACCTATCAGCGGGGAATCAGATTTGTGCAGGTTCCTACATCGCTTCTGGCAGCAGTGGACTCGTCAGTAGGCGGCAAGACCGCAGTTAACCTCTCGGGAGCTAAAAATCAGGTGGGCTGCTTCTATCAGCCGTCGGTTGTAATATGCGATATTGATACATTATCCACATTGCCAGAAAATGAATATCGCGCAGGATGCGCCGAGGTTATAAAATATGGCATGATAGGAGACGCGGAGTTTTTCAATGCCCTTAAGGCCAAACAGGTAAGCGAATGGTACGAAGGAGTGATTGCCGCATGCGTGTCCATGAAGAGAGACGTCGTAATGCGGGATGAATTCGACCGCGGCGACAGGATGCTCCTTAATTTTGGCCATACGCTGGGACATTGCGTGGAGAAGCTGAGCCACTATGAAGTCGAGCACGGATATGGCGTAGCCATGGGCATGGCCGTTATCACGAAGGCCGCGGAGCAGATGGGTATCTGCGAGAGCGGAGTATATGATGAACTCGTTAAAGTCCTTAAGGACTATGGCCTGCCTGCATCAATTGAGTATAATATTGAAGATATGTATCAGGCGGCACTAGCAGATAAGAAAAATGCAGCCGGCGTCATGCGCATAATCGTGCCGCAGAGGATCGGCAAATGCGCGATTAAGACTATTCCGGTGGAGACGCTGAGGGATTGGATGGCAGCTGGAGGGATCTGATTTAATAAAGCCCGCTGTTACGTGCCGGGGTTCACGGCGCGTAATCTGAAATGTGTTTAAAGCAAAACGGCGAAACGGAGCATCTGAATGAATAAGACAGTAACGCCTGGCAGCAGAAGCGGCGCGGTAAGCGCTCCATCTTCTAAATCCCAGGCTCATAGAATATTAATATGTGCGGCATTGGCTGAGAGCAGATCAGTTATTACCTGCCCTGGCATTTCTAAGGATATTGAGGCGACCATGAACTGTCTTAATGGCATGGGGGCACAGATTTATGCCGATGGAGATGTGATTAATGTGCAGTCGATAGACAGGGCATCATTAAGTGTATCCTCAGGAGAACGTATGCTGGCATGCTCGGAGAGTGGCTCGACGTTGAGATTCTTGCTTCCTATTGTAGGAGCCCTGGGAATTGATGCGGCATTTGCTATGGAAGGAAGACTTCCCGAGCGCCCTATGCGAGAATATGAAGACGTCTTAAGGTTACATGGCATGAACATAACCAGAGAAGGCAGTCTCCTTCATGCCTCGGGACAGCTTAAGGCTGGAACCTTCTCGCTTCCAGGAAATATCTCATCACAGTATTTCTCGGGATTATTATTTGCACTGCCATTGGTAGCAGGTGACAGCAGGATCGTAATCGAAGGCAATCTCGAGTCCCGCGATTATGTTATCATGACTGAAAATGCGCTGAGGCAGTCGGGCATCGTTTGGAAGGACTTGCCGGATGGCTATGAGTTCTGTGGCAATCAGACATATTCATCTGAGCCGCAGATCAGGGTCGAGGGCGATTATTCCAGCGCATCATTCTTCCTGTGCGCAGGTGCGTTGTCGGCAAATGGCATCACGGTACGGAATCTGTCGGAGGCTTCAGGCCAGGGCGACAGAAGAATCGTGGATGTACTTAAGAAATTCGGTGCCAGATTAGAAAGAAAGGGTGATGAGATATTTGCCCGGAGAGATAGCCTGAATGCGATAACTATCGATGGTTCGATGATTCCGGATCTCATCCCGGTACTGAGTGTTGTAGCGGCAGCCGCCAGGGGCACGACGCATATAATTCATGCACAGAGACTCAGAATGAAGGAGTCAGACAGGATTAAGAGTACAGTGGAAATGCTAAAGGCCATCGGGGCGTCGGTTGCAGAAACAGAGGATGGCATGGTTATAGAAGGACAGGAGTACCTCACAGGCGGCACGGTGGATTCGTATATGGATCACAGAATCGCCATGGCGGCAGCCGTTGCAGCCGGCATTTGCCGGAATCCTGTGACTGTCATAAATGCGCAATGTGTATCCAAATCATACCCTGCCTTTTGGGATGACCTGGAGTCAATGGAGGTGGACAGATGAGCAGCAGCTACGGCAGAATATGTAGACTAACAATATTCGGACAATCTCATTCCCCGGCTATCGGAATGACACTGGAGGGGATTCCGGCAGGAAGCAGGATAGACATGGACGAGCTTCAGAGGTTTCTGACGAGAAGGGCTCCGGGACAAAATGAATTCTCAACACCTAGGAAGGAAGCAGATCTCCCGGAATTCGTCTCGGGAATAGTAGGAGATATGACCTGCGGCACACCGCTTACGGCACTTATCTATAATACTAATACCAGATCGAAGGACTATTCAGAGCTTAAGATCAATCCGCGGCCGGGACATGCTGATTATACGGCGGAGGTCAAATATAAAGGCGCTCAGGATTATGCGGGTGGAGGCCATTTTTCAGGCAGACTTACAGCGCCATTGTGTATCGCAGGCGGCATATGCAAGCAGCTGCTGACTAAGGAAGGCATCAATATTATGGCGAGGATTAAGTCCATTGCCGATATAACAGATGATGCAGAATTTACGGAGCCCGTTGATAAGAAGAAATTCCCGGTGGTCTCGGATGATGCGGCTGAGCAAATGAAACAGCGCATTATTGCAGCTAAGGAAGATCAGGATTCTGTAGGAGGCATCGTTGAATGCATCGTCACCGGGCTTCCGGTTGGTTTAGGAGATCCGATGTTCGATGGAATGGAAAATAGGATCTCGCAGATAGTATTTGGAATTCCGGCCGTTAAGGGCATCGAGTTTGGCATCGGATTTGAGGCAGCAGCACTTAGAGGCAGCGAGAATAATGATGCATTTGTCCTAAATGGCGACAAGGTCTGCACCAGGACTAATAATTGCGGAGGCATATTAGGGGGCATCACGGATGGCATGCCGGTCATATTCAGGGCAGCATTTAAGCCGACGCCGTCCATCGGCAAGACTCAGGAGACAGTTAATCTTGAGACCATGACAGCGTCAGCGCTTAATATTCATGGACGCCACGATCCTTGCATCGTGCAGCGGGCAGTGCCATGTATAGAGGCTGCGGCAGCTGTGGCAATCTATGATGCCTTTTTGGAATATAAATCGCAGAGATGACGTGTTAGTACAACGACCCAGCACAAATGCAGACATACGTTACAATGTGCTGGAATATTATATGGTTAGTGCTGTGAATTTTTAGAATTATATAAGGAGCAATGTAATGGAACAAGGCAGCAGTCAAGACTTATCATCAATACGCGACAACATAACCCGCATCGATGATCAGATAGTAGATTTATTCATACAGAGGATGAAGCAGGCGCAGGCTGTGGCTGCATACAAGAAGGCGAATAACAAGCCCATCTTAGATGCCGCACAGGAGAGAAGGAAGCTTATCGCCATAAGAGAGCAGCTTCCTGAGGAACTTAAGGACTATGGCGCGCTGCTTTATTCAACGATATTTGAAATAAGCCGTGCTTATCAGAATAAATTAAATGGCACGGGAAGCGAACTGGCAGAGGAAATCAGATATGCCATTGACAACACCCCTGAGCTGTTCCCGGCAAATGTATCTGTGGCCTGCCAGGGTGTGGAAGGCGCCAATTCGCAGACAGCCTGTGATAAGGTATTTAAGCATGCCAATATATTATATTTCAAGGATTTTGATGCGGTATTCTCAGCTGTTGAGCAGGGTCTGTGCAGCTACGGAGTAGTTCCTGTCGAGAATAGCACAGCCGGATCTGTAAATGCTGTTTATGATCTGATGCAGAAGCATAAATTCAGCATCGTAAGAAGCGTAAGAGTCAAGATTCAGCATAATCTTCTGGTAAAGCCTGGCACAAAATTATCTGATATCAAGGAAATCTATTCGCATGAGCAGGCGATTGCCCAGTGCTCGCAGTTCTTAAGTACGCTGAAGGGTGTTAAGATCATTCCATGTGAAAATACGGCGGTGGCTGCAAGGAAGGTGGCAGAATCTGATAAGAATGATATTGCTGCCATCTCATCAAGATCCTGCATCAGACTGTACGGACTTGAGAGCCTGAGCGATACTATCCAGAACAATGCCAATAACTATACCAGATTTATCTGCATTTCTAAGAAGCTGGAGATCTATCCTGGCGCCAATAAGACCAGCCTTATGGCTACACTTCCTGACGAAGAGGGAGCATTATACAAATTCCTGTCAAAATTCTATGTATTAGGAATCAACCTGAATAAGCTTGAGAGCCGTCCTATCCAGGGACGGGACTTCGAGTTCAGATTCTATTTTGATCTGGATGTCCCGGTATATTCGCCGGAACTGCTTCAATTATTGGGAGAGCTCAGTAAAACCAGTGAGAGCTTCAGCTATTTAGGAAGTTACAGCGAGGTGTTATAAATGTTAAAATGCGGACTGCTCGGAGAAAAATTAGGTCACAGCTATTCGCCGCAGATTCATGCAGAACTGGCTGATTACGAATATAAATTATATGAGGTTACAAGAGAGAATCTTGAGGATTTTGTGAGAAACGGCGATTGGAACGGACTTAATGTAACCATTCCATATAAGAAAATGGTGGTGCCGTTTTGCGATGAGCTCTCATCGATTGCCAGGGCAATAGGCAGCGTTAATACACTGGTTAAACGCGCAGACGGCACCATATATGGCGACAATACGGATGCCTTTGGCTTCGAATGCCTCATGAAGAAAAATAACGTGGATCCTAAGGGTAAGAAGACCTTGATCTTAGGAAACGGCGGCGCCTGCGTATCTGTAAAGGCAGTGCTTGAAAATGCCGGGGCCGATGTGGTTGTAATCAGCCGAAGCGGCGAGAATAATTATAACAATCTGTATCTTCATGAGGATGCGCAGATTATAGTAAATACTACGCCTGTGGGAATGTATCCTAATAATGGCATGAGCCCTGTGGATCTTAAATTGTTCCCGCATTGCGAGGCAGTATTAGATATTATTTATAATCCTGAGAGAACTGCGCTGGTACTGCAGGCAGAGAAAATGGGTCTGGCATGCGATACGGGCCTTTATATGCTGGTGGCTCAGGCCAAAAGGAGCAGCGAGCTATTTGCCAGTATCAGCATACCGACAGAGCGAATTGATGAGATCGAGAGGAAGCTCTCATATGAAATGCGTAATGTTATAATCATCGGAATGCCTGGAAGCGGCAAATCATCAATAGCTGAGAAGTTAGGGCAAATGATGAATCACGAAGTTGCGGAATTAGATGAGATCTTCGAGACAGAATATAAAATATCCCCGGCTGACTGCATTAAGACTCAGGGTGAGGAACAGTTTAGGAAGATGGAGACCGAGATAATAAGAAATAAGGGCAAGGCCTCGGGACTTATTATCTCAACCGGCGGCGGCGCCGTGACCAGACTGGAGAATTATCCGCTGCTTCATCAGAATGGAACCATATTCTGGATCAAGCGTGATATTGAACTGCTTCCTGTTGATGGACGCCCAATCTCGCAGAGCAATGACCTGAACCGCCTTTATGAAATCAGGCAGCCGATGTATGAGAGGTTCGCAGACTACATGATCGAGAATGATACCTCTATTGAGGCAGCAGCGGAGAAGATTATTGAAATTATGAGAGCGTGAAATTTCCATTAATTAAAGGGGAAAAATAGAATTAGTGCCGGGACGGCGCAGCTCCCTGCGAGAAAACAATCAGCGAAGGCGTTTTCGAGCAGGGGCTGCACGCCGAGGTTCACGGCACGTAGTGATGCTAATTTATATTCATTCTAAAAAGTTGAAGATGCTTTAACAGCTAATGAGGAAGATTTCATATGAAGATATTAGTTATAAATGGTCCGAATCTGAATATGCTCGGTATCAGAGAGCCTCAGATCTATGGTGCCAATACATATGCAGACCTGGTAGACATGATTCGGAAATATTGTGACAGCAAGGGCATTGAGGTGTCATTTTACCAGTCCAATCATGAGGGCGACCTGGTAGATAAAATCCAGGAAGCCTATAACGTAATGGATGGCATTGTCATCAACCCTGGTGCCTATACCCATACCAGCGTAGCAATCCTGGATGCAGTCAAGGCAGTTCAGATACCAACAGTCGAGGTCCATATCTCTGAAGTATCAGAGCGAGAAGCCTTCCGCAGCATTTCTTATATAAGACTTGCATGCATCAGAACCATTACAGGCATGGGATTCGAAGGCTATATAGAGGCTATCAAAACACTTGAAGAGAGATTTATATCGTAGATTATGTCGTAACATTAAATAAAAGGCAGATGCTCCCGCACCGGGACGGCGCAGCACCCTGCGAGAAAACAATCAGCGAAGGCGTTTTCGAGCAGGGGCTGCACGCCGAGGTTCACGGGAGAGAGCAGCTGCCTTTTTAGATAATACCAAGGGAAAATGTGATGAAGATACTCTTATGTGCCTTGAATTCCAAATACATCCACTCGAATCTTGCGATTCATCTCCTGCAGACATATGTGCTTAATTCTAAGGAATATAACAGCATGCCGGATGAATTAAGGCCTGAGGTTGAGATTGCGGAATATACGATTAATAACCAGATGGAGGATATCCTTGCAGATATCTATTTGAAGAAGCCGGATGTTGCGGCTTTTTCGTGCTATATATGGAATTGGGAATATACCAGGAGCATAATAAGAGACCTGCATAAGGTGCTTCCTGACACAGATATCTGGGTAGGCGGTCCGGAGGTTACATTTGATGCCATTCAGGTGCTTAAGGAGAATCCTGATATTCTGGGCGTCATGCGAGGAGAGGGTGAGGGAACATTTGCGGAACTGGCCATATCTTACTATGGCATGGGAACGAAGGCTCTGGAGTCCATTGCAGGAATCACTGTCAGAGTGAATGATGAGATCGTGGCAACTCTCGAACGAGAGCTTCTTGATATGGACGATGTGCCATTTGTCTATAATAATGACAATATTCATGAATTTGACAACAAGATAATCTACTACGAGACCAGCAGGGGATGCCCGTTTTCGTGCAGTTACTGCCTGTCGTCCGTGGACAGAAGGGTCAGATTCAGATCACTTTGTAAAGTGTATGACGAATTACAATTTTTCCTGGATCATGAGATTCCACAGGTCAAATTCGTAGACAGGACATTTAATATTGATCATGCACATTCCATGGGAATCCTGACATATATCAAGGAACATGACAATGGCATTACGAACTTCCACTTCGAGATCGCCGGAGATATTTTGACGGAGGATGAGCTGCATATAATGTCTATGATGCGCCCGGGTCTTATTCAGCTGGAGATAGGTGTGCAGTCTGTAAATGCTGATACTATCAAGGCAATTAACCGCGTGATGAATCTGGGCAAATTAAAACAGGTCGTATCCCGCGTTAACGATATGAAGAATATTCATCAGCATTTAGATCTTATAGCAGGTCTTCCGTATGAAAATTACGAGAGCTTTAAGAATAGCTTTAACGAAGTCTATGCCATGGAGCCTTCACAGCTTCAATTGGGATTTCTGAAGGTTCTTAAGGGCGCGCCGATGCACGAAAGTGCCGAAGGATATGGCATCGTGTATAAGAGTAATACACCATACGAAGTACTTAAGACAGATTGGCTCACATATGACGAGGTTCTTAAGCTTAAGAAGATAGAAGAGATGGTAGAGCTCTACTATAACAGCCATCAATTCAGCCAGACGATCAAGGTATTAGAGACTGCATTTGACACGGCATTTGATATGTTCTCGCAATTAGCCAGATTCTATGAAGAAAACGGATATTTTACAAATAGCCCTGCCAGAATATACAGATATAATGTGCTTCTGGCATTTGCGCAGGAGAAGGATCCTGCACACGAAGCCCTTTATAAAGAGCTTCTGACGTATGATCTGTATCTCAGGGAAAATCTTAAGAGCAGGCCTTCATTTGCCACGGATCTGATACCGTATAAGGAAATTATCCGTGAAATGAAACTGGACAGAAAGCTTCACATTGATGCATTTAAATATAAAGTATGGGAAGCTTCTGCGGAAAAAATTTCGTCTGAAAATGAAAAAATCACGTTCATAGCCTTCGATTATGAACGCAGGGATCCACTCTATAATAATGCATTTGTAATACAGCTTCAGTAATGCTGAAAACGTATTACAAGCCCTATTTCTAGGCACTTTTCACAAAGTTGAAAGTGCCTTATTGACTTTATAATTGTGCTGATTTATAGTCCAGGTACGCTTCATTCGAAGCAAAACAAGTTGAATCTTCCAGGCAGCTTGTATATACCGGTAAAGAAAATAAAAAAGGAGAAAAATATTGGCAAAGAGTACTTTGGCAGTTTACGATTCATGCCCATCGTATATCGAACGCTTATTAAGCTATGCTAATTCTAAGAAGAATTCAGCATTTGATATTGTCGGATTTACTGATCCGGAGGCTCTGAATGATTATCTGAAACGAAACGAGAAGACTGTTCTGCTTATTTCCCTGAATGATGATGAAGACAGCATCGGACAGGCCATAATGATTTTAACCAGTAATAGTAATTTGTTTGTAATATTTCTTGGAGAGCAGCAGCTCGCGGACAGAATCAGCTCAGAGATACCGGGCGGACTGAAGAAAACGGCCTGCATAAATAAATATCAGTCAGCAGATAATATCATGGCAGAAATAGGCGCACAGCTGGAAGATTTTGATATAAGGTCAGGTGACCGGATCAAGAATCTTCACGTAGCGGGAATATATTCACCTGTTGATAAAGTAAGTCATGTAAGGCTCGCGCCAGTCATTATGAAGAGATTGGTTAAAACTGAAAATGGTGACAAGAACAAGGTTTTATATATTAATTTGGAGCCTTTCTCAGGAGCAAATAAATGGCTCGATTATCCTAAAAATACCGGAATTTCCGATCTGATTTATGTTTATAAAACAAACCGCAGAAAGTTGGCGGAGACCCTGACAAAGTTGAGGGGCAGCTATTGTGGAATGGATGTATTGACGGCACCAGTCAATCCCGAAGACCTGGAAGAACTAAGCGAAGAAGATTGGCCGGACTTTTTGGCAACTCTAAGCATGACTGGAGGGTATCAATACATTCTCGTGGATATGGCGGCAATAACTGAAAATTTGATGGATGTGATTTTTGAGTATGGCAATCTGTATATTCCGGCCTTGCCATATTCTGAAAATAAAACCTACAGGAGTGTTCTGACTCATAAATCAGGGAATACTGCTGTAAATGATCAGATAGCCATGGAGAAAATGCGGGAATTTAGAGAATATATCATAAGCCTAGGAAGAAAGGATGACTTCGACAAGATTATGGAGGTAACTGTTGATCCTGATTGAAGAGCTTAAAAATCGTCTCATAAACAATATAGATCTGTCGCGAAATATAAGCGATGAAGAGTTAAACGAGACAATCACGGAAATGGTAATAAATGAATATCATGACAGTGCATCACTGAAGGAAAAAATGCGTATCAGCAGAGAACTCTTTAATGCGATACGGGGACTTGATGTTCTTCAGGAGATCTTAGATGACGATGACATAACGGAGATCATGATCAATGGCAGTGACAGGATATTTATTGAAAAGAATGGAAAATTATTCAGATATAACGGACGATTTTCATCCGAGGAGAAGCTGCGGGATGTGATACAGACCATAGCAGCGAGGGCTAATAAGAGAGTAAATGAGTCGTCGCCTATATTAGATACAAGGCTCTATGACGGCTCACGAGTTAATATCGTACTTGATCCGGTTTCAATATCGGGAGCGGCGGTTACGATAAGAAAGTTTCCTAAGGACTCGATTACTATGGACAGACTGATACAGTTAGGGTCGATTACTCAGGAGGCGGTGCAGTTCTTAAAAGGACTGGTAGAAAACGGATATAACATTTTTATCAGCGGTGGTACAGGTTCGGGTAAGACGACATTTCTTAATGCCTTGTCTAACTTTATCCCGCAGGATGAAAGGATTATCACAATAGAGGATTCGGCTGAGCTTAAGATTGAGCATATAGATAATCTGGTAAGTCTCGAATGCAGACAGGCCAATGTGGAAGGCGAAAATGCAATAACTATCAGAGATCTTATAAGGACGTCACTCAGAATGAGACCCAGCCGGATCATAGTAGGCGAGGTGAGAGGCGCTGAGGCACTAGACATGCTTCAGGCTATGAATACAGGACACGATGGAAGTCTCTCTACGGGTCACGGAAACTCGCCCCAGGATATGCTGAGCAGACTGGAGGTCATGACGATGATGGCAGGAGAAGAGCTGCCGCTGATGGCGATCAGAGGACAGATTGCCTCAGCTATCGATATTATGGTTCATCTGGGAAGGCTGCGGGACGGATCAAGAAAGGTTCTGAACATATCACAGATAGAAGGATTAGAAGAGAACAATATAAAATTAAGTTCGCTATTTGAGTACAAATATAATGCTGACAAATCTAAGAGCGGAGTCCTTGTAAGGACAGATATACCGCTGCTTATAAGAAAAGGGATGATGGCAGGTGAATATGAGAAAGTCAACTGACAGATTAAGGTCAATAATGGTTTATATCGTGATCTTCATCGTATTGTATCTGTTTTATAAATCAATATGGGTTATAACACTTCTTCTCCCGTGCATCATAGTATATCGAAGGATACATAGAAGAGACATGATCCTTAAACGTAAGGCGTTACTGAGCACGCAGTTTAAGGATATGCTGGATAGTCTGGTGGCATCGCTGAGATCAGGCTATTCAATAGAAAATGCCCTTAAGGAATGTGCTGAAGAGATCACTATGCTGCATGGGGAAGATTCTCCGATATACAAGGAATTAAACATAATGCTGAACCAGATCAGCATGGGAATTTCTGCAGAGGAAATATTTAAGGATCTTGCGGACAGAACACAGGTGGAGGATATAGAGACATTTGCCTCGGTATTCAGCATAGCGAAAAGAAGCGGCGGCGATATGGTTGAGATCATCAAAAAGACGGCCGACGACATATCTGCCAAGATAGATACCAAGAACGAAATCGAAGTAATCATAAGCTCTAAAAAGCTGGAACAAAATATAATGATGGTCATACCCATAGGCATTATTCTCTATATCGACCTTACATCCGGGGGACTGCTGGATCCGCTGTATGGCAATCTGACAGGGGTATTGATCATGACAGCATGTCTTATCATATATGGTGCTGCTGTATTGTTGGGAAGAAGGATAACAAGAATAGAGGTATGAATGATCTGGGTATACGGAATTATATTACTGGCACTGGTTGTCTTGATAGTGATCAACTCTGGATATAAGAAAAAATTATTTAAGAACCTGGACAGGCATGAGCATCCATTAAGACTGTTGTATCCGCTATCGGCGAGGCTGGCAGATCTGTGCCGGCATATGTTTCCTGACAGCGGTCGGGCAGACAGAATCAGAGGTCTTCTAAGGAGCCTGTATGTAAGAGAAAATGTTGAGTATGAGGAATATCTATATATTGTCAGAAAATATGCATCAATAGTGGCTGTGATAGCAGGAATATCTCTTCTGGGATTTCTTACCTGCGCGGCAAATAGCGGAATTACTTATATAAAGTATCTTAACAGGCCGGGCTACGGGGAGAGCAGCAAGTCTTATGAATTAGATGTGGATTATAAAAATACACAGGACAAGATCAATATAAATGTCAGTGCAGTTAAGTATACAGAGTCTGAAATTTTGGAATTGTTTGAAAAAAGTCTGGATGGCGTCAAGCAGGAGATGCTGGGAGAAAACGAATCACAAGACTGCGTGACGCAGCCCCTTAATCTGATTGATGAATATAATGGGTTCAATATCTACTGGGAGATCGAGGATATCTCTGAAATTAACTATAACGGAGAGATACAGGCAGACCTGGAGGAGAGAATGACCAGCCTTGTTAATCTCTATGCGACCTTCTCGCTGGATGACATATCGCAGATTTTTACTATTCCGGTGATGCTGTCGGCCAAAACATTAGACGGCCAGGAGAAGCTTATTAACAGCATAACAGAACAGGTAGAGTCGGAAAATAATATTTATAGTGATAAGGTTACGCTGCCTGAGCAGGTAAATGGTTACAATGTTAAATTCAGTGAAACGAAGGAAGACGACAGCTATCTGCTTCTGCTTCTCGGGATATTTGCGCTAATAGCAATAGCAGTATTTTATGATAAAGCTCTCGAAGACAAAGTTAAGAAACGAAACGATCAGATGATGCTGGATTTTACGGAGATTGTTTCGAAACTAAGCCTTCTGTATGAAGCAGGTCTTAGCATTCATAGCGCATTCGAGAGAATCGTAAGCGATCAGGAAGCCAAAGAGGAGAAGTATAGAAGCAGACATAAAAAAGATAATAAAGATACCAGGTATGCATATACGGAGATGAAGCTGGCTCTCGAGAAGATCGATAGCGGAGTGAGTGAATCAGAAGCCTATGCTCAATTTGGAAAAAGGTGCGCACTGTATCCATATATTAAGCTGGGAAATATATTGGAGCAGAATCTGAATAAGGGAACTAAAGGCATGAAGCTCCTGCTGAAGCAGGAAGTGCAGGAATCCTTCGAAACAAGGAAGCGTCTGGCCCGCAAGAAGGGAGAGCAGGCCAGCACGAAGATGCTGATACCTATGGTTTTGATGCTCATAGTAGTCATCGCCATCATAGCAATTCCTGCACTCATGTCCATGGATGTTTAATCCGTCCAATGAGATAAAAATGAGCAGCGGCTGTGAATGAGATTTGTGACTTGGTGTAAATTACGATCGTGTGCCGGGACGGCGCAGCACCTGCGAGAAATCAATCAGCGAAGGCGATTTCGAGCAGTGTGCTGCACGCCGAGGTTCACGGCACACTGGAAGCATATTTTTACACAGTGTAACTTAACACAGCCGCTGCCAGGAACATTTATTGTTGTAGGAAAGGGGAAGAGAAAATGAGCGAAATGTTAAATGTACTGCTTATGAAAACCAAGTCATTCTTCAAGGATGACGAGAATGGAATTGGTGTTGTGGAGGTAATACTGATCTTGCTGGTTCTGGTAGGCCTGGTAATTATATTCAAGGATCAGATCGTATCTCTGGCCAGAAGCATATTCTCTAACATAACGAGCCAGGTAGATGGAATATGATATGCCGGGACTAAGGAAGAACGGGAGCATCACCATATATATGCTGATGTCACTGGTGCTTATGATGTCCATAATCTGTACGCTTGCAGAATCTGCCAGGGTTAATTGCCTTAATGCCAAGCTAAGGGGAATCACATATATGGCAGCAGATTCGTGCTTCGCAGAATTTGCATCCGAAATATTCGATGAGTATGGCGTCATGGCGCTGTGGAAGGATGAAGCGGAATTTACGGCGGATTTTAATGATTATATTCAGAATAATCTGAAGCTGTCAGGGCTGGATGTATATTGGGATGCTGATTTTCTGCAGGCCTCCTTTGATGCATCAGCAATAGAGGACGTGGAATGGATCACGGATGATAATGGTATGGTCTTTACTGAGCAGGTATGCGATTACATGCTGTATTTCTTAAGCAGTGAGGTCATGGATAAGATACTGGAGAATTTCACACAGGTCGGAGCAGGACAGAAGGTAGCTGCATTTATAGAGAAGATCAATCAGTACCAGGATGTCTTCCTGAAAGTCGGTAATTCTGTAACTAAGATACAGCAGGCGACAGATAAGGTCAAAAGCATAGCATATAATCCTAAAACTATCCTGGGAGATATGAAGGAAGATCTGGAAAATTACGAAGAGAGCGGCAGCGTGTTGTATGTAGCGCAATTTGACATTGATTATTGGAAGCTTAGGTCTGCTAAAAATCAATACGAATCGAATCTTGAGACTATCCAGACTGAATCTCAGAATTATTATGACGGTATGACAGAGGCAGAGGCTGCCATTGCAGATCTCGAAGAGCAGTTAGAGCTCACGGAGGATGAATACAGTGATGAAGCCGTGGCGGCAATAAGAACGCAGCTCGAGGATCTGAGGCTTAAAAGTGCTGACAAGGATGCAGATTATTATAAGGTCACGGAGAATCTGGAGATCGCCAATGAATACAGCAAGAAGATAGAGAGTCTGAATCTTCTTATAAACGAGATTGGAACAGGAACCAGCGGACAGAATCTTATTAATACGAAGAGTTCAATTGATTATTGCAGAGCAACATTTGCATCATTTGATGTAGATGAGCTGGGGCTAAATGCGAGCGAGGAAGCCGTACAGACCGAGGATACCGGCTTTATATCCACGATAGGAGATATTTTTAATAAGGGTCTTCTCGCTGCAATGACAGATGGCCGTATATCTGGCAGCTCTATTGAGACCTCTGAGCTGCCGTCTAAAACAGTCAAGAGATCAGGCTCTGGCGGAGGCCTATTGTCCTCATCCTATAAGAAAGTGATGTTGGGCGAATATGTGCTGGAGCATTTCGGCAATTATCTGGATCCTAAGGAAGATACAGCTCTTAAATACGAAGCAGAATATATACTGGCCGGTAAAAATAATGACAAGGATAATCTTGAAACTGTAGTAAGAGATCTGGTTCTGTTAAGATCTGGTCTTAACATGATGAGCTTTGTGACAGACTCATCCAAGATGGCTGAGGTACAGAGTCTGGCTCATGGGATAATCGGCTGGACAGGGCTGGAATTTCTGGTTCAGATCATTGCGTCCGTTGTTATGAGCATATGGTGTCTGGCGGAAGCATTATGCGATGTTAAGACTATCATGTCAGGAGGCAAGATTTCATTACTGAAGAATTCTGCTGAATGGAGCATATCCGCGATAGGCCTTAAGAACTTCAGCAAGAGCATTGTTCCGGCAGCGTCAAGCGATTCAGGCCTTGCATACAAGGATTATCTGGGCTTAATGCTTCTTACGGAGGGTCTGTCAGACGAGGCCTACAGAACAATGGATATGATACAGGCAAATATGTGTAAAAATCATAATTCATCATTCAGAATGAGCGGCTGTATCAGCAGCATACAGCTTCAGGCCAGTTACAGCGCGGCACAGATGTTTTCTTCATTTGGATTTGTAAAAAATATTGTTGGAAATGGCGATGGAAGATATGGGTTCACTTATACGCAGGAATATTCATATTAGGTATGTTAATTTGCTGGGAGGCAAAAAACAGGCAAGCAATATTGGTATGGCTAAATCAAATGCTATACCAGAAACCGAATCAATATTTTGGCGTTTGTGATAGATTAGGCGATAAAGAGGATGTAAAATGCGTAATTTTACAGTAACACAAACAATTATAAAGATCATCAGATACGAACAATGTTCAAAACAAAACAGGGGTCTTCATAAATTCAGTCAATATGAAATCCTTCATCCTCTTTATTCTGCCTTTTCCAGACTGGGACAGAAACTGTACGCCAGGTTTCTGGCATTAAGAAAGAAACTGAGCGCTCGTTTGTCGGCATTAAGGAAGGGTCTGAGCACCCGCTTCGAGACCTTCAAAATGAGTGCACATGCCAGCCTCACACTTGAGGCTGCAGTATCCGTTCCGCTGTTTTTAATGTTCTGCATAGCACTTATAAGCTTCCTTGTCATTCTGAATCTTCAGATAAATATTCAGGTATCAATGGAAGAAACGTCCAGGAGCATGGGCAAGACAGCCTATGCACTGGAGCATGCTTCATCGATCAAAGAGAAGAATTCCGATACAGACGAGCAGACGCTTACGATGATGTCGCTGGGAATAAATCCCACAACTATTAAGATGTGGATACTTTCTGATAACAGTCTTAATTCGCTGGTGGAACAGTCTAGAGTAAAGGGCGGAACAGGCGGACTGTATACTTATAATTCCACTTTTGATGAAACAGACGGAATCCTGGATATAATAACGAGCTATGATTATCAGGTTCCGTGGGTGCCATCTGGTTGGGGAACATTAAGATTTGTACAGAGAATGAGAAGTCATGTCTGGACAGGAGAATCGCTGGAGAAAAAATCAGGCGGAGCATCGGATGACAGTGATGGCCAGACGGTTTATGTTACGCCTACAGGTTCTGTATATCATCTGTCGGCTTCGTGCCATTACCTTGACCTGTCGATTCATTCCACATCGTATAGTGAGCTGTCTCATAAGAGAAATTCAAGCGGCGCCAGATATGACAGATGCTCAGAATGTGCTGCTTCGGGAGATTTTTCTACTGTATATATTACGGATTACGGCACCAACTGGCATTCCTCTCTTAGCTGCAGCGGCTTAAAAAGAACGGTTGTAGAATATGACATTTCTGAGGTTGATGGTATGCGGGTATGCTCAAAATGCAAGGCGCAGAGCGCTCATGAATGAGCATCAGAGCGTTTTAATCGGCTCAAGAAAAATGGGAGAGAAAATTGGAATACGGTTCACAAATATTGGCTGCAGCTGCTCTTATATTCCTTGCGGCTGCAGCATATGAAGATTGTAAAACTGAGAGAATAAGTCTTGCATTGATCTGCATAGGAGGAGCCGTAGGATTAGCAGCGGTTATTATCACAGGGGATAAGGACATAATGCAGATTTTTTATGGCATGCTGACGGGAAGCGTCGTTTTACTGATAGGATATGCCAGCCGTGAGGCGGTAGGATATGGTGACGGACTTATATTTACAGTCACAGGAATATTTTTGGGCTGGTTGGATAATATAATTCTGATCGTAAGTTCATTATTACTGGCAGCAGTCTGCTCCATGTTTTTACTGGCATTGAAGATAAAAAGACGAAATGACCGCATAGCATTTGCACCCTTTATATTAGGAGCTTATGTCCTTGTGAAGGCGGTGTTTGTTTAGTACAACGGTCTGCAAATGAAGTTTGCAGCGTTAAAGAACATGAAGAAAAATAGAAAAATTAGAATGATTAGCAGTATAAAGAACATGGATTTTGCGGGTAGCTATACACTGGAAGCAGCCGTCATAGTCCCGATTGTTATGGTGATCATGGTTGCAGCGATATTTTTAACCTTTTATGTGCACGATCAGGTAACCATGACTGCTGTAAGTGATTATGCGCTGCTGGAAAATGCAGGAAATATAGGAAGTAATGAGACTCAGATAACATCAGGCATGACGAGCCTTTTGTCTGACCGGATGATAGTAGCGACTGACATAAGCTCGTCCGTAAGCGGATCAGATAATAAGGCTTATGCATCGGCATCTGCACATATAAATATTCCTCTTGCAATGATGAAAACTATGTTAGGCGAGGAAGCAGAAAATCTTAGTGAAGAGATAGATATATCTAACCTGGCGGGAAGAAAGACATTGCTTTTATACAAGGCGATTATTGAAGGTGCATCTGAACTAACCGGTGCAAAGTAAGAACCCTTCAGGATCATTTGTGGGGATGTCCGTTGATGGATTTCTGGAGATGAGCGGCGGCATTTGCAGAATCAATACAGTATAGCCGGATTTTGCAAATGTGGATGATTTTGTTACATATAATGAAGGTTGGGGTCAAAAGGTATTTTGACCCTAATGATACCCGGATTGCTGCGCGCTAGGCGCTCCCTGGTATTATGCATGCAATGGAGAACATACATGAATGTTAGTTATAAACGTGGCCTTAATGGCAATTGTATGATATTAGAGGATTTAGACGCAGAACATGCGGATAAATTTGCACTTCAAATGATCCTGACCAATAAGATACCAGGACTTCTTGATGTGCATCTAGAGACCTTTAATAATAGATCCAGATTATCATATGATATTTCGGCCAGACAGTCACTTGATAAGATGTTCGAGACAGGCAAGATGAAGCGTAAGCAGTTTAAAAACCTGGTATCATCGTTAAAGGACTTAAATGCAAGATTGGGAGATTATCTGCTGGATTCGGAATATATCATGGCATTGCCGGAATATATATTTACCGATATCGACAGGGAGAAGTTCTACTTTTGCTACAATCCATTCTATGAGGGCAGTCTTCAGAAGGATCTGGGAACTCTTGCTGACAGCATTATTTCATATATTGATTATGATGATGCACAGCTTGTGAAGAGTGCATACGAGATGAATGCATTGATGCAGAGGGAGAATTTCAGCATTCACGAGCTGGTATCTATATTGGATGAAATCAATGATGAGGAAGAGATAAGGGTAAAGGGGCTGTTTGCGGATAAAAAGGATGCCTCGGGCAAGATATCTCCAGCTTCTAATGATGATATTGATATCAGTGAATTCATCCGCCAGGATGATAAGCCGCCGAGGCAAACAAAAATGCATAATACGGCAGGTTTTGATTTTATTAGAAGAGAGAAAGAAAAAAGTATACCGGATAAACCAGTCTCGACGCGTAGGAACAAGAATGCCCCTAATGAGAGCTTTATAAATAAATTGAAGATATATCTTAAGGGAAGAAAATTAAAGGAAGTAATAGAAGATATAGATAATGGCGTAATACTGGACAGCATTGATATGTGCTATAAGAGATATAAGAAGGAGAACCATTCCTTTGATCTTCCGGTGAAGGTCAAGAGCAGTGCACAGGAAGCACCGCGAAATGTTAATAACACAGCTGTATCTGAACGCAATGTTAATAGCATACCTGTTAGCGGACGAAATGTTAGTAATACATCCGCAGCTGCGAGAGAACCGGCCAGGGGCGAGGTATCGTTTTCTGCCAGAATTAAACCTTTATCTACAGGACATTCAGGGCAGAATAACTGCAGTTTGGCCAATCAAGAAAAAATAATCCACATGAACATGGATATTGATGAAGATGAACAATTCTGCAGCGGCATGGATTTCTTAAAAGGTACAGAAAACGGCACAGTCCTTCTGAAGGAATCACCGCAGTCTAGAAGGAAGCTCGTGGGAACAGGCTCGCAGCAGGGCAATGTCACCGAGGTCAACAGATATCCATTTCTGATAGGTAAGATTGCCCGGGAAGCAGACCTTATTCTTCCCGAGCCATCAGTCTCACGAATGCATGCCAGAATATATAAGAAGACAGACCAGAACCAATGGGAGTTGGAGGATCTTAATTCCACAAACGGAACATTCGTAAATGGAACCAAATTAGATGCTTATACAAAACAGATAATAAAGCCAGGCGACCTGATATCAATAGCTGATCAGGAATTCATATTCAGGTGAGGAAGGACTCTGAATAAAAACATCCAAATAAAAATTTTGTCAGGACTTAAAGTGATGCATCAGATTGTATTTGCATCAGTTTTAGTCTATAATCCAGCCGTGAAAGGGCTTTTATTAATGAATAAAGTATCAGAGCTTATCAGAAACAAGAGGTTTCCGACCGTCACGGCAGCACTTATTGCGGCGAATGTAATATATTTTATTGTGACTGCACTGCACGGCGGATTAGGAAATGCACGGAATATGATTGAAATGGGGGCAGACTATGCCCCTTTAGTATTTAAGGAGTATCAATTCTGGCGCCTGCTTACCTCGATGTTTATGCATTTTTCGTTCAGACATCTGGCAGGCAACATGATATATCTTGGAATAGTAGGCTATACATATGAGAAGCTGGTAGGCAGCTGGAGATTTTTCCTGATATATATGTTATCAGGAATCGGCGGCAACGTGGTTTCATGTGCATATAATATGATAACAGGTCATAATGCCATATCTGCAGGAGCAAGTGGAGCAGTCTATGGTGTGCTGGCAATAGTTGTATATTTGTCATACATAGCCAGAAAGAGGACAGGTTCATCGCAGATGTTCTTACGTATCGCCATTATGCTTGTATTCATGTTTTATTCTAATTTTGCCAGCGGCAGCGGAATTGATATAGCAGCCCATATCGGTGGTCTGGCATTTGGCATATTGTTATGCTTGCTGTTCATTCCGTATAAGACGTGGAGGCATTGAAAGTCTGTGCTGAAACAGTATAGTGGTGAACTGAATTTTGTGGTTTACTCCGTGCCGTGAACCTCGGCGTGCAGCCACTGTTCGAAAACGCCTTCGCTGATTGTTTTCTCGCAGTGGCTGCGCCGTCCCGGCACGGCAAACTAACAACATTTACAAAATCACAACGCCGTAGATTATGGTGTTATAGAGGAGGAAATAAAAATGAAAGACGATAACTGTATTTTTTGCAAACTCGCTAACGGCGACATTCCTACATATTCAATATATGAGGATGACGATTTTAATGTAATATATGATGCGGGTCCTGCGACTCTGGGGCATGCACTTATTCTTCCTAAATCTCATGCAGCCAATATTTTTGAGATGGATGACGAGCTCCTGGGCAAGGCACATGTACTTGCTAAGAAGATGGCAGCAGTGCTTACCGAGGTATTTGACGCAGATGGCATAAACATTCTTCAGAATAACAATCCGGCAGCGGGACAGTCAGTTTTCCATTTCCATATTCACTTGATTCCGCGCCATAATGATGACAATGCATTGAAAATGTGGACGCCTGGCGAACAGGATAAGGAAAAACTCGAAGCCTCTATTGAGGAAATCAAAAAAAGGATGCAAAAGTAGAAAAATCGGTGGTTGTGACAATTGACTAAATGCAAAAACATTGTTATAGTTGGTCGTATATTTTTCACAGAATTTTCAACAATTTAATTAAAATCATAGAATTTTACATCGCGAATACCGTCAGCAGTCATAGACGTACTGTGGACGCAGTGGCCGACTTCTGTACACAGCTGAGCCACCAGGGGACGGCATGTGTGATCACTTAGGAAGAGGCGGATATGAAGGCTTTAGAGGAGAAGATTGTTAGAGAAGGCAAGGTATTCCCGGGCGGAGTGCTTAAGGTTGGTTCATTTCTTAATCATCAGATAGATGTACCATTTATGATAGAGATGGGTAAGGAATTTTATCGATTATTTAAGGATGAGAATATCACTAAGATTCTTACAATCGAGACGTCCGGTATCGCCATCGCGGTGATGGCTGCGGAACAGTTCGGTGTTCCCGTAGTATTTGCCAAGAAGCATCAGACTAAGAATCTTACAAATGATTGCTACGAGGCTCACATCCACTCATATACCCACGGAAATGATTATATAGCACGTGTCGAGAAGCAGTTTCTGACTGCAGATGACAGAGTCCTTGTGATTGATGACTTCCTTGCAAATGGCGCCGCATTAGACGGCATCATGGATATCATATCTCAGGCAGGCGCATATTGTGCCGGCTGCGGCATCGCTATTGAGAAGACATTCCAGCAGGGCGGCCCGAGGTTAAGAGCCGAGGGCATCAGAATTGAATCTCTGGCCATGATCAAGGAAATGACCGAGGACGGACAGATTATATTCTGCTAGGGTGTTACATTGTTTGTATTACATGAGCAAGAATCCTTGTTCATGAGTAATTTATTAACTTTTTAACTTTCAATGGAGGAAACGGAAATGAAATTATTCAAGAAAGTTGCTGTTATGGCACTCTCTGCAGCAATGGTACTTGGCCTTGTTACTGTAGCTGGCGCTTCAGAGGTTAAGGCTGATGGCACCCAGGTTGTAGCTGGTCTTATCTGCCTGCATGATGAGAATTCAACATATGACCTTAACTTCATCAATGCTTTCAAGGAAGCTTGTGAGGCAAGAGGACTTGTTGAAGGTGAGACATACTTCATCACAACAAATATCCCTGAAGGTCAGGAGTGCTATGAAGAAGCATTGAACATGGTTGACAGAGGATGCAACTTCGTATTCGCTGACAGCTTTGGACATGAAGATTATATGATTCAGGCAGCTATGGAAGTTCCTGAAGTACAGTTTGCTCATGCAACAGGAACTAAGGCTCATACACAGGGCCTTTCAAATTATGCAAATGCATTTGCATCAATCTACGAAGGCCGTTACATGGCTGGTGTTGCAGCAGGAATGAAGATTAATGAGATGATCGCTAATGGTGAGATCACAGAAGACGAAGCTAAGATGGGCTACGTTGGTGCTTATACATATGCAGAGGTTATCTCAGGTTATACATCATTCTATCTTGGCGCTAAGAGCGTATGCCCAAGCGTAACAATGGAAGTAACATTCACAGGTTCATGGTATGATGAGACTAAGGAAAAGGAAGGCGCACAGCTCTTAATTAATGACGGCTGCGTACTTATCAGCCAGCATGCTGACTCAATGGGCGCTCCTACAGCTTGCGAAACAGCCGGCGTTCCTAACGTTTCATACAATGGTTCAACAATTTCAGCAGCTCCTAATACATATCTTGTATCATCAAAGATCGACTGGGCTCCATACTTCACATATGCAATGGATTGCATCGAAAATGGCGAAGCAGTTGCATCAGACTGGACAGGCGATATTGAGACAGGTAGCGTTGTAGTAACAGAAGTTAATGAAGCAGTTGCAGCAGAAGGCACAGCAGAAGCTATCGAAGCAGTTAAGGAACAGCTTGTTTCTGGTGAACTTCAGGTATTTGACACATCAACATTCACAGTTGGCGGCGAGACACTGACAAGCTATATGGCAGATGTTGACACAGATGCTGATTATACAGCTGATACAGAAGTTATCGAAAATGGTGCTTTCCAGGAATCAACATTCCGTTCAGCTCCTTACTTTGATGTTCAGATTGACGGTATCACACTGCTTGATACAGCATTCTAATTTATCTTGAATTAATGGGAGGTTTTCCTCGTAGGAGGAGACCTCCTTTTTACGCGGTATTAAGACAGACTGGATATGCCTGTCACAGGCATCCGGCCAATGCCGTGGACGCGGAAGGGTGTACATTAACTTATTATTTAAAGGCGAGGGAAGAGATTTTGGAAAATCAGGTTCCGGTTTTACAGCTGAAGCATATAACCAAGCGCTTTGGCAATATTATAGCTAATGAAGACGTTTCTCTTGATGTAAATCAAGGGGAAATTCTTGCGTTATTGGGAGAAAATGGTTCAGGTAAGACCACTCTCATGAATGCAATAGCAGGTATCTACTACCCGGAGGAGGGAGAGATATTTGTCAAGGGCAGAGAAGTATCAATCAATTCACCGAGAGATGCAGCAGAGCTGGGCATCGGTATGATTCATCAGCATTTTAAGCTTATAGATGTTCTTACAGCGTCCGAAAATATTGTTCTCGGACTCAAGGATAACAGAAGATATGATATCAAGCAGGCTGATGCTAAGATCAGAGAGATCTGCGACAAATATGGATTTGATATTAATCCTAATCAGAAAATATATGATATGTCAGTTTCTCAGAAACAGACTGTAGAGATAGTTAAGGTTCTGTTCCGCGGTGCTGATATATTGATCTTGGACGAGCCTACTGCGGTTCTTACTCCGCAGGAGACTGACAAACTATTCAATGTACTTCGCAATATGAGGGCAGACGGAAAATCAATCATCATCATTACGCATAAGCTTAATGAGGTACTTGAGATTTCCGACCGGGTTGCGATTCTTAGAAAGGGAAAATTCATCTGCGATATGGTCACTGCCGAGGCTGATGCACAGAAACTGACAGATGCCATGGTAGGACATGCAGTTAAGTTAAATATAGAAAGAAAAGAGCCTGTTAATCCTATAGATAAGATTAAAGTAACAGGACTTACTGTTAAGAATTCTGAGGGCGTTACTAAGCTGAAGGATATAACATTCACCGCCAGAACAGGTGAGATCCTGGGCATTGCAGGTATTTCCGGCAATGGACAGAAGGAATTGCTTGAATCAATCGCAGGTCTTCAGAAGATTGAGTCAGGTTCCATCATATTTGTAAATGAAGATGGCACAGAGCAGAGCCTCGTGGGGCTGGATCCTAAGAAGATAACAGACATGGGTATTACATTATCATTTGTTCCTGAGGATCGTCTGGGTATGGGTCTTGTTGAAGACATGGATCTTGCGGACAACATGATGCTCAGGTCCTTCAGACATGGTAAGGGCTTATTCACAGACAGAAAGGAACCATACCATCTGGCCGAGCAGGTTGTTAAGGAACTGGAGGTAAATACACCTTCCATCAGAACAGCCGTAAGAAAGCTGTCAGGCGGCAATGTACAGAAGGTCCTGGTTGGCCGTGAAATTGCAGCTGCACCTACAGTCCTGATGACAGCATATGCTGTACGCGGACTTGATATTAATTCATCATATATTATCTATAACCTTATGAACAAGCAGAAGGATAAGGGCGTAGCGGTAATATATGTTGGCGAGGATCTGGATGTTCTTCTTGAGCTGTGCGACAGAATACTGGTTCTGTGTGACGGTCAGGTATCAGGCATACTGGATGGAAGAAAGGCAGATAAACAGCAGGTCGGACTCATGATGACCAGATTAGGAGGAGGCGAGGCAAATGAATAAAGTTCCTCTTATACATATAACCAGAAGAAAGGATATTGTCTGGTACAAGGCATGGCTTATCAGAATCATTGCTATCGTTCTTGCACTTATTCTGTGCGGTATTATTACAATGATTACGACGGGTCTTAATCCTATTAGTGTATACGGCGCCATGATTGAAGGAACATTTGGAACAACCAGAAGATTATGGATGCTCCTTCAGAACACAGCTATACTGTTGTGTATATCAATTGCATTGGCACCTGCATTTAGGATGCGATTCTGGAATCTGGGTGGTGATGGACAGGCTATTATGGGTGCGCTGGCTGCAGCTGGTTCCATGATAATTCTGGGAGATAAGATCCCTAACTGGCTCCTGATCATCGTAATGATCGTAACATCAATTCTGGCCGGTGCTATATGGGCGGTTATCCCCGCACTCTGCAAGGCTAAATGGAATACTAACGAGACACTGTTCACACTGATGATGAATTACGTAGCAGTGCAGCTGGTTGCATTCTTCGTTATTGTATGGGAAGTTCCTAAGGGTTCAGGTAATATCGGTATCATAAATCAGACCACCAGAGCAGGATGGTTCCCACAGATCGGAAGCTCCAAATATTTGCTTAATATAATTATAGTTGCGGTTCTTACCATAGCAATGTTCGTTTATATGAAATATTCAAAGCACGGCTATGAGGTAGCTGTAGTAGGACAGTCTGAACCTACTGCCAGATATGTCGGCATCAAGGTTAAGAAGGTTATCATCAGAACGATGATTCTGTCAGGTGCATTGTGCGGCGTAGCCGGACTGCTCCTTGTCGGAGGAACAGATCATACCCTTACAACTACGCTCGTTGATGGCAGAGGCTTCACTGGCGTTATGGTTGCATGGCTGGCCAAGTTCAATCCTGTATTCATGGTACTTACCAGCCTGCTGATTGTCTTTCTTCAGAGAGGATCATCAGAGATTACTACGCAGTTTAGCCTGAATCAGTCATATGGCGATATTATTACAGGTATAATCCTGTTCTTCATAATTGGCAGTGAATTCTTTATTAACTATCAGGTTCACTTCAGAAAATCACATAAGGAGGTGGCATAATGTTTAGTTTCTTGCTTTCATTTATTCCACGTGCTGTTTCTCAGGGTGTGCCGCTGATGTATGGTGCGGTAGGAGAGACCCTTACTGAGAAGACAGGCAACCTGAACCTTGGTACGGCCGGCATCATGTATGTAGGCGGTATCTGTGGAGTTATCGGTGCATTTATGTATGAGACCAAGACTGCAGCCGAGAATATGAGCGCATTCTGGGGCATCCTGATACCACTTCTGTGCTGCCTGGCAGGCTCACTTATTATGGGACTTATTTATTGTTTCCTGACTGTAACACTGAGAGCTAATCAGAATGTTACCGGTCTTGCCATGACCACATTTGGTATTGGATTTGGCAACTTCTTCGGCGGATCACTTATTAAGCTGTCAGGCGCTGATGTTCCATCAATTGCATTGTCCAAGACTAGCCAGTATTTTAGCGCCAAGCTTCCATTTGCTGATGACCTGGGATGGTTCGGACAGATCTTCCTGTCATACAGCTTCCTGGCATATGCAGCGATTATTATGGCAGTTATAGCATCAATTGTTATATTTAATACCAAGCTGGGACTTAACTTAAGATCTGTAGGAGAAAATCCTGCCACAGCTGATGCAGCCGGCATCAATGTTACCAAATACAAATACATTGCCACCTGTATCG
Source organism: Anaerotignum sp. (assembly GCA_963591145.1). Lineage (GTDB taxonomy): Bacteria > Bacillota > Clostridia > Lachnospirales > Lachnospiraceae > RGIG5612. Next base: position 7,076 of record CAVARE010000032.1, on the reverse strand, counting down.
GCGCCATGGTTTCAGGCCTGGGCGGTCTGTATTATGTAATGGATTATGCATGCGGTGTTTGGTCAAATGATGCATTTGGTGACAGAGGATGGCTGGCAATAGCCCTTGTAATATTTACAATCTGGCGTCCTGCCCACAGCATCTGGGCATCAATCCTGTTCGGCGGTTTATATATTCTTCATATATTCATTCCATCAGGTACCAACCTTGCTATCAAGGAACTCTACCAGATGGCACCATATGTTGTTACGATCATAGTTCTGATCTTCACATCAATGCGCAACAAGAGAGAGAACCAGCCGCCGGCATCCCTGGGACTTAGCTACTTCCGAGAAGACCGGTAATCGCGGCATTAGAACGTTAATATTAATTAAGATTATGACGTAATATGATTGTCATCATTGCAATGAGATGACTCAATGGTAGTTGGTTTTATGATATTATAAAAAACCTATTGACATACTAGGATAACAGGTGTACTATATCGCCAACTTAAGCGAAAGGAGCAAGACAGATGAATAAGACAACATCCAGATCCACAAAATGTATGTGTATGTGTCGAATGCTATTCTCCCAGGCAGATAAGATGGCCGGGTGTGTGGCACATTTGTCATGCATCTGCAGATAATACAAGATTTGATTGTAGCCAATGCCTGGGAGTATAATAAAAGTCCCAGGCATTTTTAGCGTCCGACGAAAAATGCTGACATTAGTAACGAAATTTTGCTGCGTGCCGCTTCGGCACGCGAGCGAACTTTAAAATAAAGTTTAAACAGGAAACGAGGATTAAATTATGAAAAAGAATTTAGCAAAACGACTATTAACCAGTGTTGCTGCATTGGCACTTGGCGTGACAACACTCGCAGGTGCCGGCGTCGTAAGTGCATCAGAGGATGCAGGCAGCGGAGTTTTCAGAACTCTTGATGAGATCAAGGAGAGCGGAACGATCAACATCGGAGTATTCTCAGACAAATATCCATTTGGATATGTTGACGAGAACGGTGACTATCAGGGATATGACATTTATTTTGCAGAGAGAATCGGCGAGGATCTCGGAGTTGAGGTCAATTACGTTTCTACAGAGGCTGCCAATAGAGTAGAATATCTCGAGACTGGCAAGGTCGACATCATTCTGGCCAACTTCACGGTTACAGAGGAGCGCGCAGAGAAGGTTGACTTCGCATCACCTTATATGAACGTAGCATTGGGCGTTGTTTCACATGATGATAACGTAATTGAGAGCCTTGATCAGATCGGCGCTGACGATCAGATCATCGTTATTTCAGGAACGACAGCCGAGACATATCTTGAGAAGGAATATCCGGACATCAAGCTTCAGAAATTTGACACATATGCAGCTGCTAAGACAGCATTTGAGAACGGAACAGGCGTTGCATGGGCAAATGATAACACGGAAGTTATCGCTTTCTCTCTTGAAAATGAGGGCTATACAGTAGGCATCCCTTCAGTAGGCAGCCAGGACACCATCGCACCTGCAGTTACAAAGGGTAACACAACATTGCTTGACTGGTTAAATGAAGAAATCGCAAATCTTGGCGAAGAGAATTTCTTCCATGCTGATTATGAGGCAACTCTCGTTGAAACCTATGGTACAGACTATGAGGATACACTTGTTATTGAAGGTGGTGTAGCTGAGACAACAGAGGATGCAGCAGTAACAGAAGACACAGAGTCAGCCGAAGCGGCAGAGGCAGATTCTACATTAGCAATCTCATTAGATGACATCGTTCCTGGCAACGGAGAGACCATTACAATCGCTGCATCACCTATCCCACATGCACAGATTCTGGAAAAAGCAGCAGAAATTCTTAAAGATTATGGTTATGAGCTTGATATTGTAGAATTTGAGGATTACGTTCAGCCTAACCTTGTGGTAGAATCTGGAGAGTTCGATGCCAATTATGTAGAACACGTACCATATTTAGAGAGCTTCAACGAGGAGCAGGGAACGCATCTTGTGGCAGCAGGTAAGATTCACTATGAGCCATTTGGTATTTACCCGGGAACAAAGAGCAGCTTAGATGACATCGCAGAGGGTGATTCGATTGCAATCCCTAACGATACAACTAATGAAGCAAGAGCATTGTTATTACTTCAGGATAATGGAATCATTACACTGAAGGATGGTGCAGGTCTTACGGCCACAGTTAACGATATTGCAGAGAATCCATACAACATTGAATTTGTTGAGCTTGAAGCAGCACAGGTTGCAAGAGTTATTAACGAAGTTTCATATGTAGTACTAAATGGTAACTATGCTCTTGAGGCAGGTTACTCAGTAGGACAGGATTCAATCGCATATGAATCAACTGATTCAGTTGCAGCTCAGACATATGTTAACGTTGTTGTAGTATACGAAGGCAATGAGACCAGCGATAAGATTCAGGCATTGGTAGCAGTGCTCAGATCAGATGAGATCAAGCAGTTCATTGAAGAAAACTACGATGGTGCAGTTGTATTCTACGAAGAATAAATTTTGAAAGGCAGAGAGGACTTATTTAAGTCCTCTCTATTGGTAAAAAGATGAGTGAGATTGAGATTAAGAATCTGTCGAAGAAATTTGAAATTAAGGGAAATTCGATAGTTGCTCTGGATGGAATTAATCTGAACATTGAAAAAGGCGATATATTCGGAATTATCGGTATGTCAGGCGCCGGCAAGAGTACTCTTGTCAGGTCGATTAATTATCTGGAGAAGCCAACAGAAGGTCAGGTGCTTGTAGATGGGGTTGACCTTTCGAGTCTTTCTGAAAAAGAGCTCAGAAAAAAGAGAAGCGAGATTGGAATGATATTCCAGAATTTTAATCTCTTAGAGCAGAAAAATGTTCTTGATAATGTATGTTTTCCACTGGAGATAACAGGCGTTAAGAAGAAGGAAGCGCGAGAAAAGGCACGCGAGCTCCTTAGAATGGTCAGCCTCGAGGACAAGGAAAAGGCTTATTCATCCCAGTTGTCAGGCGGACAGAAGCAGAGGGTTGCTATAGCCAGAGCCCTTGCAACTAATCCTAAGATCCTGTTATGTGATGAGGCCACCAGTGCGTTGGATCCGCAGACCACAGATGCCATTCTGACACTTCTTAAAAGAATAAATGAAGAGATGGGTATCACGATAGTTATTATTACTCATCAAATGTCTGTTGTGACCGAGATTTGCAATAAAGTCGCAATCATTGACAGCGGCAGACTGGTAGAAGTCGGTGATGTCGAGAAGGTATTTAAAAATCCTGAATCAGATGCAGCGAGGGAGCTTATATCCAACAAGAAGGAAGCCGGATATACACCGCTTGCACAGCTTGAGACAACCAGACAGATCCGAATTGTATTTGGTGAGAATTCAGCTTTAGAGCCAGTTATCTCCAATGTAATTCTTAAATTTGGCGCACCGGTTAATATCATGATGGCCAATACAAGAAATGTAGGCGGCAAGGCTGTAGGTGAGATGATATTAAGTCTTCCTGAAGGCAGGCAGCTGCAGGAAAATATCATTGCATACTTAGAGGAAAATGGTCTGGCGGTAACGGAGGTAAACGAAAATGTTTGATGAGCAGGTTATAGAAATGCTTTTAGAGGGCATAAGAGATACATTATATATGACTCTTGTGTCTACGATTATAGGATACGTGATCGGATTACCTCTCGGAGTGCTCCTGAATGTGTCAAATGAAAACGGCTTAAAACCTAATAAGATTATTTATAGAATCGGAGATTTTGTCTGCAATATTGTCCGGAGCGTTCCGTTCCTGATTCTCTTGATTCTTCTAATCCCATTTACAAGACTGATCGTCGGCAAGAGCTACGGCTCTACGGCAACCATCGTTCCGCTTGTAATCTGCGCGGCACCTTACATTGCCAGGGTAGTCGAATCTTCACTCAATGAAGTCGACGCCGGTGTTATTGAGGCAGCTAAGTCCATGGGCGCCAGCAACATGCAGATCATCATGAAGGTTATGCTTGTAGAGGCCAAGACCTCACTTATCACAGGCTTTACGATCACAACTGGACTTTTGCTGGGATATTCAGCAATGTCAGGAACAGTCGGCGGCGGCGGACTGGGCGACATCGCAGTCAGATATGGATATTATAGATGGCAGACGGATATTATGATTGTTACAGTTATCCTGCTGATCATCATTTTCCAGATTATTCAATATATTGGAACCAAGGTCGCAGCCAAGCTTGACCATAGGAAACGATGAATATAGTAATCTGGAAGTTTGCTCATGGTGCAAATAAAGAGCGTGACTATTTAGAATAACTAACCATTACGGAGAACTTGCCGCAGGCAGCTCCTTACGGATACATGACAAAACAAAACAGCTTACTGCGAATGCTTGTGTTCAAGCAGATAAGCAGTTTTGAATGGCTTTGAATAATAAAAAATTACATTATGGATTTTGAAATAATTAACACATATTTGCCTCTCTATGAAGAGGCATTTGTGCTTACAGTTAAAATAGGCTGGATAGGAATTGCCATATCAATCGTGCTGGGCATCGTGGTGGCTTTTATATTGCATTTTAAGATTCCATTCTTAAATGCAGTGGCGAGAATATATGTAGAGATATTTCGTAACACTCCGCTCTTAGTGCAGCTGTTCTTTTTGTACTTTGCACTGCCTAAGATCGGCATCTCCATATCTGCCGAGGTCTGCGGTGCCGTAGGTTTGGGACTTCTAGGCGGCAGCTATATGGCAGAAACCTTCAGAAGTGGTCTGGATTCTATTCCAGTTACGCAGAGCGAGAGCGCATATGCGCTGGGCATGTCAAAATATCAGATATTCATGGATGTAGTCCTTCCTCAGGCCTTTACCATAAGTATCCCAGGAATAGTGGCAAATGTTATTTTCCTACTGAAGGAGACCAGCGTATTTTCCGCTATCAGCCTCATGGACCTGATGTTCACGGCCAAGGATCTGATCGGACTGCACTACAACACAGTTGAATGTCTGGTGATGCTTGTAATAGCTTATGTTATCATGCTTCTTCCTGTATCTGTTGCAGGTACCATATGGGAGAAGAAGTCTAGATTTAAGATGTTTGGAGCGTAATTTATGGGATTTGAAGTTTTATTTAAAGGCAGCAATATGGTAAGACTTCTGGGCGGCCTGTTAGTTGCGCTTAAGATAAGTCTTATATCAGTAGTAATCAGCATTATCCTGGGCATTATTGTCGGAATGCTTATGACGATGAATAATCGCATAATAAATGCAATCACGAGAGTATATCTCGAGATTGTCCGAATCATGCCGCAGCTGGTGCTGCTGTTCATAGTATACTTCGGTGCGACGCGAGCGCTGGGAATCAACATTTCAGCAGAAGCCGCATCGATAATTGTATTTTCCTTCTGGGGCACAGCCGAGATGGCCGATCTGGTAAGAGGCGCATTGATCAGCATCCCTACTATTCAATACGAATCAAGTAAGGCTCTGGGTCTTACCACGCTGCAGACATATATATATATTATCATTCCCCAGATCATCAGAAGAATGATACCTCTGTCGATCAACCTGATAACCAGAATGATCAAGACAACCAGTCTTGTCATGATGATAGGAATTGTGGAGGTACTGAAGGTAGGTCAGCAGATAATAGAGGCAAATAGAAAGGCATCACCTAATGCTGCCTTTGGAATATTTGCGACTGTATTAATCCTCTACTTTATAGCATGCTGGCCTATCAGCCAGTTATCTAAATATCTGGAGAAAAAGTGGGAAAATTAATTTTGTTCATGTGGATATTTCGCCAGATAAAATTTTAAAATCAGTCTTAGAAATGCAAGCATTTCACGCCTGATATATGAAATTTCACCTGAATCTGAATCGTTGTAAATAAAGAATTGATAAAGATGAGCAGATAACAAAAGTATTGTTATTAAAAGACATGAGAACTGATATGGATGAGATATTAACTATACATAATTTAACGAAAAAATTTGACGACCTGGTTGTGCTTGACGGCATCAATATGAGCATAAAAAAAGGTGAGGTTGTAGTAATAGTAGGACCGTCGGGATGTGGTAAGAGCACGTTCCTCAGGTGCCTGAATGGTCTTGAAAATATTCAAGACGGCGAAGTCCTGCTTGACGGTGATGTTATAAATCCTTCTAAGGTTAAGAATAATAAGAGCCGCGAGAAGCTGGGAATGGTTTTCCAGAGCTACGATCTGTTCCCACACAAGACTATACTGCAGAATGTTACCCTGGCACCGGTCAAGGTAAAAAAGAGAAAAAAAGGCGAAGTGACGCAGGAAGCCCTGGCACTTCTGGAAAGGGTAGGTTTGTCTGCCAAGAAGGATAATTATCCGAGACAACTCTCTGGAGGACAGAAGCAGCGAGTTGCCATTGTAAGGGCTCTTATAATGCATCCGGAGGTATTGCTCCTTGATGAGATTACAGCCGCATTAGATCCTGAGATGGTAAGAGAGGTTCTTGACGTTGTTCTTTCACTTGCCAGAGAAGGTCGTACCATGGTAATCGTTACACATGAGATGCAGTTTGCCAGAGCAGTAGCTGACCGCATGATCTTCCTTGATGGCGGCAGGATCGTAGAAGAAGGTACCCCACAGGAATTTTTTGATAACCCTAAGACAGACAGACTTAAGAAATTCCTGCAGACATTTACATATGAATCGTGAATTTTTATCATGAACGAATCCTGCGCCGCTGATTATGCATAATGCTTCAAGCAGCCGGCAAATTGCTGTCCAGTACAGAATTGGAGTGACAAATCCACCAGAAAAAGGCGATAAAGTGGAAAGATTACAGAACAATGTAAATATAGTGGATAAAAAAAGTAAAAAAATCGAATTATCCACTAGCCAATATTTGTTTACTGTGATATAAATTATGTCGCTGCGGCGCTGAGGGCAATGCAGCGAGAAATGATAACAAAAAGAAAGTTGAAAATAAAATAAAAAAGTTGTTGACAAAACTTACTTGAAGAGTTATCATTTGAAAGTTGCCGCTGACGAGAAGAAATGAAACGGATCGACAGGGCAAGCAAGAGAACATTGATAATTGAACAGTATAAACCATCCCTGAAATTTCAAATAAATTTCA
>CAVARE010000031.1:0-24813 GCA_963591145.1 Anaerotignum sp. | reverse complement strand
CAATTATTTGTTTATTTTCCCTCCAGCGACAACTTGCATTAATTTCTATAGAAAAGGACAGGCTGCAGCTGTTCTTCTGAACGAACAGCCACAGCCTGAATTATCTCAAAACTACCAAATGAGCCGCCCGTTTATTTTCGGGCGGCTCTCCTTTTTTCCTTTGAGCAAATTATTTAACCCATACCCCAAAATTGTTCATCGTATATGATTTACCATTAATTGTTATGGTTCCCGTAACCATTCTGCCTGATGACGGATCCATGTAATACCACTTGTTATTCACCTTAACCCAGCCAGTCTGCATCGCACCAGATGAATTCATGTAATACCAATCGTTACCAACATTCACCCAGCCGGTCTGCATTGCTCCTGATGAACCCAAGTAGTACCAAGTATCTCCAACTTTCGCCCAGCCAGCCTGCATTTTTCCTGAGCCTGCCAGGTAATACCAATTGTTTCCTATCTTCTGCCAGCCAACTGCCATAGCACCAGATGAATACATGTAATACCATGAGCCGTCTACCTTAATCCAGCCAGTCTGCATAGCACCTGATGCATTGGCGTAATACCATGTGTTATCTGCATATATCCAGCCTGTTGACATTCTGCCTGACTCGTTGAAGTAATACCACTTATTGTTAATCTTAGTCCAGCCAGTCTGCATTGCTCCTGAACTGTTGAAATAATACCAGATTTCATTTCCATTTTCCGTTCCGCGATAAAGCCAGCCTGTAACCATGCGATAATTTTCATCAAAGAAGTACCATGCATTTCCGATTTGTTGCCATCCTTTCTGCATCACTCCCGCTGCATTAAAGTAAAACCAGATTTCTCCTATCTTATTCCAGCCTGTTAACGTTAACAAATATCGATCGCCACGATAGCCATCATCAAAAAAGCAATACAGGGAGCCATCTATTATTTGCATACCTTGCAACAATCTATTGTCCTGGATTTCAATATAGTACCAAGTACCTTCTATTTCCTGCCAACCCGTTAATATCTGTCCATTGTCATCAATGTAAAAGGTATTCAAACCTATATGTTGCACACCTGGTGCCAATATCTGCTGTTTACCATCTTCTCCAAAATAGTATGCCGTTTTATCTACGACCATAAAGTAATTAATACACATTTCCCCATCTTTAAAATAGTATGTGGATCCTTTTATTTCCTTAAATCCTGTTTGGCCTACACCATCCTCACCTAGCCAATAATATACGCCATTTATTTCCTGCACACCCGTCAGTATCTTGTCGTCTGATTCTGTTAACTCTTCAGTTTCATCTGACTCACTTGAAGCTGCAAGAGCTGTCTCCTCTTGCATGATTTCTTCCGTTACCTTCTCAATTTCAGCCTCTGGCTCAGCTGTAGATTCTAATTGTGTTTCTAGCAGAGATTCCGTGTCCATCTCTACCACAGATTCTGTTTTCTCTTCTGATTCAGCACATCCACCTGTACCGTTTTCTGCTTCGGTTTCCATTTGCAGTTCTATACTTATTTCTGTCTCTAAGGAGACCTCCCCTTCAATGGCATCATTCTCCTCCGACGTTGAAATTACCACCGACTCCATCTCGAAATTGTCATCCATTAATGGCGCAGCAACCGAAGGCACCGCCATGGAGGCCGTAATAAGTAGTATGATTACCGATATTGCAAGCTTCCTATTAATCTTCATAAAATCTCTTCTCCCTTCTGTCTACCACATAGTGAATTTTTTACACAAGGATGTCCGTTAAATCCGTCTTTTATTATTATACTTTATCATCGTCATATAAGGAAGGACTTATTGTCCGTTAATTCAGTTGTTTCTTAAACCTTCTGCTTTTCTGATAACCAATAGTATTATTAGAAGTATCAGATTCAGAAGGAATCTGACAACCTTAATCACACTCATTCTATCCCTAAAAAAAAGACATTATCAGTAACATTGAACTCAATTTATTTGTTTATTTCCACTCCAACGACAACTTGCATTAATTTCTATAGAAAAGAACAGGCTGCAGCTATTCTTCTGAACGAACAGCCGCAGCCTGAATTGTTTTAATTAAAAAGCAAGGCTACATCGGAGCCTCAAAAAAACATCTCGCTACCAGCTTACCGCCAATAGCGAGACGTTTTTAATAATCGTAGTAGAATACCTCATCGGTATATTCATCTCTGTAATATTCTGTTAATCCTGAATCAGCCAGCCAGTCTCCATTACATTGATAATATGGATTAGGATCAGTATAAGCCAGGGCATCACTTACTGCCGCCCATGTGGTATCATTGATGGTCAGCTCTCCACCGCCCCAATTGTCGTACTTATATGCCGTGGCATACTGACCGCCATCGTAAATCGCAGCGCTTATTGATCCGCCGTACCAGTTATTTGCCCTATTAAGGATTACACACGCACACAGATAAACTGACATGTATGTTCCTCCTGCACAACCATCTTCCAGATACGTAACACGAGCCAGATCATACACATCCTGTGTTGAATAGCCATATGTGTCAATCGGAACATATACACTAGGAGTCGGATCAGTTTCTGGTTCTACGTATTCTGTCGTTGTTTCCGGCTCTATGTACTCTGTTGTAGTTTCTGGTTCAGTCGTTGTTTCTGGCTGAGTTGTCGTCTCAACAGCCTTACTGGTGGTTGTCTCCTCAACTGTAGTTTCCTTTTTAGAATCGCTCTTTGTCGTAGTTGTCTCTTTATTGTCAGAATTACCTGAGGTTGTGCTCTCTTCCTCACTGCTTGCTGTTTCTTCGATATCTTCAAGACCTGTTGTCATCTCTTCTGGAATGTCTTCCTTGATGCTCTGCATATAGTCACGCAGAACTTCATATGCCTCAGTCTCTTCTACTCCGTACTCTGCCAATCTGGTTGTTACATCCGAAAGTGTGTTCTTCGCATCCTCCTTCGTCTGTTCGAAATTATTCTTGAGTTCATATAACTCTGTCTTTTCTTCTTCAAGCGCTGTCTGTGCATCCTGAATCGTCTGAACAGTATCTATATATTTCTGGAGCATTTCTCGATCATATCCAACCAGTTCATTGATATATGATGCCTTATTAAGAACATCAGCCCAAGACTCTGAGGACAAAACAGCCGCGAGAAGTACCATTGATGAACCGGCTTCATACATGTACTGAATTCGCTTAGACATCTCATCCTTCTGTATCTCAAGGCTCTCAGTCTGTTCCTCCAAAACAGCATTATTTTCGCTGATGCGATTATTAACATCTTCTATCTTCAGATAAATGTCATCCAGAGATGCATTGCTTTCTTCTATCTGAAGCTTTAGTTCCTCGAGATACGTCTCCAGTGCCTGTTTATCACTGACATCTGACGCCAAAACAATCCCTGCCTGTGACAGACACATGACAGAAATCATAACTGTAATGCAACATTTTCTTAATTCTTTCTTAATTTTTTTCATGCCTGAATTATACCATGCCTTATGGATTTGACAACCCTTATTTTGAAGACAGCAACAGTGTCAAGTCGCATGGCACGTTTAAGACGCTGCCCGCATGATCATTTTTTTCTGAATGCGATCAGCTTACTGAAAATGTAGTTAAGAACAACTACAATAACGCTGATGATAACCTTCATCAGCATATTATTCCAATGACACAGGTCAACTGTTATCCATAACAGAACCGTCTCTATTCCCAGTGACAGCAGTCTGCCTGCGACAAACTCTATGATTTCCCTGATGATTCCTCGAAAGCCGCTGGTCTTGCTCTCGAATACCCATTTTCTGTTAGTAACATAGGCAAATGCTACCGCCAGAATCCATGAGATGATATTACTTATAACAGTGCCTATATTAAGCGGATGTGTACAAATATAAAAAGACGCCCAGCTCACCGCTGTCGTCAATCCGCCAAAAAATATATATAAAATGTATTCCTTGTATTTGAAAAATAATTGTTTTAATCTAGCCATTCTATTTCATCCTAACAGCAGCCACTCTAAATGCATTAAGTACTGCCAACAGCGCGATTCCTTCATCGGCAAATATCGCAATCCACATATTTGTGATTCCAAATGCCGATAAAATGAGCACCGCCACTTTGATTCCAATCGTAAAAATAATATTCTCTCTTATGATCCGCATGGTTCTTCTGGCAATCCTACGGACATAGTCAATGTCGCTCATTGAATCCTTCATCAATATGAGCTCCGTGCTCTCTGCCGCCTGCTCACAGGATGCTGCCGATACAACCACCAGATCCGTGTCATCACCTGCAGGCTGCACCGTAAGTGATGAACTCTTGGCTACCTGCTCCAGGCAGTCAGCACCCATAACAAATATCCCCGACTTGCCTGCGCTGCCTATTCCCATAGAAAATGACAGCGGAATAGAGATAACCAGCGCACAAGGGCAGCTTACTACTATAAAGCTCAGCGCTCTGTATATCCATGTAGTCCAGGACAAATCCACATCATTCATATGAACAAACAGTCCTATTCCTGGTGGGATTATAGCAATGGCGATGGCCAGTCCCACCACTATAGGTGTATATATCTTGGCAAATCTTGAAATAAAGGTCTCTGCATGGGATGAATCCTCGGATTTTTTCAGTTCTATCTGATGCTCATCCATCATCTTGATGATCTCACGTTCTGATCTGCTCAGAGCCCAATCCTGGAAAAATTCTCCTATACTGTAGAAAATAACTACTGCGCAGCCCTCTTCGAATCCATCAGGCTCCAGACCTATGCAGCCGCTGTATATTCCCAGCGCAAATGCACCGAGAGACGCTACTGCCATCAGGAAATTCTCATCCAGAAAATATCCGTTAACGATTCCTATGCCGGCTTCCTTTAATATCTTGCAGCCCTGAATAAGATAAACCGCAAAATACAGCACAAATGGAAGTATCCAATTAGGAATTCCCAGGTCAATATCCGCCAGCTCAACTATCTTATCAACAATAAATAATAACAAAAACAGACCCGACGCAATACACAATTGGATCAGTCTTCGCTTCATCATTTGCTGATTAGCTATATGATGATGGTGATGATGTTCATTATGGTTTTGGCAGCAATTACAACTGCAGCTCATTCATTTCCTCCCTCAGAGAAAATTGGTTTGGGCGTCAGAACACCCAAACCAATGTTTATATAGATAAATTTTCCGTGCTATAAATCAAAGTCACTGAATATATTCTTCTGGAATCGTGTCGCTCAGCTCTGCAGAATCAGCATATGTATAGGTTATATAGCTCTTGCCTCTGTTGATGGTGATCTCATTTCCATCCATGTCATAGAACTTAAGTCTTGAGTTCTCATCAGCCTTGGCCCATCTGATCTGCTCTGCATGACCCTCTGTGAGATAATATCCGACAGCATAGTCCTTATCAAGTCCGCCGAACACATCCAGATTCTTTCTGTTAACCTCCGGTTCGTCTTCTCTATCAGTAATATCTGTATACAATATAAGAACATTTTCAAATGTCAGCTGTTCACCGCTGATTCCATCGATCTGCGGGCTGTCATTGGCAAATTTCTCATATAATCCTGTTGACTCATTATATGTAAACTGAGTTGACTGCTGGCCATATTCAATATTGGCGAAGTTAACAGTCATCTCTTCTGGAACTCTTACTGTTCCAAATGGAACGAAATTGAATGCCTCTCCCAGGTATTCATCCTTGAGCGTTGTTCTCTTACCATCTGATGCAATCTGGTCTGGCAGCAGATATCCGTAGAAGCATGATGTATGTTCCAAATCATAACCAGCATCCAACCTATCCTGGTCACGACCGAACAGGTATGTATTATTCAGTCCATCATACGCATCCAGATTCAGACTATAATAATAGTCCATCTGGGTAGTATCTTCTCCCCAATGTATATAGAATGCATCAAATCCGTTTGATATTGCAGGGAAATAATACCTGTAGCTTCTTACTGAAACCAAATAAGGTACATTCTCATAATCTGCAAATATAGCTAAAAATCTTGTCAGATCATGTTCAACTACTACTTCGAACAGCACATCTGCCTGACTGATATTGTATTGCGGATAACTATTAGGATGATTATTAATCATAACAGCAACTGGTCTGTTACCGACAGCCTCATCACTATATCCACCTTCACCTGTCAGTGGATTGGTATTACCGACTGCCTCTGTTACCTGTTCTGCCTCAACTTCCTCATCAGCTGAAACCACTTGAATCTCCGTAAGGTTATTATCTACTCTGGATGTTGTAACCGATAACTGAGCATCTTCACTCGCCATAGACATTGATGATGCAGCTATTATCGTCATTATTGATACCAGCAAAAAACTAAATATTTTCTTCATTTTCTCTCCCTTCACAATTACGTCCATCCTGTTAACACTGGGAACTGCAGAAAACCACGCCTCGCGTGATCCCCCGTTGTCACGGTATTTACCAAAACAACTAACGCAGAGGGAACCATTCATTCCCTCTGCGCCAGCCATTATATATTACTGTTATGTTGTTATGCAATATCAATTGATTATTTTATCTTCATAAGAAGCTGACCAGCCTTAACCGTGTCATTCTCAGAAATAAGAACCTCTTCGATCACACCGGCCATACGGGCTGTTACGCTGGTTTCCATCTTCATAGCCTCTACTACAGCCAGAGCCTGATTCTCCTCGACCTTATCTCCAGCCTTAACCAGGATCTTAGAAACCGCACCTGGAATTGATGCACCTACCTGGCTCTTGTCAGAAGGATCAGCCATAGGAACTGTAACTACGCTCTTAGAAGCCGTATTATCAACTACATCTACATATCTGAGGGAACCATTAAGCTCGAAGTGAACTGTTCTGGTACCATCCTCATGCAGATCCCCCTTGCCCAGATATTTGATAACCAGGGTCTTACCATCTTCGATGTTAACCTTATTGGTCTCGCCTTCTGCCAGTCCATGGAAGAATACGTGGCTTCCCAGTCTCGTGATATAGCCATATTCCTTACGTTTCTTGTAGAAGTCTTCTACAACCTTAGGGAACATTACCCAGCTAACCAGATCTCTGTCTGTAATCTCTTCGTCCTTCTTGAATTCTCTGATTCTATCTCTAACAGCATCGAAATCAATCGGCTCTAACAGATCGCCAGGTCTGCAGGTGATAGGCTCCTCGCCCTTCAGTACAACTTTCTGAAGATCCTTAGGGAATCCCCATGCAGGCTGTCCCATCATGCCCTTGAAGTAGCTTACTACGCTGTCAGGGAAGGCCAATGCTTCACCCTTCTCAACGATATTTTCTGCAGTAAGGTTGTTCTGAACCATGAATATTGCCAGGTCTCCCACCATCTTAGATGAAGGAGTAACCTTAACGATGTCACCCAGCATCTGGTTAACAGTTACGAACATTTCTCTTACTTCATTAAATCTGTGGCCCAGTCCCAGGCTCTGTACCTGTGGACGCAGGTTCGTATACTGTCCGCCAGGAATCTCATATCTGTATATATCTGTAAGAGGTGTCTTAAGGTCTGATTCAAATGAATCATATCTGCCTCTGATATCCTCCCAGTATTCTGACAGAGCTTCCAGCTGTCTCATATCCATGCCAGTGTCTCTCTCTGAACCCTTAAGAGCTGAGCAAACAGAGTTCATAGATGGCTGGCTGGTAAGGCTTGACATTGAAGAAATAGCAAGGTCTACAACGTCAACTCCGGCCTCTGCTGCCATGATGCATGCAGCAACCTGGTTGCCTGAGGTATCATGAGTATGCAGATGAATAGGAATACCTACTTCCTGCTTCAGAGTCTTAACCAGCTTAGCAGCTGCATATGGCTTCAGCAGACCTGACATATCCTTGATTGCCAGCATATGAGCGCCGCGCTTTTCTAATTCCTTAGCCATCTTGACATAATATTCCAGTGTATATTTGTCACGTCTAGGATCCATGATGTCGCCTGTATAGCACATAGTAGCCTCGAGGATCTTGTTCTGCTTCAGAACCTCATCCATGGCAACTTCCATGTTAGGAATCCAGTTCAGTGAGTCGAATACTCTGAATACATCGATGCCGCCCTTAGCAGCCTGCTCAACGAATTTTCTAACCTCATTATCAGGATAGCTTGAATATCCCAGCAGATTAGAGCCTCTTAAGAGCATCTGGAATAAGACATTAGGAATCTTCTCACGGAGCATATCCAGTCTCTCCCATGGTGACTCATATAAGAATCTGTAAGCAGTATCAAATGTTGCACCGCCCCACATCTCAAATGAGAAGCAGTCTGCCAGGATCTCTGCCATGGCATCCGCACCCTTAACCATATCACGGGTACGAAGTCTTGTAGCAAGAAGGCTCTGCTGAGCATCACGCATGGTTGTATCAGTAATGAGAAGCTTCTTCTCATTAAGTACGTGATCACATACTGCCTTAGGTCCCTTCTCATCAAGCATCTGCTTGTAGCCTGGCTTAGGCGGCTGTCCTGATGTTTTAACAAATCTAGGTGTATCGAACAGCTTATATCCTGCCTTAGGATCATTTACACAGATGTTTCCGATATACTTAAGCATCTTAGTAGCTCTGTCCTTGCTGTCTGGCAGGTCGAAGAGTTCAGGAGTCTCATCTATAAATTTCGTATAGCACATACCCTTCAGGAATGTCTCATTTCTAAGGATATTGCTGATAAATCCAACATTAGTCTTAACACCGCGGATAGTAGTTTCTCTAAGTGCACGAAGAGCCTTTCTGGCTGTACCCTCAAATGTTGAGTCGAAGCATGTAACCTTAACAAGAAGACTGTCATAATACGGTGTGATCTCAGATCCTACATATGTATTGGCGCCATCAAGTCTGATGCCATTGCCGCCGCATGATCTATAAGCTGTGATCTTACCTGTATCCGGTGCGAAATTATTGGCCGGATCCTCTGTAGTGATACGGCACTGGATGGCATATCCTCTGGTCTTAACATCAGCCTGAGAATTGATGCCGATCATAGGATGTGACAGCGGATATCCTGCTGCAACAAGGATCTGCGCACGTACAAGGTCGATTCCTGTTACCATCTCTGTAACGGTATGCTCAACCTGGATTCTAGGATTCATCTCTATGAAATAATGCTTGCCGCTGCTCTGGTCTACCAGGAATTCAACGGTACCTGCATTGGTATATCCAACTTCCTTAGCAATCTTAACAGCATCTGCGCAGATTGATTCTCTTACGCTTACAGGCAGTGACCATGCAGGTGTATACTCTACTACCTTCTGATATCTTCTCTGCAGTGAGCAGTCACGTTCATAGAGATGAACTACATTGCCGCTCTCGTCCGCCAGGATCTGAACCTCGATATGCTTAGGCTTAACGAGGAATTTCTCAATAAATATATCATCATTGCCAAATGCCTTCTTGGCCTCTGATCTAACAAGCTCAAATGCAGGCTCAACCTCTTCCGGAGCGAAGCATGCTCTCATTCCACGTCCGCCGCCGCCAGATGCAGCCTTAAGAATAATCGGGAATCCATATTCGATAGCCTTTGCCAATGCTTCCTTGCCATCCTTAAGAGGCTCGGTGCTGCCAGGAACTGTCGGAACATTGCATTTTAATGCCATTTCCTTGGCAGATAATTTATCACCCATCTGTCCCAATACAGTTGAGTCAGGTCCGATGAATTTGATGCCGGCCTTCTCACATGCCCTGGCAAATGCTGCATTTTCACTCAAGAAGCCATAGCCCGGATGAATTGCATCAACATTTTTTCTCTTAGCAAGATCTACAATCTCGTCTATTGCAAGATACGCACCCAGAGGGCTTAAGTTCTCGCCTATCATATAAGCCTCGTCAGCCTTGATTCTGTGCTCACTATATATGTCTTCCTTCGAGTATATAGCAACAGTACTGATGCCGAGGTCAAAACATGCTCTGATTACACGTGTAGCGATCTCTCCACGGTTTGCAACAAGAACTTTCTTGATCTTCTTAATTTCCATTGATTTCCTCCTTTTGTTGTTACCCTCGTCAATTTCTAAATTCTAGCACCTTAAACCATAATTTTAAATAAAATATGCCTGACCAATTAGTAATTCTTTTTCGTGTTTTTTTGTCTAATTTGCTGAGTTCAAACATGTATTTTCATGTTTTTTTAGAAATTTGTTCTAATTAGTTTAATTTTTTTTATAGATGCTTTTATGTGCAAAAATCAAGGGCAATAGCTATCTGGGAATACCTCGCAATGCAGGCGCCTCGCCCATTACGTATTCGAGTTTTATTCCCAAACGGTTTGTGCTAGAATTCTACACGAAGCCAGGTGGAATTGTAAACGAAAAAATTACCATTTTTGAAATGCCATTTGCCGGGATATTCACAATAACACAGAACATAAGGAGATTATATTTTATGGAACGCGCCAGCGGAATCTTAATGTCTATATCATCATTGCCATCTCCATATGGCATCGGCACCCTCGGAAGGGCTGCCTATGAATTTGCAGACTGGCTGCATAAGTCAGGTCAGAGGTACTGGCAAATGCTTCCGCTGGGACCTACCAGCTACGGCGATTCCCCTTATCAGAGCTTCTCTTCATTCGCAGGCAATCCATATTTTATCGACCTGGATATGCTGGTAGAAGACAAATTGATAAGCGCAGATGATATCAACGGCATAGATTTCGGTTCGGATCCCCGTCATGTAGACTACGGCAAACTGTTCGAGAAAAGATTTAAAGTGCTGGCACTGGCCAAGGAAAAGGGCTGGGGACGGGACATAGCCGATGTACTTAAGTTTCAATCAGAAAACGGCTGGGTTCACGACTATGCCCTATATATGGCATGCAAGCGATACTTCGGCATGAAGTCATGGATTGACTGGCCAGATCAGGCACTTCGTTTCAGGGATCCGGATGTTCTCAACCAGTATCGAGCCGAACTGAAGGACGATATTGAATTATTCATTTATATTCAATTCTTATTTTTCAAGCAATGGAATGCCCTCAAGGAATATGTGCACTCCCTGGGGATCAAAATCATCGGCGATATTCCGATCTATGTCTCGCTGGACAGCGCTGATGTATGGAGTGAGCCATATTATTTTGATCTGGATGATCAATATATTCCTAAGGACGTGGCAGGTGTTCCGCCTGATTATTTCTCAAAGGACGGCCAGCTCTGGGGCAATCCGCTATATAACTGGGATAAGATGCGCGAAGACGGCTACGGCTGGTGGATCCGCAGAATCGGCGGCATCTGCGAGCTGTTCGATGTTATACGAATCGACCACTTCCGCGGATTCTCGGAATACTGGGCTGTGCCTTATGGCAAGCCATCTGCCAAATTCGGCAAATGGAAGGAAGGTCCCGGCATGGATCTGATTGGTCGTCTGTCCGGTTGGTTTAATGAGACTAATTTTATAGCAGAGGATCTGGGAACTCCTACGCCTGCACTCAAGGCCCTGCTGGCCGAGTCTGGCTGGCCTGGCATGAAGGTTCTGGAATTTGCCTTCGATTCAGAGGAGGAAAGTGATTATCTGCCCCATACATATGATAATCATTGCATTTGCTATACAGGAACGCATGATAATGCGCCGCTTCTGGAGTGGCTTGACGGCGCTTCTAAGAAGGATATTGCATTTGCCCTTGATTATCTGGGAATTAAGCGCAAGAAGGACTTTCTGTGGGCGGTCATCCGTGCGGGTCAGAGCTCGGTTGCAGATCTTTTTATCGCGCAAATGCAGGACTATCTGGGGCTCGGTGCCGGCAATCGTATGAATATGCCCAGCACCACCGGCAATAACTGGACATGGAGGCTGCTGCCTGGCGAGCTAACTGACGAGCTGTCCGAAAGGATACTTCGCATAACCAGGATGTACGGCCGATGCCCTAAGGCCCAGAGTGTTACCTCAGTATCTCCTCTATCGTAGAAACTGTGCTGAATGTGCCCTTGTTCTTAGATATTATCTGCTTCATCTGCTGAAGCTCGAAATAGTTGACATAACAAATGATGGTCTTATTCTCACCATCGATCACACCTGCCGATTGAATGATCGTGCAGGTTTTGTGCAGTTCTTCTTTAATTTCTTTTACGATCTCATCAGGATCCTTGGTGATGATCGTAACCTGCTTAATGGCTTCGAAGTGATCCGTAAAGTGATTGATCACGGCTGTCGCAATGACATATACGAGAATGCTCAGCAATGCAGAGTTTTCATCAATTAAGATATAAGCCGCGATATATACGCAGATGTTAAATCCCAGCAGGAAGCTGGAGATACTGTAGTCCTTGCCTGTCTTGGCATAAATTTTATTCACAAGAATATTGGCCACGATCTCTGAGCCGTCGATGCAGCCGCCATTTCTAAGGATCAATGACAATCCCACGCCCAGCGCTGCGCCTCCAAAGGCCGCAGCCAGGAAATGTTCCATATTAAGCTCAATATGAATCTTCTCAAACAACGTAAGACCCAGTGTATATACAATGAATCCCACCGCTGTCTTGGCGAGAAACCGTTTGCCCAGGAATATCACTCCCGCTATCAGAAACGGAATGAAAACTAAGAACACGCACAGGGACAGCTGTAGTCCCGTGACCTTGTTAATGATAATACCGATACCTGCGGTGCCGTAATCAATCGCATCATTAGGAAGCAGGATGCAGGCAACCGAGAAGCTGGCGATCAGCGCGCCTGCAATGATGGCCAGATATGAAAATAATGTTTTGAATTTGAATTTTCTCTGCAATTTTCTATCACCTCTGTGTATGGACTCTATTAATGGCCGTGCCGTGAACCTCGGCGTGCAGCCACTGCTCGAAAACGCCTTCGCTGATGTGTTATAAAAGTCACGGACAACGGCTGTGCAGTTGCTCGAGCTTGCTCGTGCAACTGTGCAGCCATTGGACGTGCTAGACGACATGAGCAAGTAGGACGATAGTCCGGATTGCGAAGTGCGTCGAGATTGCGAAAGCACGAAGTGCGTAGCAATCGACTTTTATTAATAGTTTCAATAGTGAGCTGCGCCGTCCCGGCACGGTCATAAATAAAAGTGCATATCATAAATATGCTGTAAATTGCAACAAAGGAGTTCCAAATGGAACTCCTTTGTTGCAGCGGAGAGGGTGGGATTCGAACCCACGCGCCCTTGCGGACAAACGGTTTTCAAGACCGCCTCGTTATGACCACTTCGATACCTCTCCATATTTTGTTGTCAGCCGTTATCAGCACGGCGAGAGTAAGTTTACCATTAACACAGAACTTTTGTCAACCTGTTTTTTAAAAACTGGACATTTATTTTTCGTACTGCCCGTGACTGGATGAAATTTTACGAAGCATTTCCGAATTATCTGCATTTTTATGACTGATTTTGCGAATCAATATTTGCGAGATCACTTCTTTCTTTTCTTATGATCATCTCTGCAAGTATGATGTCCGACGGGCTGGTTATCTTAAAATTGTCCTTGCCTGCGTCATATAATCTCACTGCTCTGTCAGGATATGCCAGCTGATATACCATCGCATCATCTGTAATCTTAATTCCAGACTTCATGTTTTCTCCACTGCCTATCAGCTGCTCGTATGCATCATAGATGTCATCCAGATAGAATGCCTGAGGTGTCTGGGCCGCCCATGTAAGGCTTCTGTCAGTTGTCGACACTATCTGGTCATTTGCATCCGCCAGCTTGATCGTATCTGTACAATGCGTCGCAGCTATGCAGGCTCCTGCCTCCGCAGTCTCATCTATTATGTCATTAATTGCAGCTGCAGTGATAAATGGCCGTGCGCCGTCGTGAATCAGTATGATCGCACAGCCGTCAGTATCCATCACATGTCTAAGGCCGTTAAGCACGGAATCGTACCTTTCCGCTCCGCCTTCCACGACAGCTGTCAGCTTAGATATGCCATGATCTGATGCAATTTGCCTGCACAATTCCATATATTCTGCAGCAGCCACGATCACGATCTCATCGACGTGACTCTCCTGAAATGCTGACAATGTATATGCCAGCACTGGCTTGCCGCAGACTTCAATATATTGCTTTGGTATGGCAGCGCCAAACCTCGTTCCTCGGCCGCCTGATAAGATTATCGCTATTGTTCTCATTTACAGTTTAAGTCCCGGCACCGCATTAAGATCTAAATCTGCCGTATGTCCATTAATGTATTCATAATATCCTGCAACTGCGATCATGGCCGCATTATCTGTGCAGAAGATTGGTGATGGACAAGAGAAATTAACACCTACGCCCTCGCAGGCTTCCTTAAGTGCGCCCCTTAATGCCTGATTGGACGCAACGCCCCCGGCCATGGCAAAATCCTTAATGCCAAACTCGTCTATCGCCATCAGCACACGCTCTCTCAGGGAATCAATAACTGCTGCCTGGAACGATGCCGCAACATCCGCCTGAAACTGTTCCGTGATCTCCATACCCTTCATCTGATACGAATTTATGGTATTAAGCACCGCGCTCTTCACTCCCGAGAAGCTGAAATCATATGGATTATCTGCGATCTTAGCTCTAGGAAAGGCAAATGCAGTCGGATCTCCGTTTCTTGCAGCCTTCTCTACCTTCGGTCCGCCCGGATATCCCAGTCCTATGGCTCTGGCAATCTTATCATAAGCCTCGCCTGCCGCATCATCACGGGTACGGCCGATGATATCATATGTGGTATAGTCAGTTGCCTTTACCAGATGCGTATGTCCGCCTGAAGCAACCAGACATAAGAATGGCGGCTTCAGATCCGGATGCTCTATATAATTGGCACATACATGACCCTTGATATGATTAACTGCCACGAGATCCTTGTCCTTCGCCCAGGCGATTGCCTTGGCAGCTGATACGCCTACCAGGAGTGCTCCCACCAGACCCGGGCCATAAGTTACAGCAATGGCATCCAGGTCATCTAAGGTCTTGCCGGCATCTGCCAGTGCTTTCTTAATAACCTGATTGATCTTAGCGATATGCATTCTTGATGCGATCTCAGGGACAACCCCGCCGTATAGGGTATGCAGATCTATTTGCGAATAAATAACATTGCTTAAAATATTGGTTCCATTTACAGAAACTGCAGCTGCCGTCTCGTCGCAGCTGGACTCAATTCCTAATATAACTATGTCTTTCATAACTGTGCCTTTATTTAGTCTTCTTCAAAATTCAAAGTAATACTCTTGAGGTCCTTGCCAGGTTCCACCCGGTCAAATATTTTATGAACCTCGTCCATATATTCCGTCGGCCTTATGAGGGACGGACTGTAATGCGTAAGCCACATTCTCTCGGGCTGCGCCTGGGCTCCCAGCGCTGCGGCCTCATAAAATGTCATATGGCGTTTCTTCTCCGCGTCTTCCTGCTTGTCCTTGTCACCATACATGCCCTCGCAAATGAACAGGTCAGCCCCTTTTGCCTTCTCCGCAATAATATCCAGTGGTCTGGTATCAGTGCAGTAAGTAACCTTAAGACCCTTGCGCGCGCCGCCCATTACCATGTCCGGAGTATATGTATTTCCCTCGTACTCAATAGTCTCGCCGCCCTGCAGCTTGCCCCACATTTGGACGGGTATCGGAAGAGCCCGTGCCCGTTCCACATCGAATTTGCCTGCCCTGTCTATGATCAGACTGTAGCCGTAGCAGGTAACCCTGTGCTTCACCTTGAAGGCCTCTATCCTGAATTCCGGGAACCAGAAGCTCTGCTCATCATCTTCTATCTCTATATAGTTTATATCAAATGGCAGCTCCGGAGCGATGACTCTTAAGCTCTCGCATACTCTCTTGAGTCCCTTGGGGCCAATTATATTAAGTGGCTCTCTTCTGTCAGCATTGCCCATGGTAAGCAGAAGTCCTGGGAGTCCTCCTATATGATCCCCGTGAAAATGCGTGATACATATAAGGTCTATCGGCTTAAACGACCAGCCCTGCTCCTTGATGGCGATCTGAGTAGCCTCGCCGCAATCTATCAATATATTCGATCCATTGTATCTGGCCATCATGGCCGTCAGATGCCTGCGCGGCAGCGGCATCATCCCGCCTGAGCCCAATAGACAGATGTCAAGCATGTCCTCATCCTTTCGTGCTATGTTGATTCCCGCAACTATTCCTGGCCGATTTGTTTTATATACAGCAGCGCATCTTCTGTAGGATTGCGGTAGAAATTCGGTCTCTTGCCGACTTTCACGAATCCTTCCTTCTCGTACATGGTGATAGCCGGTTCATTGCTCTCCCTGACCTCCAGATTGATTGAGGTTACGCCCCGCTCAAGCGCCATTTCATAGGCTATATCCAGAAGCTCTGTCGCAATGCCCATCTCCCGGCAATCCTCTTCTACGCCGATGCTTACCAGGTTGCCTTCATCCGCTGCGCATAATACAGCGGCATATCCCACTACCCTTCTCGGAAGATCCTCTTCTCTATGTCCGTCGCAGATATTTGCCGCAACATTTGCCGCATTACCTGATGCAGCAGACATATTCATGGCATCCGATACATAAGGCTCGTCATTTCTTGCAACAACAAATATGGTATTGCCCGCCTCTGCATAATGTCCGATGCTGGCCTCCGACCATGGTGTCGAGAAGAATTTGGACTCCATTCTGGAAATCTGCTCTATGTCCTCGTAAGCTAATTCAAAGTATTTTATCTCCATTATTTCTTCTTTTCCTTAGCTTCTCTCTCGGCCTGGCTGAGTCTTAAATAATCCGGTGCCTCCTCATCAGGATCCGTAACCATACCTTCGAAATAATAAATCATGCCCACGAGACCAACAGAATCCGCTCTCTGCAGATTCAGCTCGTCCGGTGCCAATGCATAATTAAAGTCCGCCAGCTCGTCTATGGTTTGCTCGTATTTCTCGACACCATCGCCCATGAATACCACCAGCGGCGGATTACCATCCAGGCTCGTAAGGTCGTTCAGATATTCCATCAGCTCAGTAATGCTCATGGCAGAGCTGTCCTTAAATACCGAGAAGTCAATCATCTGGTCAGGACGGATTACAAATGTGAACACTCCCGTGTATACCTGATCTCTTCTTGCGTCCATGATCGGCACTATGATATTGCCGCTGCCCAGGAAGTTATATGCCATCGCATGGAGTGTAGGCACGTGGATCAGCGGCTTCTTAAGTGCCATTCCCAGCCCCTTGGCCGTGGCACTGCCGATCCTAAGACCTGTAAACGATCCGGGTCCGCCGCTTACCGCGATCGCATCTATGTCTTCCTTCCTTATTCCTGCAACTGCAAATGTCCTTGCCACAAGCGGCATCAGCGTCTCTGAGTGCGTAACCTTGAATGGTCCTTCTTCGTATGCCAACACCTTACCATCCTGCAGTATCGCAGCAGATGCCTGTGCTCCTGAGCTTTCAATTGCTAAAATCTTCATTTATGTCCTCCTACTACCTTAACAGCCGTGTAGTACGCAATGAGTTGCGTGCCGTGAACCTCGGCGTGCAGCCCCTGCTCGAAAACGCCTACGCTGATGTGCTATAAAAGTCCCAGACAGTGGCTGTGCAACAAGGCAAGCTTGTTTGCCTTGTTGTGCAGCCATTGGATGGGCTAGCCTGCATGAGCATGTAGAGCGATAGCTCGAAATGCGAAGTGTCAGGCGCAGCTGCGAGAGTGCTGAAAGCACGTAGCAGCTGACTTATTTATAACGCATCTTATTCAGGGAGCTGCGCCGTCCCGGCACGCAATCCACTTTTTTATCTGTCATCTACAGTGATCAACCTGTAGTCGAATCCTCTCGCCAGATCTTTCTCGATCTTAACGTGGATCGTTCCCTTCGGCAGTATCTCTTCAATCTGGCTGCCCCACTCGATAAGGCATACGCCCTCACCGAATGCATATTCATCGAATCCTATCTCGTCCATCTCACTTACATCTGCGATCCTGTAGACATCGAAATGATACAGAGGGAGTCTGCCCTCCTCGTATACCTGCAATATCGTAAATGTAGGTGAACATATAGGCGTGCGAATGGCGAGACCCTGTGCGAATCCCGCCGTAAATACTGTTTTGCCTACACCCAGATCGCCATCTAAACAATATACATCACCGGGTGATGCACACTGTCCCATCTTAAATCCCAGCTCGAAGGTCTCCTTCTCGCTCTCAGACTCATAAGTCATATCAGCCTCCGTGTGATTTTATGCCCGCCCTCCGGCAGGTCAATGCATCCATCTGAACAGTTACATTTATTTCAACTTAATAGACATCTCAGCCTTAATAGCTGCTGCCTGTGCTCCGGTCATCTCGCCCGTAAGATAAGCCTTATATTCCGGATACTCGTCTATTGTAATCTCCTTTTCTACCGCAAATGCCGGCTTCTCGCCCTTCAGCATTCTCACATAATATTTAGAGGTTGCCTCGGACACATCGCCCAGCTCCATCTTCTCAGGAAGCATCTTAACAGGGATGTTCTCATCCAAATGTCTTGCCTCAACGATTATGTCAGATACAACTGCAGATGCTGTCGGAAGTGAGCCTGCGCCAGCGCCATAGAACATAACATCGCCTAACATATTGCCCTTCACCAGAATCGCATTCATAACATCATCAACTGCAAACAGCGGATGAGACGAACCGATCATGGCCGGCGCAACCTCTGCATAAATCTTGCCATTTTGCTTGAAGCTGGTACCGAACAGCTTGATCTTCTTACCCATAGCCTTGGCAAATGCGATATCAATAGCCGTGATCTTAGTGATGCCTGTGCATTTGATATCTTCAAAATCTACGAACTGACCATTTGCCAGAGACGTAAGTATCGCGATCTTTCTGCAAGGATCGTGGCCCTCGATGTCGGCTGTAGGATCAGCCTCAGCATATCCTAACTGCTGAGCTTCCTTAAGTGTGGCCGCAAATGCGCTTCCTTCATTATACATCTTGGTCAGAATAAAATTAGTCGTGCCATTTAATATGCCTGTAATCTCAAGAATATCATCAGCCGTAAGGCTTCTGGTAAGCGGTCTTATGATCGGAATGCCGCCGCCTACTGAAGCTTCAAACATAAAGTTAACATTATTGTCAGCTGCCAGCTGAATCAGCTCCGGACCATAGGCTGCAACCAGCGCCTTATTAGAAGTTACAACGCTCTTGCCGGCCTCAAGTGATGCCTTAACGAATTTATATGCAGCACCTGTGCCGCCCATTACCTCCACAACGATGTCTACTGCATCATCATTTGCAATATCAGCAAAATCATGTGTCAATATATTTTCAATCGGGCTGCCCGGAAAATCCCTCAGATCAAGTACATGTGTTACCTGAATCTGCTCTCCTGCATGCTCAGCTACGATCTCCTTGTTCTGAGACAGCACCTCTACAACGCCCGAACCTATCGTTCCATATCCTAAAACCGCTACATTAATCATAATTGCCCCCGTTCTGCCTACAACACTTTAATTCTTGTTATTAATAAACTTCAAATATTCGTTCATGAATACGTCTATCTCGCCATCTAATACGGCGCCTACATTGCCCACCTCGCAGTTGGTTCTGTGATCCTTGACCATGGTATATGGCTGCATTACGTATGAACGTATCTGATTGCCCCATGCGATATCCGTAACATCGCCTCGGATGTCTGCCAGGTTTTTGGCCTGCTCTTCTTTCTTAAGCAGATAGAGCTTGGCCTTCAGCATCTGCATGGCCTTGTCCTTATTCTGGAACTGGCTGCGCTCATTCTGACACTGAACCACGATGCCTGTCGGAATATGTGTGATTCTGATGGCTGATGATGTCTTGTTGATATGCTGACCGCCGGCACCTGATGAACGATATGTATCAATCCTGATATCCTCATCTGCTACCTCAACGTCCAGATTCTCCTCAATGTCAGGCATTACATCGCAGCTGACAAATGAAGTCTGTCTCTTGCCTGCCGCATTAAATGGCGAGATACGTACGAGACGATGAACGCCCTTCTCAGACTTCAGATATCCATATGCGTTAGGTCCCGATACCTGAATAGTTACCGACTTGATGCCGGCCTCATCACCGTCCAGATAGTCCAGCACCTCCACCGAATACTTATGTCTGTCAGCCCAGCGGGTATACATTCTGTATAACATGCCCGCCCAGTCGCAGCTCTCTGTGCCGCCTGCGCCTGCGTGAAGAGTCAGGATCGCATCCATATGGTCAAATTCTCCTGACAGCAATGTAGAGATCTTATATGCCTCAATGTTGCTTACAAATGAAGCATATTCCGTCTCAATCTCCTCTGTCAGATCATCATCCTTTTCCTCAATCGCCATATCAATGAGTGTTCCGAGATCCTCGAACTGACTCTTTAACTCGTCGTAGTTGCTCAGTTCTTCCTTAAGGAGCTTCATCTCCTTCATGAGGGTTCCGGATTTCTCGCCATCATTCCAAAATCCAGGCTCATTCATATGAACCTCGATCTCTGCGATTCTCTTCTCCTTCTCATCTCTTCCCAGCGCACTCTCCAGATCAGTCATCTGAGGTGCATATTGCTGAAGATCGTATTTATATTGGTCTAATAATACCATCAGTTCCTCCGAATAGCACAACAGGGCAGATAAATCTGCCCTGCATGGTTTGTATTTCTATCAAGCTTTACGACCGCAGCACTGCTTATATTTCTTGCCGCTGCCGCATGGGCATGGATCATTTGGATATACCTTATCAACGTCTCTCTTCTTAGGAGCCTTGGCCAGTGAATCATCCTTGTTGGTTGCCATAGGCTGAGCCACCTGTTCTCTCTCGATCTTCTGCTCGATTCTGAGACTAAACATGGTCTTAACAGTCTCTTCCTGAATTGATGCGATCATGTCGTCGAACATGCCGAATCCCTGCATCTTATATTCAACCAGCGGATCCTTCTGGCCGTAAGCCGCAAGACCGATACCCTGACGGAGCTGCTCCATATCATCAATGTGATTCATCCAATGTCTGTCGATGACTCTCAGCAGGACAACTCGCTCAACCTCACGCAGCTGCTCCTCTGAAGGGAACTGCTTCTCTTTTTTCTCATAGAGCTCAATGCTGTGCTTCGTAACGTCTTCCAGCAGGTTAGACTTCTTGTAGTTTCCATTTGCCTCTACAAGGTATGGAAGCTTAGGAAGAACCTTGATCTGCAGTGCAGCCATCTCCGGATTAAGTGATGCCTGCATAGCGATTTCTGCCTGCTTCTTGGCTGCATCTGCACGAGCCTTCTCTTCTGCTGCCTCGGCCTCCTTCGTGCCTGCGATCTCTACAGGGCCTGATGTCGGGAATACCGGCATATACATCTCGTTAAATGAGAGCATATCCCACTCTGAAACTGCGGCATCATCCACGATCGCTGCGCCAACGAATCTCTGAACATCTGCATTGATCATCTCTAAGATAGACTTACGCATTGACTCGCCGTTCAATACACGCTCTCTTTCTGCGTAGATGATCTCTCTCTGATCGTTCATTACCTGGTCGTATTCGAGCAGATTCTTTCTGATGCCGAAGTTGTTATTCTCGATCTTAGTCTGAGCTCTTTCGATGGCATTTGACAGCATCTTATGCTGAATCTCCTCGCCTTCCGCAACGCCTAAGGTATTGAAGATGTTCATGAGTCTCTCAGATCCGAACAGTCTCATCAGATCATCTTCAAGAGAGATATAGAATCTGGACTCACCAGGGTCGCCCTGTCGTCCGCTTCGACCACGCAGCTGGTTGTCGATTCGACGTGACTCGTGACGCTCCGTTCCGATGATCTTAAGGCCGCCTGCTGCCTTAGCCTCAGGATCCAGCTTAATATCGGTACCACGACCTGCCATGTTAGTTGCGATCGTAACAGCGCCATGCTGGCCTGCCTCTGCAACTATCTGAGCCTCCAGCTCGTGATATTTAGCATTAAGTACGTTATGCTTGATGCCTCGTTTCTTAAGCATCGTTGACAACAGCTCTGAAGTCTCAATCGTGATCGTACCTACCAGAACCGGCTGGCCCTTCTCGTGAGCCTTAACGATCTCGTTGATAACAGCGTTGTATTTCTCTTTCTTGGTCTTATAAACAGCATCTTCGAGGTCCTTACGGATAACAGGAAGGTTAGTAGGAATCTCTACAACGTCCATGCCGTAAATGTTCTGGAACTCATTTTCCTCTGTCTTAGCAGTACCAGTCATACCGGATTTCTTCTTATATTTGTTGAAGAAATTCTGGAAGGTGATGGTTGCCAGAGTCTTGCTCTCTCTCTTAACCTTAACATGCTCCTTGGCCTCAATAGCCTGATGCAGACCGTCTGAATAACGTCTGCCCGGCATGATACGGCCGGTGAACTCATCAACGATCATGATCTGATCATCCTTAACAACATACTGCTGATCCCTGAACATCAGGTTGTGCGCCCTGAGGGCAAGTATGATATGATGCTGGATCTCCAGGTTCTCAGGATCTGCCAGGTTCTCGATCTTGAAGAAGTCCTCAACCTTCTTAACACCTTCCTCTGTCAGGTTAACGATCTTCTCCTTCTCATTTACAACGAAGTCACCCGTTTCCTCGATGTCTTCATGCATGATGACATCCATCTTGGATAATTCCTTGGCCTCGCCCTTGACTAACTGCTTGGCCAGGATATCTGCCAGCTCATATAACTTGGTAGATTTGGCTGACTGGCCGCTGATGATAAGAGGTGTTCTGGCCTCATCAATAAGTACAGAGTCGACCTCGTCGACGATGGCAAATACTAACCCTCTCTGTACCTGCTTCTCCTTCTGAACAACCATGTTGTCCCTCAGGTAATCGAATCCCAGCTCGTTGTTGGTAATATATGTGATGTCGCAATTATATGCTGCCTGACGCTCGCTGGTCTCCATAGAGTTAAGAACGCAGCCTACGGTCAGTCCTAAGAATCTGTGTACCTGTCCCATCCACTCAGCATCACGGTTTGCCAGGTAATCGTTAACTGTTACGATATGAACGCCCTTGCCTGTGAGAGCATTCAAATATGCCGGGAGAAGACAGGTCTGGGTCTTACCTTCACCGGTCTTCATTTCTGCGATACGACCCTGGTGCAGGATAATGCCGCCCATCAGCTGTACAGGATAATGCTCTGTTCCAAGCACACGCCTTGTAGCCTCTCTGACTGTGGCATAGGCATCAACAAGAATGTCATCTAACGTCTCGCCATTGGCCAGGCGCTCCTTGAACTCTACTGTCTTATGCTGCAGCTGCTCATCTGTCAGCGCTTCCATCTGTGGTTTTAATGCAAGAATTTTATTAACTAAGGGCTGGATCTTCTTGATTTCCCTTGAAGAACTATTTCCGAATATTTTATTTATAAAACTCATCTGTGCCTCCTATTGGCTTATTATAAACGCCATTATACAGAGCATAGGAATTCCTTCCCTCTCTGTACACAATCTTGGTTATTATATTTTATTAATTACACATGTGCAACCATTATATGCTGAAAAATCCATGGCAAATTTCTGTTCATGTATCTGCAAATGTAATATTACAAATGCTCTGCAGCAGATGCATTTTCTGCTGCGAGATGAACAACTATTTTTATCGCTGCGTTCATGTGCAGTCTGTTTCAACAGCCTCTAGATGAGTCTCCTTCCAGATGTATCAAAATAATTCCATGTACTTCCGATTTTTATCCAGCCCGCCTTCATATCGACTGGCAGATTAACATAATAAAAGCCTGTGTCTATGTTGAGAGTCAGTCCCTGAGACGGCAGGAATGCCGTCAGGAATGAATTAACATTACTGCTGTTCTGAGTCTGTTTATCGGCTTTACTCTCAGCTGTTTTTACCTTCGTATCAGTTGACTCAGCTTCATATTTATTTTTAACTTGATCATCATCCGCCTTAGTATCCTTAAGGTCTAATAAATCCTCTTCAAGGCAGATCTCTGCATTGCTCTGAGATTCATCGGCCATTACGATGAGCTCCAGCTCCGGAGACGTCGCTGCCGCCGCTATAAATACTACGGTTAATAATATCAGTACGATTTTCTTGTCCATGTATATAGTTTTTTTCTCGTATTCGTAACTATTCAGAACCCCATTCGCAAAATCGCTTCTTCGAAGCTTTCCTTTTGCTCATGTGGATATCTCGCCATATAAAACTGCTTATCTGCGCGAATGCAAGCATTCGCAGAAAGCAGTTTTGCATGGCTCTGAATAGTTACATATCCTAAAACATCAGCGCCATTAAAGGCGCTGATGCCATTTAAATCATAAATATTATTTTATCAGAATTCTGGTCCGATGAGGCCATATGTGTCATTTTTACGTTTATATACAACATTTATCTGATTAGTTTCTGCATTTGTAAATACGAAGAAATCATGTCCCAGCAGATCCATTTGCATGCAAGCCTCTTCTGGATCCATCGGCTTAAAATCGAATGTTTTCTTCTTAACGATCTTAATCTCCGGCTCGTCCTCAACTGTCTCTGAGTCCATATATTCCTCTGCGAAGTCAACACCTGCAGTCTGGTAGCGATCAATGATCTTCTTGCGGTATTTCTTGAGCTGAACCTCAATCGCCCTGACAACCAGATCCAGTGAAACATACATATCTGAGTTCTCGCTCTCAGCCCTTATTATGTCTCCCTTGACCGGAATCGTAACCTCCACCTTCTGGCGGTTCTTCTCCACGCTCATTGTTACCTGAGCTACCACCTCTGGTGCGAAATACCTTCCCAGCTTAGTGATCTTCTCGTCAACTGCTGTCTTAATGCTCTCAGTAATATCAAGATTTCTGCCTGTGATAACGTACTTCATGTAATTCACCCCTTTCGTACACTGAGTATCTGTATGATAACATAGAATACAGGGGATAGCAATTGTGGCGATACTTCTTTATTGCAAATGTTAAAATCGTCGATTCGCTCTTCTCTCGTAAACGTTCCATAGTGGGTACCGATCCATATGCTGGCCGCCAATAGTGGCGGC